>NZ_CP024091.1:316080-632160 GCF_002736205.1 Pedobacter ginsengisoli | reverse complement strand
TCCACCATCACTTTCCCAAATATTCAAACCAGCTACCCTTGAGTAAACTTGCCTTGCATTATTGGTTGCTAAATTAGCTACCAGCTGATCTGGAATAATAACTTCCGATTTTTTCCCCTCATAAATACCAGAATTCTCCACTCCTTTTAAATGTGAAAATCCAAAATCTGTCTTTTTATTCTTAATCACCACCTCTTTTAATTTCTTTACTTTGGCAGTCGTATCGGGTGCTTTCGTCTTAGTGGTATCCTGAGCAAAAACAGCTGTTGAAATAAAACAGCAACATAATAAACTAAAAACCTTTAATCTCATCATTCATTGGTAAAATCCACTTCTTAGGGCTAAAAGAATCATTCTCTTTAGCAAGATCTACGTGTGGATTGATAAAAACTTTCCCGCTGCGACCATTTAAGGCCACATAGGAATCAACATAAACTTGTGGCGACTTAAAACCCTTTTTGGCATAGTAGTCGCGCAATATATGGGCGTACTGCAAAATCATGTCTGGCTGTGTGCTCATCATTTTTTCCTGCAATACGGTCAAAAACTCATTGTTATTTGCTATAGCAAACTTACCTGTAGCATCTTTTATTGTAAACTGTGCATAGCCAGCTTTTTCCATTAACATTACACGCCATGAAAATCTATAGCCCTGCTCCGTCCAAAACAATTCTCCCGGGTATAACATATACCTGAACGGAAACAATAACTGAAGCAGAAAGAACAGTCCAAATCCTGCCAACATTATTTTTTGTACCAGGGGTTTATAAGTAAACCTGATATTAGGTCTAATAAATTCGGGTGAACATTTAAATAGCCTGTTTAAAAAGTCTACCAACCGTAAATGAAAATCAGCAGAGAAAAAGATCAAAGCTGCCACAATCATTACATAAGGAAACATACCTATCGGGAATAATACAGCAGTAAGTCCATGAAATACAACCACTGTTGCATAAGCCAGTAAACGCGTTTTCTTATTCCAAAGGAAAAAAGCTATAGTTAAATCATACAAACACCCAAACCAGCTAAATAAAAATGCAGTAGCCGGATAGCTTAACAAAGCTCCAATTATAGGCAGGTCATTACGAGAAGGCAACCAGATCTTTAAAGGCAATGCACTTAACAGCCAATCACTATTAATCTTTGCAAGTCCGGCATAGAAATACAAAATAACCATCATGAACTTCAACACATCAATATTCCATTGCGGAATCTGATCTGATAATAGTGATGGCTTACGCTTTGCATCTATAGAAAAATACCGATTTGCTGGCAGAAACATGAGGATAAACAATACCAGGCTCATAAAATAATAATGATTCAGGTAGGTACTTCTATCCATTAGTTCTATGTAGGTAAAACTAAAAAACAGCACAACAATTGCCGCACGATAGAACAATCCAAACGCTACCATTAATGCTGCCATAGCACAAACAAAGAATAGCACATAGGTATAGTTACCCAATGGTTTTACAAACTCGAAACCATAAAAAGAGAAGAAGTGCAGGGGCTTTATATAAAGCTCGCTTATCCACCCTTTTGTCCAAAAACGCAGGATACTGATAAACAGCATTAGCCCCATAGCTATTCTATAAATGGCTATGGGGGCTGCATGTGTTGTTTTCAGGAAATAACCGTTCATTTAAAAAATGAAATTAATCTCCATCATTGTCTGTATAGGTAATGGTAATACTCATTGCAGATGTCATATCCACTTTGAGCATACGCACAGATTTTTGCATTTCAGTGTACACATCAATCATTTTCTGATTGTTTGTTTTCACTTCATTGTTAAGATTTTCTGTTAAAAGGCTCAGTTTTGTTAAGGTAACGGCAAACTGATCCTGAATAGCTTGTGTAAGCTTAACATTTGTCTTGCTGTCTTTTGCTCCTAAAGCATCAAGATAGGTCTTAAAAGAGCTCCCCTCCGTTCCGGTTTTTACACTTTTCCCGTTAAAAAAATCTAAAGAAGCCTGTTGGGCTGTTTTAGCCAATGTTAGGGAGATATCTTTTTTATAAAGTGCTTCTACTTTTTCTGCAGAAACTACTCCGTTCATCATTGCCCCAGAAGGGATACCGAATTTACCAGAGCGGATGTATCTTTCGTAGTTTAAAACATAGCCATTTACCAATGCAGCTAATGATGAGCTTGCATCTGTTCCCGATCTACTAATAAACTCTGCCCGGTACCCTCCCGTAGTCCATGGAGTATAAACCTTTGTAAAAATGGTATTCATTTCTGTAAGGATCTTTTTTACGTACGTAATCCGTTTTGAAGCATCAGGGGCAGTAGTGTAAAATGCAACAATATCAGCATCATTATTTGCAAGCCCGTTTATCAGATAGTCTAAAGCAGGAAAACCTTGCTGTGCAAAAGTAACAGGCAAATCAAAATTAGCATCGCCACTGGCAATACCTGAATTGATATTAGCAACATTGGTTGGGTAAACATTAAAATATGCCCTCAACACCTGGCCATTTGCCGGACCTACATCTATCAGCTCAACCTTCTGCCATTCTACATAAGCATTTACCCATGCCGTTCTGAACTCAATTAAAGATGCAGTTGTGGGAGCTGCTGTGAAGGCATCACTTTTTGCCTGCAAGGCATCCAGTTTTACCTTAAAGTTAGCATAAGATGGAATGATTATATCGTCAGCAAGGTAAGTTAATAGGGCCTTTCGGTCAATCCCAGGCTTACCAGTCTCATCAGGCTGGTCTGTACCTTTATTTTTTGAACAGGCAAATACTGTTAAAACCAGTAAGCAGGCAAGGCCAATTTGTTTAATTTTTAAGCGATTCATATCAAAATGTTATAAACGATAGAAGTGGATTACTCTTCGCGACCGGAAAAGTAATCCACTTTAATAAAAGTTATATTACAGTTACTACAAACCAAACTTGGCTTTAATAGCATCTTGTGCGGCAGTTACTTTTGCCGGAGTTAAATCCCAGGCACCGCCATCAGTATTTATTAGAGCGTTAAGAATATCATCAGAGAATTTAGCATCAGCTTTATGAACAGTTGCAAAACGTAACGAGTAAACGAATCCCAAACCCTCACCTAACGCATGGGCAGCAGCACCTGCATCTGTTAAACTATTGTCTTTCCATTTTTTAAGATAATTCCAGGCAGCATTAGCAATCGCATATTCCATTTGAGTTCTGATAAATAAAGCTTGTGCTTTTAATTCTGTTGCGTCATTATTAACAGCCGCAGCACGTCCTTTTAAAAATGCAGGGAAAATTTTAGCATAATTTGTTTTGTTGTATTCCCAAATGTACGAACCGATAAAAGATTCAGTAGTACCTCTTACAGCATCTGTTGAACCTGCAAGATAAATTGGGTTTAAAGTTAATGAACCATAAGCTTCATCCCAGTTTTGCTCTAATTTTGTGTAATTTTTACCAGATACTAAAGTCTTGTTATCAGCTTCCAGACCTTTGTTAAGTAAAACATTACCGATATAATCCAGATCAAAAGCACCAATTAAACCTTTTTGAATTAATTGACCGATTTCTAGTCCTTTAGCATCAAGCAGATATTTAGAGCCCCCATTATTAGCAATGTAGCCAGCGTTTCCTTTTGTAGCAACAACATTTCCAGAGGCACTTATAGTAGCAAGCAATGCAAGATCTGCTTCGATTTTCTTACGTACAACTTCTGCTGAAGCGGCATCCCAAGATGAGGCAGTAACATTACGCAACTGAACACCAGAAGCATTTATTGCTGCAAAATCAGCCGGAGCAGGATTAGATTCAGCAGTAAATGGATTACCAGTATTTGAATACATGTTTTTCAATACATTACCATCAACCAATTTAGTTTTCCATACTCCACCATAAGTGTTTATACCTTGAAATACTCTGTAACGGAAGTTACCTGTAGTTAAATCAATTGTAGTTTTACCAGCTGCATCTACAAAGATGGTATTTGATGCATCGTACTTAGTTCCATCTACCAATTTAGTATAGTCAATTGCAGGGCGCAAAGATTTGCTTCCTTCCTGATCAACTTTATCTTTCTTACATGAAGTAAGAGCCGCAACTGCAAGGGCAATAAATACTGAACTTTTAAAGTATTGAATTTTCATTTTTTTATTTTGATTATGTATTTTATTGTTATATTGTTTGTAATAAGTCTAAATAAGTGTTAATCTTGCTGCAAATATTAAAGCCAATTCTAAAGAATTTCTAAAGAGTCCAAAAAAATCGAAAATAATTTTAAAAATATTTATGAAGGTGTTGTTTGTAGAAGATGAGCCAGTACTACTGGAAGAAATGGAAACCTATTTCAACTCACATGATTGTATATGCGAACAAGCAGTAACTTTTGGCCAGGCGGAACAAAAACTGAGGGACTATATGTACGATGTTGTTGTTCTTGACATCACTCTACCTGATGGAAACGGGATAGATTTGATAGAAGACATTAGGAAAAGTCATCTGGAAACCGGAATCCTAATTCTTTCAGCAAAAGACTCCTTACAGGATAAACTGAATGGATTAAACCTGGGAGCGGACGACTATTTAACCAAGCCATTTTATCTGGAGGAGTTAAATGCACGCGTAAACGCAATATACCGGAGAAAGACGCTGAAAGGTGCCGAACAAATTATGTTTGATGATTTCACCATGCACCCTGCATCTAAATCGTTCTTCTTTAAAGGCAATGAAGTTAGTCTGACCAGAAAGGAATACGACATGCTTATTTATTTTGTAATTAATAAGAACCGTGTGGTGAGCAAGGCATCAATAGTGGAACATTTATGGGGCGACCATTTTGACCAGAGTGATAATTTTGACACGGTATATGTGCATATGAAGAACCTGCGAAAAAAACTATGCAATATCTCGGGAAAAGACTACATTAAAACAGTATATGGAATGGGCTATAAGTTTACCTATTAGTGAAACTCTTATCAAAAATTAGTTATTATCATTTTTGGCTTAGTGCCATAGTACTGGGTATTACAGGCTGTATGCTATTTCTTTTTTTAAGAAATGAGATATCCAAAGAAATAGAGGAGCAGTTGGAATTACAAACCAACATGGTTGCCGAGGAAATACATATGGGCAAAAATGTCGCTTTCCCATTGGTAAACATTACTAAGGGCGATGAAAGCCTGATGAAATTACCCAAAGTTTTTAAAGACACGCTTATTTATGATAAGGTACAGAAAGTAACAGAAGGCTATTACTACTTTTCTGAAAGCAGAAAAATTAATGGCACTCCTTACCGCATCATGGTCATGACCACTTATATTGGCTGGGACAACTACTCTAAAACCATCATTTACATTTTCTTATCCATAGCCGCCTTGCTAATCGTTCTTGGCACCCTGGTTAACTATTTTATCAGTCGCCGGATCTGGAAGCCATTCTTAATAAATCTGAAGCGTATGCAGGGCTATTCTGTTAGCTCTAAGGAAGAATTGGAACTAACCCTTACAGATGTTAAAGAATTCCAAGAAATGAACAAGGTGCTTATTGATTTAGCTGCCAGAGGCAAAAAGGAATATACAGCACTAAAGGAATTTACCGAAAATGCCTCGCACGAAATTCAAACACCACTAAGTATACTAAAAACCCGATTAGAAAGCATTAGCCAGCAGCCATTAACTGTAGATATGGCTCGTTTACTTAATGATGCAAAACAAGCAACCATACGCCTAAGCAAAGTAAATAAAGGCCTCCTACTATTGGCCAAACTAGAAAACAATGCATTTACCGATGTACAGTGGGTTTCGTTACAAGATGTGCTTAAACGCAACTTCGATTTAATGGAAGATCTGTTTGAACATAAAGGCCTGCATGTAGCGCAACTTATTCAAGGCAAAGAAGTATATACCAGCTCATTTCTGATGGAAATCCTGGTATCTAACTTATTAACCAATGCGCTTTCTTATACAACTGCAAATGCCAAAATAATTATTACCCTAGATGAACAGACCTTAGAGATCAGTAATGAAGGTGAGCCACTTTCATTCCCTGTATCTAAATTATTTACAAGGTTTGGCAAAGGGGCTGCCGGTAATAAGGGTAATGGACTTGGATTATCAATTGTAAAACAAATCTGTAAAATCAACAATTGGCAAGTTAATTATCATTACAACAACGGCATGCACCACTTCAGTATAACTTTTTAAAGTATATTATTTAAGGCTACTTAGATGGTGTAGCTTTAAATTCAAATAACGAAACTTTGGTATTATTTGCTAAAACTGTTACAGAAAACGCATATTCTTTTCCTTTTTCAAAGGCAAAATCAGCCGTCAGTTGAACCATTGTTTTGCCATATGGCTGAAGTACCGGAACCTCGGCAATACCCAAAATTCTTTTCTCATTATCAACAGTGCACGCTATTTCTAATTTACTCTTTTTAGATACTACCTGCCCAAAATTTTCTACTTCTACCTTAATATCAGTCTTGTTATTATTAGCACTAAATACAGGTTTACGAGCAGAAATAATGGCCTCGTTATAGCTTAACCATGGCACCCTGGTATATCCATAAAGTAATTTACCGGATAAATATTTACCGATCAGCTTAGGTGCAAATTCTTCTGACGTTATTCCGTTTCCTTTGGCATCAAAATTTACAATCAGGTCTTTACCCGATTTTTGAACACTCAATACTTTGCTGCCCATGCCAAAATTAACTTCAGTTGAAGCACCGAAACGTAATGATTTTATGTCAATATCCTTTTGTGGATCAAAACCTTTTTCGGCAGCAATTTTAACCTGGATAACCTTGGTTTTTGCAGTAGGCTGCACTTTGTTCAGCATGGTTAACAAAACACCCGGATTTAACGGAACGCTAATGTTCTTTGAGCTATGACGATCGCTGGCTTTATCATCGGCCTTTGAAGTATCAATTACTGCAAAATTGGCCTGAATAGCCCTGCCATATTTATCCTGAAAAATCTTAATACGCTCAAACTTATGCCAATCCTCTACTTGCCCGTCTTCATGCACTGCAACACCTGGTGTATAAGCCTCTCCAGGATCAGTAACCCAGTTAATTCCATCTTTAGAGCGTTCGTAAAAAGCAATCCTGCCAAGCCAGTCATTAACAATTAAGTGGTATTGGATATGATCACGCCAGATAACAGGGTCCTCAAATTCTCCTTTCACATTAGGATATACTCTTCTGTCGGTAATTTGGTTATACGAAGAAATCCCTGTTTTGCTAATCCACGCACCCCCTCCTCTACATACCATCAGGTAAGAACCATCTTCCCTTTGGGCAAATGTTAAATTAGAAAGACCTTCAATAATTGGACGGTCTCTTTTATCGAAGTCAAATTTCTTTCGCTCCCATGGACCATTTAAACTATTTGAAATATAGTAGTTATCAATAACATAGATTACGTATCTGCCGTCTTTAATACGAAAAGCTTCGGGATTATGTCCGGGGCCAATAGTATCCTTTATTTTAAAAGGCCCTATTGAGTTATTACTTACAGTATGATATACTATAGAATGAGGCCACTCTGCATGCCCTTTTTCAGAGCTTTCTAGCCAGCCGCATACATATAGATGGTAAAGCTTATCCGCTCCCAGAATTATATTTCCGCCCCAATAAGATCTGGTACGGTCTTCAATACCATTATCAACATAACGGGGCAGTACGCCTTTGGCACCCCAGGTATCACTACTCAACTTCCCTTTTGGCATGGGTAATAAACGATCCCTAAAGCGCGCGCCCTCTACAAGTTGTTTCCATTCAGCAGGGCGTGGCCTATCTGTGATCTGGGCTAATAGATAAGCGGGTGTTAAAAAGCAAACACAAAAGATCAGTTTAATAAACAGGTATTTTTTCATTCTACAAATTCAGATAAATTGGAAAACAAATAAACCGTATTTTAACAATGGTAATTTTAATTTCTTATCCATTCATTAAGTAATTTTAACATTTAACCCTGGGGCTCATCTATCCGTTTCAAAAATTCTTCAGATTGTATCAATTTGCGGATAAACATTAAAATAGTAAATATTTTATAATAAACTTGTTCTATAAACACACAAGCCATCTATAAACATGAATGTTAGGAAATCACTAATCTTAGCTTTTGCTTCGATCCCTTCATTACTCTTTGCTCAAAATAACCCGGCCAAACAATATGTATACAACCGTGCGCCACTAACAGCCAACACCTATATACAGCTCCCACTTGGTAGCATTAAGGCTAAAGGCTGGTTATTGAAACAACTTGAATTGCAAAAAGATGGTGCAACAGGCCATGCAGAGGAGCTTTATCCTGAAGCCTCTAACCTTGGTCCTGAATCTGATTGGCTTGGTGGTAGTGGCGAGGGCTGGGAACGTGTGCCATATTATGTGAAAGGATTAGTGGCCCTGGCATACACACTGGATAATCCTGATTTGAAGGCGAAATCGCAGAAATGGATAAACTGGACATTAGACCATCAGCAGCCTAATGGCTCATTTGGACCTGCAAAAATGAACGATTGGTGGCCAAGAATGCCTATGATGTATGCAATTCAAAGCTATTACGAAGCAACAGGCGATGAACGTGTTCTTGGTTTCTTCACAAAATATTTTAAGTACCAGCTTGATAATCTTGATAAAAAGCCATTAACTGAGTGGAGCAAATCCAGAACCGGGGATAATATAGAACTGGTATTATGGCTATATAACAGAACGGGCGAAAAATCCCTTTTAACCTTAGCCGAAAAACTAAAATCACAGGCTTATCCATGGGCTGATATTTACACAAACAATCAATTCTATTACTATGGCGATGATTTTCATACCAAGCATAGTGTTAGTGTTGGCCAGGCGCTTAAACTTCCTGCAATTTACGCTCAGCTAAATAATACGCCATACTACAGAGACGCTACCGAAAAGGGAATCAGTAACTTAATAAGAGACCACGGCCAATCATCAGGCATTGCATCCGGAACTGAATTTCTGGCTGGCAAAAGTTCATTTCAGGGAACCGAAACCTGTACCGTGGTAGAGTGGATGCAAAGTCTGGAAACTACCGCCAGGATTGTTCATGATGTGCAGATTGGCGACAGGCTTGAAAAAATTGCTTTTAACACCCTACCATCGCAGTTCAGCAGAGACATAAAATCTCATTTATATTATACACAACCCAATCAGGTGGTTTGTAAACATGGCAACTCTGGTTTTGATGAAGATTATGATGGCGGCATACTTTTAAGCCCTTATTCTGGCATGGGTTGCTGCAGATACAATATGCATATGGGATGGCCATATTTTGTAAAGAACAGCTGGGTTGCTACTCCTGATAAAGGTTTAGCTGTAATTGCTTACGCCCCGGTTGAACTAAATGCTTTTGTGGCCGATGCCATTCCGGTTAAACTGAATGTAGAAACCAATTATCCGTTCGAAGAACAGATCAAAATTAAAATAGACTTAGCTAAGCCAGCAACCTTTCCCTTAAAACTAAGGATTCCGGAATGGTGTAAAAACCCACAAATTACCGTTAATGGAAAGGCTTTATTGAATGTTAAAACAGGACAAGTCTATAACATTACCAGGCTATGGAATAGTAAAGATGAGGTAACCCTTAACTTTCCGATGGATATAAAAGTATCAGATCAGGTAAACAAATCGGTAACTGTTGAACGCGGACCTCTGGTATATGGATTACAAATGGATGCTCAATATAGTATCCGTAAAAAACACCCTGTAGCAGGCTTTTTTGACTACGAGGTATCATCTGCTTCGCCATGGAACTATGGTTTGGTTATAGACCGTAAAAATTTAGCTAAATCGATAAAAGTTGAGAACTCGGCAATGCCCGAAAATCCTTTTGTGCAGGCTACTACACCTGTAAAACTAAAGGTTTCTGCAAAAAAAATCCCTTCGTGGACTATGGCTTACAACAAGATGCATGCTTTTGAGGTTCCCAGAAGTCCTGTAGCTTCATCTGAACAGACTGAAGAGATAACACTTACCCCATTTGGCAGTGAAAACATAAGGATCAGTAATTTTCCGGTTATAGGTACCCCGGAATCTGCAGGCAAACCCTTTAAAGAGAACTTTGAAAATGCTACAGTTAAAGATTGGTTATTGTATGGAGGCAGTTGGTTTATTAAAGATGGTGCATTCCATGCCGCATCTAACAAAGGATCCTGGGGATACGGAATACATGGTTCAAAAGCTCTTGCAAGTGGCACTATGTTTAAAAACCTAAGTTACCAGGCAACGGTACAACTAAACTCAAAAGGCAATGCTGGCCTTATCTTTAGAGTTACAGATGCTGTGCTTGGGGCTGACATGTACAAAGGTTATTATTTAGGAATTGATGCCGAAACAGGCGTTATAGAATTAGGTAAATCATCTGATCTGAAATGGGTAGTACTTGCATCTCAAAAGCAAAAACTAGAAATCGGCAAGTCGTATCAAATTAAAATTGATGCAATAGATAACGAAATCAAGGTATACTTTAACGGATCGGCAAGTCCACTGATTTCAGTAAAAGATGATGAATTTAAATATGGAATGGTAGGTGTTAGGGCATACGACTCAATAGCAAGTATTGACAATTTGCTTGTTAAAGAAGAGGCAAAGTAAAATTACGAAATTGTTTCTCTGACTAGCTTAGCTTTAATTGGGGCATAGTAATATTTAAACCATAACCTGTCTCCCAAATAAAGGGTAAAACCAATTGGAAATGATGCCAGCACAATAATTTTACCCCATATAGATTCCAGATTTTTGTACTGGCGCATTAAGGATGCTGAATGAATTGCATAGCGTGACAGCTGTGCAGCTCTTTTAAAGAAAAAAATTGGAGCATTAAAAAACCAACGATGCAAATCCTTGTTCACTACATCTACTTCGCACATAATTAATCCTTTTGCATTTCTAATTCGATTTGCCTTACCGCTTAAATTGCCAATACCAAAACCTGTTGGCATATAATAGGTTAGCACTACTTTATTTATACAAACATATTTGTATTCGCGCCCTAGCCTATTCCAGATATAGCTTTCAGGTACAAATTTGTAATCCTCTGCTTCGGGATATGGATTACTTTTTAATAATGCAGTACGCATTAATCCAAACTTGTCGCCCTCTATTTTATATTTAAACTGAAACTCCCCTCCTGTAATTGTAATGTTGTCAGAAGGGAACAGATCGCCTACAATTTGCCTGGTAACTGAATCTTCAACCAAAGCACATACGCACCAATAAGTATCCCTTACATCAGGTGCCAGCGTTTGCCAGGTATCAGTTAAAGTTTTAAGGCCATCATTACAAAGGCTATCATCAGAATCCACTATAGCACACATTTCGCCATTTGCAATTTTCACTCCATGATTTACTGCTGAGGGTTTGCCACCGTTGGGCTTTTGAATATAAATAATATCCATATCACATTCACTTTGCCATGCCGATACCGTTTGTGCTGTTTCATCTGTTGATCCGTCATCAACAATAATCCATTCAAAACTCTTAAAAGACTGTTCTTTCAATGACTCATAACAGCGATGCAAAGTTTCGGCACGATTATACGCGGGAGTGATAATTGATATAAACATAGGCTAAGGAAATTACCAAAAAACTCAGTAAAAAACAAACTTATTGTTATATTGGCGTAGAAGATGCATTAGCTGCTATAGGATAATTTTTATTATCGGGAAAATTGAAACAGGTCTAAATTGAAAAATAAACACGTATATGTTAATAATTAATAGTTTTGAAGAATATCAGTCACATTTAGGCAATGATTTAGGGGTTTCCAATTGGCATAAAATAGATCAGGAACAAATTAACAAATTCGCTGATGCAACATTAGACCACCAATGGATACATGTAGATAAAGAAAAGGCTGAGAACGAAGGTCCATTTAAAGCTACCATAGCGCATGGTTATTTAACTTTATCGTTAATTCCGTATTTATGGAAACAGATTGCAGATGTCCGCAATATTAAAATGGAAATAAACTATGGAATTGAGTCGTTTAAATTTGGCCAACCTGTTTTAGTAAATAGCGAAGTACAACTAAAGGCTAAACTGAATTCAATAACAAACCTAAGAGGCGTTACCAAAGTTGTTATCGAGGCTACCCTTAACATTAAAGATCAGCCAAAACCGGCATATACCGGCAATGTTGTTTTCCTTTATCATTTTATATAAAATGATAAAGGAAAACATAATATAAAATTCTGTTAATTTCTCGATAAATGAATGGCTGTACTTGCAAATGATTTGGTGTATTGGCGGCCATATTAGGAATAAGTGAATAATACACCTCTCTTTCGGTAGCACGATTTCCGGACTGATAAGCAAGTGAGATTCTTCCTTTTTTATCAACCACCGCAGCATTTCCATACATTATTCTATACCAAGGTTCTTTGTGGGCGTAAAAAGCAACATCACTAATCCCGTTTCCGCCAAGCGTAAATACCTGTCCTTCGTGCAGGCTGCCTGGCAAAGGAAAACGTTTTGTATCAGGCGTATGAATATGAAACGGTGCCAATGGCATAGTTAACAGTAGCACTCGTATCTCTTGCAACCCCAATAATTTCTCCTAACAGATTGTTGATATTGGTATGAACGGGGCCCCATTCAACCACATCAATACCTTTGCGATTCGTAAGCGACAGAAGGGTTAATTTGAAGTACTTAGACTTTGGCTCAAGCTTTACAGTAGCTATTGAACCATTAGGGTAATACAATGAAATGTTTTATTACCCTTTGTATAAACGGCTTTTAAGGGCTCATAATACTTTTTTTTACTATCGCTGTATAAACTCAGCAACGGAGAGGGTTTATCGGCAGGACTAAATTCTCTGCCCGGCTTTTTGGTAATGTTTTTAAAGCTGGTAATATACCCTTTACTGTTAATACTTATTTTTAAGTAATCAGTATTAAATTCTGTCTGGCCGTAAACTTTACTTCCGCAAAAACTGACAATAGTAAGGAACAGAAAAATAACATTCTTTGTGTGTTTTGTTAAATTATTCTTTTATTTCTTACTTCTATTCAAGTACCTGGCGAACAGACATCATCAAGAAGAATAAAACTCCTGATATGAATCCTATAAAACCACAATTATTTTAGTTAAAACTGATGTTTTTTTGCACACTCCAACAACCATTTGCATTAAAATTTACGATAATTAAATTGAATTCAAGTAACTTTGAGTAAAAAACAGACCCCATGTTAAATCAATTCTGTAAATATAATAATTGGGCAAACTCACTTTTATTAGATACGTTGATCTCCCATTCCAGCTCACTTCCAGAATCATGTATCCAACTGTTCAGTCATATAGTAAATGCACAAACAATATGGCATTCAAGAATTAACAGCACCCCTAATTCTATTAGTGTTTGGCAATTGCACGATCTGGAAACCTGCAAAGAACTACTTGAAGAAAGCACAAAGGAATTAACACAAATTGAACAACAGCAATCAATCCATACACAAGTTATAAAATACACCACCTCTACAGGAATTCATTTTGAGACCTCTGTTCAGGATATATTACTACATGTTTTTAATCATGGAACTTATCATCGTGCACAGATAGCTAAAGAAATGAAACTGCATAATTTAACGCCTGTAAATACAGACTACATCATGTTTGTAAGATTACAATCTTAATGCACGCTACTATTAGCCTTTTTATTTAAACTATCCTTTGAGCTTTGAACCCAATCTATAATTAGTGATTTCTCGGCCTCGCTTAAAATTGCATTTCTATGGATCAAAGTGTAGGACCATAATGGCATAGTTCCTTCCTTTAAACTACTTTCTATAGCGCGCAATTTATTTTGCTGCCTTCTTGGCGTATAGATACCAAATTCATTAAAATTCAATTCATCTTTACCAGATTTTATATGGTAATTTATAAACCAATGAATGGGTTGCACATAAGTATACCATGGATAATCTGTATTGTTACTATGACAATCATAGCAGGCCTTTTTTAAAACTCCCTTTACTTCATCGGGCATTGACACGATTGTAGAAATGTCTTTTGGCATAACCTGACCACTTTTATTGTGGTCAGGTTGTATAAATTGGATAATTAGATCAACAAATCTAGGATACGGATGTAAAATTATTTTTATATAATTCCGTGTCTTTTTTATATCCAAAGCACCTAATTCAGTGGATACAATATATAAGTGCTTCCAGCCTTTGTAGCAAATGAATACCTATCTCCTATATTGTTAACTTTAATTGGGCGGCCATCCTCAGTAACCCTGATGCTATTTCCCTTCCAGGGATTGTTTACATAACACTTAGTACCTTTTTCACTAAATATTTTCAGGTTCGACACCATTGTTCCATTATAATCAGCAGAAACCAGAAAGGCCCCTTTTGCTCTCAACCGGGTAAATTTGGCTGCCGATTTTTTCCAATTAGGAAATAAATACAATGTGCTGTCAAGAGTCTGCAACATCATAGAGTTGATGGTTTCAATAAGTGTGGTTTTTTCAGCGGCATGGTGCCCATCGGTAATCAGAAAATTGGGCTTGGCACCAGCAACTAGTGTTCTAAGTTTCTGAACAATTATATTGGGATCAAACCCAACTCTTGCAGCCATTATAAATGAGCTTAATCCTAATGCATTCATAGAACCTAAGAAACCATTTTGAGAAACCTCATAATAATCTACAGTGTTTCTGGCAATCTGCAGTGTATCAGGATTCGAAAGCAAATTCAATACTTCGCAAGGATACACAGGATGCATTTGTATCATATGATTTGGATGATCCCAACCAGCTTCATTCTTAGCAAAAACAGGCAATCCTTTGTTTGGAGTTATTGTGGGCTGTATAACCTTATACTTAGGCAAATGCGTAAGAATATCTACCCACAAAGCCCTACGATCAGCATCCACATTAAGTACTTTACTGTATTTTAGTAGCAAACTAAAGGTTTGTTCCACAAATCCTAAATCAGAAGGAGGGTTCAAATCCCAGCTGCCCTCATGTGCACCAGTGGTTATAGAATAACGGTAAGAATTGCCATAAGGTTCTTTTTTCAGGTAATCCTCATAGAAATCGCCACATTCGCGTATAAAGGGATAAGCACGTTTTTTAAGGAAGTCCACATCACCTGTATATTCATAATACCAGCTAAAAAGAGGGACATTGAAAGGCGCATTCATGGTTTGCTGCCAATAGTAGTTGTATGGAACTCCAATACCCAACCCTCCTACCAGGAAAAGCACACCTCTGCATGATTTACCCGCTAACGAAGGATGCACACTGCCCATATCTGTTTGCGCCCGCCTTTTCCCATCTGGTACAATAGATTCGATGAAAGTATAGAACGGTTTGGCAATTTCAGGCCGATTAGCCGAGAACACGCTGTAAAAACCTGCCTGACTATTGTAATTTAAATGGATATCGCCATGGTACATCATGGCATCGTCCATGTTCCAAACCCCATACATCCCACCGCAGGCAGGCGAATGTTCATTGTAAGCTGAAGCAAGGAAATAAATAGATGATAAATAGTGTCGGTTAAGTAAATCATCATTAGTTTCTACATAAGATCTATTCCACATATCCATCCACCAGGCAGTTTTGGCATTTTTTAACAAGGTAATGCTGTTCTTGTTCATTGATTTTAGCCGCGTGTAAGCAGAGGATAGTTTGGCATCATTGTTTTTTCCGCCACCTGAAATGTAAGTCAAAACAAATACAGGCTGAGCACTTGTGAGTACAAATGAAGAATTAATCTTTGATTTTGAAACTGAACTCAATATTGAGGTTGCACCTATTATTCTGGTCGATATACCGGCTTTAGAAATCCACCTTATGCCGGTTGTTTTGGTTTGGCGTGTAACCTGGGCTACCTGATTATTAATTTCAGAATTGGTTGCATATAAAGTTCCTGCACTGTCTGCAAATGTTTCTACTGATATGTTTAACGGAGTTTTTGAATTTGTAGTAAGTTCCGTAACCATCACATTATCATTCACAGAGATCCAGCTTTTCATATTCACCGGTTTAGACGTACCCGTAGTCATGCGCAGTTCGTTTCCAAGCTGATCCATTTGATAATTAAAACCTGTATTAGCAGCAGGAGATTTTACGATAATTTGAACGCCTCCAACAGGTAATGCCGCAGGTCCACTTCCCGCCCAGTCAGTCCAACCATCGGTTACAAAGTCTACCTTCGAAATGTGAAAAGTTTGGCTATTGGCAGATGTATGACAAACTACTCCCACATCACCGTTCCCCATATATGGCCCCACAGGAGCATTATTTGTTTTGATGGTGGCGTAACTGAATGGTGCATCCCAGGTTGCAGTAAGCAGTTTCTTCTTGCTCGCAAAAAAAAGCGAGTCAGCTTTAGCTTGTTTTAAAACAGTGTTTTTTTTATTTGCCAGAACAGCTGCTTTACCTTTCGTTCCATTAGATTTCTGCGAATAGGCAAAAAAACAACTGTTACATAAAACAGCAATCATGGCCAGTTTTAAAACATGGTTCTTGTTCATTTTCAAAATATTAGACATCAGTTTGTGTGTGTTTTAATATACCATAAATCTTGTTTAGATTTATAGTTCCAAAGAACGGATTCATTTGATCTGATTGTTTAGCGATTTTGCCAAATCTTTAAATAATATTGGCAAAAACTATTAAGCCTAACTGTAAAAAGTGATTGCTAAGTGTGCAGAGAGTATAAATCCCATATCTTTTGATTAGAGATTCCCATAACTTTGTATTGTATTTTTTAGAGCCATTGTTTGCTATAACATCGTTATTCTTTTGCTACAGCAAAAGGATAGCAAAACAAAAGCAAAAGAATAGCAAAAGGATAGCAAAAGAAATGGTACTCAAAATAGCATCCCTGATGCTACCCTGGGCAGTACTGAAAATGTGAATTATCTAGTTGATTCCCCTCAACAGCCTGTTCCATCTGACTTTGTGAAAAAAAGAAGCGTCTTTATCCCAGCTCATCCAAATAAAAAGTGCTTTACCCACAATATGATCTTCGGGTACGAAACCCCAATATCTGGAATCGGTAGAATTGTGCCTGTTATCGCCCATCATCCAATAGTAGTTCATTTTAAAAGTATAAGTGGTTGCAGGTTTATCATTAATGTACCAGGCACCGCCTTTCTTTTCTACTTTATTACCTTCGTAAGTTCTTATTGCCCTATAATATAACGGCATCGTATTGCTATCTAATTGAACCGTCCAGCCCATGGATGGAATTTTTACAGGTCCGAAATTATCAACATTCCATTTTCTATTAGGATCAAGTGGGAAAAGATCACCATCAGCTACTGTTTCTGGCTTTACCACTAAGCTAACAGACTTAATGAAATCGAATGATTTCAATTCATCTATCATCTTTGGAGTAGCATTGGCCACATAGTTGTTAGCATCTATCTGTTCCATTTCATTCACTGTAAAACCTAAATCTTTAAATACATCAAAATTAACATCAGGTATTTTCAACTGAATTTTATAAGGCATTTGCCCGGTATTTTTTAGAGGTTCTATTTTACCATTTACACTAACTATCCCATCTTTCATACTCACTATATCGCCTGAAATCCCTATGCACCGCTTGATAATGTTCTCTCTTTTATCAACAGGTCTGCTGGTAATGGTATACTGGCTATTCACAGTTTTCCAACCCAATTCTCGTACTAAATTATAATAACTTGGCTCCTGGTTTTCTAATGCAACGGTATCTCCGACGGGTAAATTAAAAACCACCACATCATTTCTTTTAATGTCTGATAGGCCTGGTAAGCGCCGGTATTTCCACTGTACACCATCCCAATAGGCTTTTGTTCCTGTAATGGGCATGGTGTGATGCGCAAACGGGAAAGCAATAGGTGTCATTGGAATGCGGGCTCCGTAATTTACTTTACTTACAAATAGATAATCACCTATTAAAAGAGATTTTTCCATTGAACCACTGGGGATGGTATAGGCCTCAATAAAAAATACCCTAATTATGGTTGCCGCTATTACTGCAAAAACTATAGCATCAAACCATTCTCTTTTTTTTGTCTTTTTTTTCTTATTTACATCACTCTTGTTCGAAAAGAATTTCCAGTTCATGTGTGGCAATCGATTAGGTTTTAAATACAGAACAGTTGTTTTAGTCCTTTTTTAGAGAAAAAAGCTTCTGTATTGTTACAACAATCAATTTTACATGCTGGGAACAAAGTGATTATTACTAATGAAGATCATTCGGAAGCTGGATCAAACTCTACAATCCATTCAATACCATATTTATCTCTGAACATCCCGGCATAGGTACCCCATGGGCTATCGTCAATGGGGCCTTCCACTTCTCCTCCTAATGATAATCCGTTAAATATTTCCTCCGCTTCTTTGCGGCTTTCGGCGTTTACGTATATTTTAGAACGGTTTTCATTTTCGCTTACCCGCCCTAAAAATCCTGGGATATCGTTAGCTATAAGCATATTGTTTTTGCCAAGAGGCAAACCGATATACATTATTTTATTTGCTTCATCCTCTGCTACCTGAAACTCGGGGCCCGACAGGTCTTTAAAACGGATGACTTTTGTAAACTCACCACCAAAAACTGATCTATAAAAAGTGAATGCTTCTTCGGCATTGCCATTGAAGTTGATCCAGGGATTAATTGCTCTCATGATTTTTATTTTTTAGTTTATTTTGTTTCTAAGACAAATTGCATATGATTGTACATCCTCTGATGGCCTTTTCCTTAAAAAGGGGATCGTCTCCCTAAGGTCGTAATTTATTAATTGCAACCAAAATTACGGACGCGAGGAGCTAAGTTTTTGCGTCTTTTTGATTATTTATCTATCAGCTTATCATCACACAGTTAAATGTAAAATAAGTAACTGCAAACATCTCTTGCTTAATAAAAAAAATCCCCCCAGGTGCCTCGGCTCTTTAGTGTAAATCTGATATACCCGTTTGTAATACGGTGCTTGGCGCGATTCTTATCATAAAGGTTCAATTCAAATTTCGCCTCTAAGAAATAAGATTCTTTGTCAATCTGCTCAGTATTTATAATTTCAAATAAGGAATCGTCCTGGGGGTAATTGGCTATGGATTCTTCAAAAGCAAATTCAGGCTTAGCAGTTCCTCCATAATCAGAGAAAGAAATAGCTACTCCATTTTTAGAATTTGTACTTTCGTAATCATTAGCAAAACTTAGCTTGCCTTTCCTTAGCAAATCCCTGGTATCCACGGGAAAATAAAAACTCCCGCTTTTAGTCATATTTTTTTTATGGAAGCCCTGACTGAAAGCAATTTTAAAAAGCTTGTAATCATCTATCGAATACGCATTTGCCCCTGTAAAGTAGATTGAATCTGTAGGTGCGTACCAACCTTGTTTACTCATCCCGTATTCATAATAAATGGTCATTCCTTCTTTAGGAGCTGTAAGATACCTCATTCGATACCCACTATTCCTTATTTCATTCATACCCCCTAAATTGGGTTTACCAGAAAAAGACCTCCCTTCAATTTCAAAATAGACGCTGTCATATTTTACCTTTGGTTCTGGCTCCTTTATTTCCTGAATATCAACTGTTGTACTTTTTTTGCAGCTTGAAATAAAGAGCATAGCGCTGGCAACGATGGCCAGACACCGCATCAGTTGAAGCCGCTGTTTTGATAAAAAAATCATACTATTCCTATTTGTGTGTGCATACAATAATAATTAAAAGGAAGATAGTATCTCTACTTAATGTCAATATTTTATTTACAAAGTTTACAGTTTTATTTACAATCAAAAATCGTCGTTCCGAAAAATATCGAAGTAGATTCGCTGAATGGCAGTTACTTTTCTGGCCGAAATGTATTTTAAGGACGGAATGGACGGTACTGTCATAGTGAACGGCACACTGATCATTGATGGAACAGATTGGGGTATCGGTTACAGATCAGAAAAGGGCTTTGGTAAGTCTGCCGATCTGACTATTTCGGACGACGTTAAACTCTTTATGAAAATCGTAGCAAAAAAATAAGTTAAACTTCCATCGAATCCAACTTTTGGATAAAATCACTTAATGAATAGATAATTTTTGTGGATTTGGTTTTCAGAAACTCACTTTATTTGGGTTGTAAAACATTTATAAGGTATCTATTAACATATAAATAAATGAAGTTAAAGATGAAAATCAAAAAAAACAAACTATTTTCCTTTATTGTTGTACTCGGCCTGGTGGCAAGCTCATCAATTCATGCGCAACAAATACATATTAATCCGGGCCCTTTCAAGCCAACAAATGAATCCTTAAAGGAATATAAATACCCACAATGGTTTAGAGACGCTAAGTTTGGTATTTGGTCTCATTGGGGGCCGCAGGCGGTTCCCCGGCAAGGTGATTGGTATGCACGAAATATGTACATTCAAGGCAGCAGTCAAAACAAATACCATACTGCAACTTACGGACCTCCTTCAAAATTCGGATATAAGGATATCATCCGTTTATGGAAAGCAGAAAAATGGAATCCAGAAAAACTGATGGCACTCTATAAAAAAGCTGGAGCTAAATATTTTGTAAGTATGGGAAGCCACCACGACAACTTCTTTTTGTGGAATTCCAAAATCCATAAATGGAATTCTGTAAATATGGGTCCGCATAAAGATGTGGTAGGTTTGTGGCAAAAGGCTGCACGAAACCAGGGACTTAAATTTGGTGTATCTGAACATTTAGCTGCCAGCTATACCTGGTTCCAAACTGCACATAAAGCGGATACTTCGGGTGCATACAAAGGTATACCCTACGATGGTAATGATGCACAATACGCAGATCTTTATCATACCCTAGCGGCCCCAGGTGATGATGCATGGTTAACGACCAATGATCAATGGAAGAAAACCTGGTATAACAATATTGAGGAGCTGGTGAATACTTATCATCCGGATCTTCTTTATTCAGACAGTAAACTGCCATTTGATGAAACCGGGCGCAGCATGCTGGCCAACTTCTACAACGGAAATATGGCACACAATAGCGGTAAACTTACAGCTGTATATAACTGCAAGGAACCTTCTGAAGGTAAATGGGCTCAGGATGTGGAACGTGGAGTATTGGATTCCATTAGCCCCTATCCATGGCAAACAGACACCTCTATCGGAGATTGGTATTATAGAACAGGTCAAAAGTACCGAAGCGCTACTGAAATCATTCAAATGCTAATTGATATAGTGAGTAAAAATGGCAATTTACTCATCAATGTGGTACAAACACCCGAAGGTGATTTAGAGCAAGATGTAATTACAATTTTAGAGGAACTTGCGACATGGATGCCAGCCAATGGCGAAGGTATATACGGTACCCGGCCATGGAAGACATACGGTGAAGGTCCTTCAACCATAAAGGCCAATCAGACTCCCGGTCATTTTGGTGGCTTAAGCGACACCTATACCTATAAAGAAACAGATATCCGTTTTACAAGTAAAGATAACGACTTATATGCTTTTTGTATGGACGTACCAACTGGGAATATCCAAATAAAGTCTTTAGGAAAACAGTCAAAGCTAAACAATAAAAAAATACATGCGGTTAAGCTTCTAGGAAGCAATGAAAAACTGAAATGGGAACAACAAGATGATGCGCTGATTATTTATAAGCCTTTGAATAGTCCCGCATGGAGGGTCTTAACTTTTAAAATAGAACTAAAATAGGTTCCATCCCAACTGGGCTCGAACCAGCGACCAAAAGATTATGAGTCTTTAGTCCATCCATTTTATATGGGGCAAAATCGTCGTTTCTGACTTAAAGAAGCAACTTACGAACTAATTTTGGAACTGCAAAATTTTGCTCAGTTACGTATTTGTTACTTTTTTTTACGGAGAAACTGAAATAGCATCTACGCAGATTGAAATAGAATAAAAACAAAAATGACCACATACTATGATGAAAAGCGTTCCGAATATATCCAAAATAGATCACAGCAGGCAAATAACATAGATCAGCGTTATTTTTCCAAGCTGTGATCAGTAAGTTTTAAGGATAAGTGTAACCTGCCTACATACACTGCCAGCTGAACTTTATTACAACTTCCTTAACCAGATATTGCGATAACTGATCGGTTCACTTTTATCACCATGGCTCTGTAACTTAATTGGTGAGGCACCATGCTTTCTATATTCCGGCTGGCCAATGTAAGGGGTGTCTCCCTTGAGTATGGTTGCATTTTGCACAAGAATGCCGTTGTGAAATACAGTTGCTACTGCGGGCGATTTTACCGAACCATCCTCGTTGAAACGTGGAGCAGTCCAGGCAATATCATAGCTCTGCCATTCTCCTGGTTTCAAACAGGCATTTACCAGCGGTGGGGATTGTTTGTAAAAACTACCCGCCTGGCCATTCACGTAAGTTTTATTGGTATAATTGTCCAGCACTTGCAACTCATATCCTCCAGCGCCCCAGAGAAGAGCGGCCAGAAATATACCGCTGTTTCCCCGGCCCTGGCCACTTCCGCTTATATTTTCCGGAATCCTGTATTCGATGTGAAGCTGGAAATCCATAAACTTTTCCTTTGTCTGTAGATCACCCACCGACTTATCTACAGTCATGATTCCATCAGATAAATTCCATTTTTTCGTTGAACCAGAATCGCCCGAATTCACCCACTGATCCATGTCTTTCCCGTCAAAAAGAATCATAGCGTCTGAGGGGGCTGCACCAGGCAGCTTGGCCGGGCTTACCTTTACAGGAACAGGAGCCCATACTTCTGTGTCTTCCGGCTTAGCCGGTTGCTGTGCCTGAGCCACAAGTACAGTGGCCACAAGCATCATGGCAATTATTATTGATCGTTTCATGTTACCGATTGGTTTTGGTTAGCTATTGGTTTATTGTTTATTTAATGATTTAATCCAGGTGGCAATTTTGATCACCTCATCTTTTGGAACATTGGTCATCGGTGGCATCGGCGTAGAATAATCAGGCCAGTGTTCCGGCTTAGGCGTATAGATCAGGCTCACTAGTTCATCAACCGTATACTTTTTGCCTGAAATCTCTTTAAACGAAGGGCCAACTTGACGCTTATCGGGATTGTGACAGGCAAGACAGGTATTTTTAGCCAGCAATCCTTTCACTTGGTCATAGGTTGGAATCTTCGCTAATGATGATGTATTTTTTAATGAGGAATTCTTGCTTTGTCCTGCTGATTGAGCCCTGGCAGGAGCTGAATTCCTGGTGCTTATTTCCGAAAGGCTAAGCAGCTTTCCTTCTGGGATATTATTCAGCGTATAATATGCGGTTGGATGGACCAGACTGTAATAGTTTTCCTGCGAGCGGATTCCATTCAAGGTAATGTTGTGAATGTAGCCTTTACGCAGGTTGGCTACAACAATACGGGCCCTGAGTCCATCGGCTGAAACACGGACCCCTTTAACGCTACACTTCTGTTGATTTACCGGCGGACTTCCATACACGCTGTGGTATTTGTAAATGAAGCTCTCTACCGAATAGGAAGCAAGATCTAAAGCATATTTTTTATCGACAGGCTTGGTAAATGTGATTTCAAACCCATCAGGCATGGCCTGAATGCTCAGCATTTCAAAGGGGATTTTGTTGTTCCACACCAGTCGTTGGATGCCCTCTGTAGCCTCACCGGCAGAACCCCATCCCCTGTTGGTTTCGCCGGCAAACAAGGATCCGTCTGTTCCCCAGGCCAGGCGTACAATACCAGATTGGAACCCGCTTCTGAACGGCCAGGCTGCTCCCTGATATTCTCCGTTCACCTTTTCCATAAACACGCGGCTGATCATGCTCTGCCCCTGATCCCCTACCAGCAACTGGCCGGCAAAAGGGCCAAACACACCCGAAGGGATTTTTACGATCTCTGAATTTGAAATACCCAGGATTCCGTGAGGCAGCCAGACTGAGGGTAGCTGAAGTGCAGGAAAATTCTTTTTCATGTCAAACTCTGTTACCACTTTTTCGTTCACATCGTTCTCTGGCTTTACACTGTTTCCCTTGCTGTCATAAATCATCTTTGTCTGGTTCTTGGCAAAGAACTGCTGGGTTGAAAGTTTGACCGGAGACTGCGGCAGACCGGCCCAGACCAGACTGGCCGGATGGCCCATGAAAGCACCTTTTTTAACCGGCATGATGCTTCCGGAACCTACCCAATCACCCTGGTTATCAGTGTAGAACAACTGATCATCTATCATACTAATCCCGCAAGGTGATCGCATACCTGCAGCCCATGGTTCAACTTTTCCATCCTCAAAAATATGTAGTGCCCAGCCTCTCCAGGGAACCATACTTTCGGGATTCCACCAGGTTGGGGGGAAGCCAAGATTCAGGGTTACAAAGAAGGATCCGTCGGCAGCAAGCTTAGGGCCAAAGCTGTATTCATGGTAATTTCCGGACAATGGCCAGGCATAAATGGTTTCAAAGTCATCTGCCACTCCATCCTTATCCGTATCAGTCATCTTGGTAAGCTCTCCACGCTGGACACAATAAAGCGATCCGTTTTTATAGGCCAATCCAAGTACTTCATGAAGGCCCTCAGCAAACTTTTGAAATGTCGGTTTTAATGAAGATGGGTTTTTCACAATAAAAATATCCCCCCTCCTGGTGGTGACACCTAAGTCACCATTGGGCAGTGTGCAGAGTCCGCCAACTTCCAGTATCACACCCTCTGGAGCGGCAACTTTCATGATCTTAAAATAATCATCTTCCTTTGGAGATTCTGCCTGGGCCAGGCAGATGACTGACATCAGTACAAATGTCATCATCAACAGGCAGGAAATACCGTTTTTATAATTGAAATAAATATTCATCTGGTTATTGGTTAAAAAGAATGGAGTAAATGATCTTACTTTGGAATGGAACCAGGAGTTCCTGAGTTCCTTGTATTGTTCTAATGATAGGCTTCAATTTGGCTTCATCCACAATTGTAATGGAATAAGCTTTATCTTCAATAACATAATTACCATCTTTGTGTTCGATAACATTTGCTTTGGCGAGACACAGGTATAAATTATTGGCACTTCCCTCCGACTCAATTTCGCGCCTAATTCCCTGGCCATCATCAATCACTCTGGTCGCATCCTTAACATTCAGCCCATAGGCCTGGTACTTAAAGACCGGCAGACCAGAAGCGTCAAGTGTATACCCCTTTGGTTTGAAGCCTGACCCCACTGTATCTTTTTTAAGTTCAGTTTGTGGTGTGGCTAACCGCTGAATTTGTGGTGTGGCATCGCCAATACGGATCGCTTTTCCCAGTGGTCGCGAAGAACCGTCACCCCTGTCATGCCACATGGGAGTAGCATCCAGGAATCCTCCTTTCCACAACAGGACCAATTGACCGTTGTCTGCGTCGTAAGTATAATGGACTTGCAACGGACTACCCACACTGATGGCATGGGTCACGCGTTTACCTCCATTAAGGTCGATAAAGCTCCGAAGGATCCTATTCCGTTCTGCCTTAATAATAATTGGTTCGACTTTAATGTCCTGTGCAACAGCTGACCGGCCCGTCAGTAAACAAAAAGCCGATACACCTGCAACAAAAAAATAAGAATATAGATTCATGTTTATTTGTAATATTTGGTTATTCAAATGTGTATTATTTAACTGATATCATCAGCTTTTGGGAAATATTACCTGAAGAATTTCCCAGCTGCAGGATAAAGTCTCCAGCCTCAACATTCCAATCCTGTTTATCCACATCGTAGAAAGCAAGATCTGCCGCCTTTAGGGCCAGTTCAACGGTTTTCGTTTCTCCTGGTTGCAAGAACACCTTTTCAAAGGCTTTCAGTTCCTTAACCGGGCGGGGTACCGTGCATACCGGATCATGCACATACAATTGCGCGACTTCAGCGCCGTAGCGCGAACCGGTGTTCTTAACCATGAATTTTATCCTGATCACCTCATCTTTGCCGTAAGTTAATTTATCGGAAGAGAGTGCTCCTAAATCAAAGCTGGTATAAGAAAGTCCGAATCCAAAGGGAAATTGAGGTGATATTTTTTTGGTATCAAACCAGCGATACCCAACCATAATGTCTTCTTTATAATATTGGTTGACGCTATCTCCCGGATAGGAGATTTTACCATAAAAATGTGCGGCATTGTCTTCCAGTTTTTTGGGAAAAGAGAAAGGGAGCTTCCCAGAAGGGTTCACCTCACCGGAGATCACATCAGCCAGCACATTTCCGGCCTCAGAACCCAGATACCATCCCTGCACAATAGCGGGTACTTTGTTTATCCATGGCATAGATACAGCATTACCGCTAAGGAGCACTACAGCTGTATTTTTGTTTGCTTTCAATAAGGCATCAATTAGTTTGTCTTGACCAAAAGGAAGGCTTAACGACTGACGATCTCCACCTTCACAATCCTGAAAGTGATTTTTATTCAGCCCTCCGATAAACAAGACAATATCGGCCTGCTTAGCAAGTTCGACAGCCGCGGTAAGCAGCGAATCTGTATTCAGTTTTGACGGTTCTTCACGTCCGTATAGTGCTGGTCCGGATGCGTAGCCAAGACTGTAAACAATGTGGTCTTTTCCGTATTTGGCAATCAATCCATCTAATGGTGACTGCTCGTAGGCGACCTTCAGTGATGACGAGCCGCCGCCGACAACAAGACTGCGACTGGCATTTTCACCGATCACGGCAATTCTTTTGTGCTTACCTGCAATAACAGGAAAAAAATGCTGTTCATTCTTCAACAGCACGATTCCCTCCTGGGCAATCTTACGGGCTGCCTCACTGTGCTGTGATGAAACAAAACGGCCAAAGGGCCTGTTGGCACTCATGGTGGTCCGGAAAATTAAACGGAGGATGCGACGGGCCTTGTCATTAAGTAAAGCGATGTCATATTTTCTTTCTTTAATTCCTTTAAGGAAAGGATTGGCCAGGTAATAATCCGAATAAGGGAACTTGCCCTTGGTTGTTAAACCATCGGTATAGGTCCCCATTTCGAGGTCCAACCCGTTTCTCACAGCCTGATCAGTGTTATGGACGCCCCCCCAATCACTTACCACCATGCCGTCAAATTTCCAGTCATCTTTCAGGATTTTGTTCAACAGCAGGTCGTTATGACAACAATACTCTCCTCTGAACTGATTGTATGCGCCCATGACTGACCATACTTTTGCCTGCTGTACTGCTGCCTTGAAAGCCGGCAGATAAATCTCATGGAGTGCGCGATCACTGAGGTCAACATTGATGTGTCCGCGCCATTGTTCCTGATTGTTCAAGGCAAAATGCTTTACACAGGCTGCCACGCCCACAGACTGGACTCCTTGAATATAAGGCACCACCATACGAGAGCTCAGGTAAGGGTCTTCACCCAAGTATTCAAAATTACGACCATTTAATGGCGTGCGGTAAATGTTTACACCAGGTCCTAAAAGCACTGTTTTGTTGCGGTAACGTGCCTCTTCTCCAATTGATCTGCCATACAGCAGGGACAATTCTGGATTGAACGTGGCCGATAGGCAGGTAAGTGCCGGAAATGCGGTACAGGAATCGTTTGTCCAGCCGGCTCCTCCCCATTCATCCCACAACACTTCCTCCCTGATTCCGTGAGGTCCGTCATCGGTCCAGATCTCCGGAATTCCCAGCCGAGGGACACCTTTTGAACTGAACTTAGATTGGGCATAACAAAGGGATACTTTTTCCTCAGTGGTCATCGCCGAAAGCGCACTTTCAATCCGCTCTTCTATGGGTTTATTTACATCAAGGTAAATTGCTTGCTGTTGCGCATGAACCATTATCGAGGCACCTATTGCTGCAATAGCTAAAAATATTGATTTCATTCAATTTTTACGCTTTGGGTTTAATTTTGGTTTTTTCTAATAGGGGCTATTCCCTTCATTAGACAAGCCGGGATGTGGTTGCCTGGTTTTAGCCATGCAAAGCTAACTTCGGCCATATTAGTCCCAGAGCATTAATGTTAAAGAAACAGGAAGAAATGTTAACCTTTTGAGCTCGTTTCCCACAGACATGCAACTCAACACATAGGCTTTAATCTGCTAAAACAAAGATAATCTATCGGTTAAGAATCGGATTTTCGCTTTTCCGCTATATATTCTGAAGGGAGTACGTGGTATTTCGCTTTGAAAGATTTGGCAAAATAATTAGGGGTACTAAAGCCTACCATATAGCAGATTTCGGCAATTGTCTTATCACTTTTTTCCAATAAAACCGCCGCTTTCTCCAGCTTGACTGACCGGATAAAATCCACAGGGCTTTTGCCGGTCACCTTTAGGCATTTTTTATACAAAGATACCCTGCTCATGGCGGTATGCCTGCTTAGGTCTTCTACAGATAACTGCGGGTTGTGAAGATTTTCTTCAATATAAAGCATGGCTACATTAAGGAATTTCGCATCATCGGATTCTATTTCCATCTCCGGCAAGGCCATATTAATCTGCCTGGTATAGGTTTTTTTAAAGCTCTGTTGCAGGGCGAGCAGGTTTTTGATTTTAGAATGTAAAATCTCAAAGTTAAAAGGCTTTGTCATATAGTCGTTTGCACCTGTGTCTAACCCTTTAATCTGCTCCTCCTCGGCGGTCAATGCCGTTAATAAAATAATCGGGATATGCCTGGTCCTTTGGTCTGCTTTAATTTTCCCGCATAGTTGGTTTCCGTCCATTTCAGGCATACTGATGTCAGAAACGATTAGATCTGGATGCAGTGCGAGGGCTTTTTGCCAGCCTTCTTTGCCATTGGAGGCTTCTTCTATCTTATAAAATTCCTTAAGGTTATCTTTAAGATAAAACCTAAAATCCTCATTGTCTTCCACCAGCAGGACCACCGGTGCGTTTTTGATACGCATCCGTTTGACGGCTGCTCCTTTTTTCTCCGCATTTTCAGCGGATCCATCCCTACCAAGGTATAAACTTTGAGCAGCCTGCTGCTCTTGTTCCTCCTCTGCCGCATAGGCTACCTTCAGGTGAGCTGTGAAACAACTGCCCTCACCAGGTTCACTTTCTACTGTGATGTCTCCTCCATGCATTTTCACAAACTCTTTTGTAATGGAAAGGCCAATTCCTGAGCCTTGATTGAGAATGGAAGCAGAAGTCTCATGCTGGAAAAACCGCTCAAAAATAATTTCCTGTTTGTCTTTTGGAATACCAATCCCGGAGTCTGTCACTTTCAATTCCAGCAGTACCCAGCTATGGTCACTTCTGTTGGGCAATGTTCGCAATTCCACGCTCACCTGCCCTCCCGAAGGGGTAAATTTGAATGCATTTGAAATCAGATTGAATAGTATCCGTTCCACCTTGTCCGGATCAAATGATACCTGCAGGTTTTCCACAGCACTTTTAAAAGTCAATTTGATTTGTTTGCGCTCGGCCAGGTCATAAAATGAATCGGTTGCCTCTTTAATAAAGGATACAATCTCGCCGTCGCTTCTGTTTAGCTGCAATTCCTGCTCCTCCATTTTACGGAAATCCAGTAGCTGATTTACCAGGTTCAGTAAACGTCTTGCATTTCTTTTGATCATGGTCAGCTGCCCAAGCCTGCCTTTTTCATTTGCCTGGGCTAGCAGTTTGTCTACTGGGGCCAGGATTAAAGAGATCGGTGTTCTGAATTCGTGGCTCAGATTTGTTAAAAACTTAATTTTCAACAGATCAAGCTCACGCAACCTTTCGGCTTCCCTGCGGTCCTGCTCACGCAGTTGGCTGGCCTGGATCCTTTCCTGTACCAAAGCAAATTCACGTCTTAACTTATTGATCCCTCTGCGTCGGATAACCAGTAGCAGCAGCCCTATAGTCAAAGCATAGAGCACATATGCCCAGCCGGTACGCCAGAAGGGAGGTAAAATCGTTATTTTCAATTTAGACTCAGCCAGAGCTACGGTATCATTTTCATTAAAGGCCTTTACATGAAAAGTATATTCTCCTGGATCAAGGTTTGTAAAAGTAGCATTACGTATTTCTGAAGGAACGGTAAGCCAACGCGCGTCAAAACCGTCCAAATTGTATTTGTAGGTAATCTTATTGGGTGCAAAATAGTTGAGTAGGGCGAACTGAAGTGAAAAGATGTTTTCTTTATAGCTCAGAGTCAAATTCCTGAGCGATGTAATGGTTTCAGGCAGAATTATTCTTCCGTTTATTTTTTCACCCACATTCACTGGATGGTAAAACACCTCCAATCCGGTCAATGCCAAAACAGATGGAACCTGGGTACTTTGAATTTGCCTGGCATTGAAAATATTGAAACCATTTGGCCCTCCGAAAATCAACTCGCCTGCTTGGGTTTTATAAGCACTATTGAGGTTAAACTGGGCAACTTGCAAACCGTCGGACTTATTGTATTTATTGTATTGAAATGTGTAAGGTTTTGTTTCAGTAGCCTGGGAAATTTTGTACAGGCCTTTTCTGGAACCATACCAGATCTGATGCTGCTCATCTTCAAGAAGGGAAAAGACGGAATTTTCTGGCAAGCCCGTAGTCTCAGTTAAATTGTTAAACTTACCAGTTGCAGGGTTGTATATGCTTATACCTTCTCCTGTACCTATCCATATCCATCCTCTACTGTCTTCAATAATTGAACTCACATCATTTTGAACCAGACTATTTTTGTCTTTACGGTCACTTACCAATTGTGTAAACCTGCCAGTTTTATAATTCAATATGTTGACCCCAGCCGTGGTACCAACCCAGATATTTTTATTTTTGTCTTCATAGATGGAGGAAATGCCATAAGCATTTAAGGTATTTTTCACCGAGGGGTTAAAATGTTTAAATCTTTTGGTGTTGCGGTCAAACAAGTCTAATCCACCATTTAAAGTACCCACCCAGAGCCTGCCGGAGGAATCTTCCAGCAGCGCATAAATCCGGTTATCCGAAAGGCTGTAAGGGTCTGAACTATGCCTGAAGCTGGTAAATTTATGGCCATCAAAGGAATTAAGCCCCCCTAGATAGGTTCCGATCCATAACGTGCCTGAATGATCGATACACAGGCTTACCACAATGTCACTGCTTAAAGAATTGGGGTTGGCGGGGTCATTACGATAGTTCTTAACCTCCCCGGTGCGCCTGTTAAGATACATAAGGCCTGAACCATTTGTTCCAATCCACAAATTACCATTTTTGTCTTCTGCGAAGGCATTCACATCCTTTTGCAAGGACCTGTTTGCTGTCAAATATTCATTTCTGGGAAATTTATAGATGTTTTTATGGTAATAATAGAGGCCTTTCTTAGCGGTTCCGATCCAGATGATGCCAGTGTTATCCCTATACAAAGAAGCTACACTGTTGTCACTTAGACCCCTCGGATCTTCTTCTTTGCTTAAAATGTAAGTTAATTTATTCGTCCGTTTATCTAAAATATTAATTCCCCCGTGATCAGTCCCGATCCAGATGTCTCCATTTTCTCCCTCCAGTACATCGATGACGTTATTGGAGCTCAAACCCGAATGATCTTGCTTTTTTCCAAAATACAGACATTTGTCACTTGCCACATTGAGGTAATATAGCCCAAAAAGATTACCGGGACTGTATATAAAAATATTGCCTTGAGCATCAAGGCTAAGGTTGAAAGTATTTTCCTGTGTTCCCCAACGTTTGTTGACATCAAAGTATCTGCCGGTGACCTTTTGCGTCTTTAAACTAAATTTCTCCAGTAAGCCATTGGCATAGACCACCCATAAATTACCTTTTAAATCCTCAGCAAAATCACTTATCAGACCTAAGGACAGGGAACCGATCAGTCCATTTTTAGAGGTATATGCTGTGGTGGTCTTACTTTTGGTATCGTAACAAAAAATGCCCTGATTCTCGATATAAAAATAGAATTTCCCCCTACCATTGGATTTTATCTCACGCAGGTATCCCCCGGGAATCTTATATTCCTGAAAGTGCTTATCCTGAAACCGTTCAAACTGCTCTGTCAGAGGATGGTATATGATGAACCCACGATTGGATTTAATCCATAATTCTTCACCCGGTCCGCCAAATATTTTGACGATATAACCATCGGGTAAACTGGTGCTGTCCTTTGAATTGTGCTGGAATACCTTAAATTCATATCCGTCGTATCGGCTCAGACCAGCTGTGGTGCCAAACCACATAAAGCCTTTTTGATCTTTATATATTGCGTTTACCCGGTTGTCGGATAAGCCATTAGAAATATCTAAATGGGAAAACCGATATACGTTTTCCTGTGCAAGAAGAGAATTACACAGCAGCAGTGCGCTGAGCAGAACAAAAAACCGAAACATATATTCCTCTATTAAATACTTTAGTTATTCCCATCAACCCGGGAGCAATTAAAGTCAAACCCAAAACAGGTCATCATTGGTTACTTCATATTGGGATAGCTAAGCTACGTTTAAATCCGGATTTTTTTACTGCTTTCCCAGCAATCACCGGTAGATGGGCCAATAGTTTTTTTTATCGCTTGGGTTAAAATTCAAACGCCAGCCTGCACAATGACATAGCTGACGTTTGCGAGCGTATAATGCAGATTGGTTAAAATCTTATTTCCGGTTTTTTCCATTCGAATCTATTCTCCACCTGAAATACTGGTCCAGTACCTGCAGTGACTTTTCGTCTGGAACGGGTCCTACATGGGCCGTCTCACCGAAATGCATCACTGACGGCTGTCCCGCATGAAACTCAGGCCATTCCGGCAGTCCTTTACCGTTAGGGTTTCCGTACTTCACAAAGTTGATCCAGTAATTGCCCATTGCTTCCGAAATTTCCAAATCTGACTTGGAAGTTTTCGGATTCAAAGGATCCATATGCTGGAAAACATAGGAAACGTCCTGTGCATGGGGAGAGCCTTGTCCGTATTCAGGCGTACCCTCGGGATAATTCGGATGCTGGTCAAAAAAATAGTAATACACCTTTGATTTTCCTGTTTTTGACTGGAGCCTGGCCCAGGTCCAGTTGTGCCACCCAAATGCAGCATCCCTTGATAAATTCCTTGCCGAGCGGGGAACAGAATTCTCCTCTACCGGGTAGGCCTTAATCAGCTCATCGGCAAATTTCCCATAACGTGCTTTTACCCCATCGGTATATTCTTTAGGGCTCTTTCCCGGAGAGAAACTTAGTCCCTCATCGGAATTGTAGCCAATAAGTACCGGTACATCATTGTACCGGCCGGCCTGGTATAATTTATATTGAACATCCGGAATCACATATCCATCTATTACAGGCCAGGAGCTGCCAGCACCCCAGCCCATAGGGAGCTGAGCTGCTTCCAGTTTTCTAAGCTCTTCTATGGAGGTCGCTCCAGCTTTTGCTGCATAGCTCAGCCCATCACTTTCTGCATCGTTCAGCGCTTTCATGTTCTCACCGGGATAGGTTTTAACACTAGCAGGCCCAAAAGATCCTCCACTCTGCGAAATTGCCGCTCTAAAAAGACCTTTGGCTAGTGGAGAGGCAGACAGCATGCTCACAGAAATTCCACCGGCCGATTCTCCAAAAATGGTCACCTTTTTGGGATCGCCACCAAAAGCAGCAATATTTTTCTGCACCCATTTCAGTCCCGCAATCTGATCCAGTAAGCCATAATTACCCGAAGTGTGATGAGGTTCCTGTGCGCTTAAAGCCGGATGTGCCAAAAATCCAAGTGGACCTACCCGGTAGGCAATGCTCACAAAGATGACTCCCTTTTGCGCTAGTTGCTGTCCGTCATACCAGCCTTCGGCAGTTGATCCGGAGCTGAAGCCTCCTCCATAAATCCATACCATCACCGGCAAACGCTCTTTGTCTGACTTTGCCGGACTCCATACATTCAGGTAAAGACAGTCTTCACTTTTGCCACCTGCCGGACTGCCTCCCTGCATTGGCGCAGGTGCAAAATGGTCAGTTGACCTTACTCCATCCCAATTTACAACCGGCTGCGGCGCTTTCCATCTGAGTGGCCCGACCGGAGGAGCCGCAAAGGGGATTCCACGGAATATTGTCAAGTGATTTTCTACGTTTCCTTTTATCCTGCCTCCTTCCACATTAATCTGGGCAGGCAACTGGCTCTGACAGGTAAAGACTTTGAATGTCATCACTACAGCTATTACTGCAGTATTTCTAAGTATGTTCATCGTTTTTATTAATTTATAGGGGTAAATTTAAAATTCTTAAAGGTTACTTTTCCTTCTCCTATCGAGCACAGGCCTATCCTTAGGCTCAAAAAGCCACTCAGTACATTATGATGTATGGCAGAAACATCAAGCGAACTTTCAATTTTGTTCCACTTCATGCCGTCTGTACTATAATACATATGCACAATATTATCCATATTTTTAAGGCGAAGGAATACCCGGTTGTTTATCACGTTTTTTTCGGTTTCAAACTGCCAGCCACGTATGTTCGCCAATATATTTTTATTGTTGGCCAGGATCCCTGAAAATGCACTATTGTTGTAAAAAAGAACCAGCCCTCCTGTTGCCTTTCCTTCAATGGACAATTCTACATCCGCGGTATAGGAATGACCCGAGGGAATACACAATAAGGGCGCACTGTTGGCTACCTGACTCCCTTTGCCTTTAATGGATAAACCACTGTCAGATAACTGGAACCTGCCGGCATCCAGTTCTCCAAAAAACTCCCACTGCGATTTTAGCTTATTCCCCTTAAAATCATCATTCAATGTAAAGTTGGTCTTATCGGCAACTAAATTTGGTTTTTTGATCGGTTTGCTATCGTCCACTCCATGTGGCACTTTATACCAGCCATCTTTTGTCCATTCCAACGGAAGCAATAAAGTTTGCCGCCCCTTATTGTAAAAACCATCTTCGTATGCATGGAATACCATCCACCAGTTTCCTTTTGCATCCTCAAATGGGGTGCCGTGACCTTTCGATTTCCATTTTTCCAATGGTTTTGTGGTTCTGATAATCGGATTATAAGGGGAATTTTCCCATGGTCCGAATAATGATTTTGATCGTGCGGAAATGACCATATGCCCGGTTGCAGGACCTGCTGTTCCCCCCTGGGCTACAGTAAGGTAATAGTACTCACCTCTTTTGATGGGCTTGGGACCTTCCAGGCAAAAACATTCGATGGTCCAGTCTTTAGGTATCGGCCAGCCTTTGTATGAGTCTTTTAAATTTCCTGTAACAGAAAGACCATCATCAGACAAAGGCACAAACCCACCGTTGCTAAAAAACAAATACCTTTTCCCATGTTCGTCTGTGATGTGCCCCGGGTCAATGTTACCGATTTTCAGATCGATTGGTTCACTCCATTTGCCATCAATCGAATCCGATGTTACCACGTAATTGGTACCATTTGCAGGAAAATAGATGTAGAACTTATCTTTATATTTCACCAGATCTGGTGCATACACAGAACCTACATATTTATGCAAAGCATGGGCTACCGGCCGCCAGTTGATCAGGTCTTTTGAATGCCATACCAACAGGCCGGGATAATATTCAAAGGAGGAATGTACCATGTAATAGTTATCCCCATCACGTAATATACTAGGATCGGCATAATCTCCTGCAAATATGGGATTTAAATAAAAACCGGACCCTTTTTCATTAGACTGCGTTTGATACTGTGCTTTTGCCAAAACACTGAGCTGGATAAGCAAAATAATTGTTATTAATTTATTCATATGAATTGCTTAATCTCTTAAAGTATCACCAGGTTCAGCAGGAGCAGTAATCCCTCTCCAGTTATCTGTTCTGAAAGGAACAGCAGGCAATCCTTCTGAATTGATCAGGTTGCATTCAGGATTATCTGCCCAGCCATAACGTACTGATTCAGGATCAGTAACTTTATCGCTGTAAACCACTACTTCCTTTCCCTTAATAGCAGCCTTAGCCCAATAGAATTGTTTATTTTTACCTGCAATGGCAAAACCCGCCAATCCTTCCGCACCTTTGGTTAAAAGCGCGCTGGCAGTATTGGTAAAACTGATGTATATGCGGTTTCCTTCTTTTCTATAGCGTCTATACCTTGGGCCGGATGCAATGATATTTTGCCTATAGACCAGTTTATTTGCAGCCAGTGCCAAACGCCTGCCCACTTCCTGTTTGTTGGTAGGATGTATGTCATTGGCAGCCCCAATGTCGATGATACAAGCCATCGCCGTATTGGGCTGTGATAAGGTCAATGCCTGGGCTTCTCTTAATTCTGCCCATTCACTTTCAGCAGGATGCGGCTTTCGGTCCTTGAAATTTGCCAGCTGGGCATACAGAAAGGGCAGATTACCCTGTCCCCAACGTTCTCTCCAGTCACTGATCATCATGGGAAACAACTTCCGGTAGTGATAAGCTGCTGAGTCATTTGCTTCTCCTTGATACCAGAGAAACCCTTTGATACCATAAGCAATAACCGGGTTAATCATCGCATTAAAGAGCAATGATGGATAATACTGGTAATTGTTCATTTTAGGAAGTGCCGGTTCAGCTGTTGTCTCATACGACCATTTTCCCGCCAAAGAGACCTTATCAGAACCATCTGTGATATAAATTTCGTCTGCCGGAGCATTCAGACCTCCTCCACCCCATAACATAGCGATTCTCATGGTAATGACATTCTCTCCCTTTTTAAGTAATTCGGCAGGAATTGTATAAGACTGCCTTGCATTGCTATTCCATACCACCTTACAGATTTCCTTACCATTAAAATACATTGAATAGTTCGTTTCCGGACGTCCAATGCTTATCGTTAGCGTTTTTCCGGAAAATGATTCAGGTAAATTTATTGTTTTACGCAGCCAAACCATCCCTTCATAGGGTCCAATTCCGAAATCTTTAATCATTCCCGGCATCTGAACAACCGGCCAGTTAGAATCATCATATCCCGGCAAGGGTATTATTTTATCTGTATTATTTTGCGGGTGATACACCATATCCCAAAAATGAACCATCTTAAGACTATCTTTTATAAAGCTCTGTTCGCTTAAGGTATCATTTGCAAGTGTGCGCACTTTGGTAATCCCCGAGGTAAGCAGTTTGTCGCGGCTTGTCCAGGACTCGATTGGTGTCCCTCCCCATGTGCTTTGAATGATCCCGATCGGAACCTGCTGATCCCGATGTATTTTCCTGGCAAAATAGTAGGCAACCGCTGAAAACGTTGACACATTTCCAGGGCTACAGACCTTCCATTTTCCCTTGAGATCCTGCTGAGGACTTAATTTCTTATCCTGTGCCACCTGAAAGAAACGGATCTGGTCAAAATTTGCATTTGCAATTTCCTTATTTGCATCCTGAGCCTGCTGTACAGACCATTCCATATTAGACTGTCCTGAAGCAAGCCAGACATCTCCGACAAGGATACCTTTAAGTCTGATTTGAGAGTTCGGTTTTCCCAACTCAAAAATTTTGAGTTCGTAAGGCCCACCTGCCTGCACTTGATCAAACCGAACCTTCCATTTGCCATCCTGACCGGCCGTTGCCGTGGCGAGGAACTTTCCAATTTCGGCAACTATTGTCGCACCGGGCGTTGCGCTGCCCCACACAGGAATTTTAATATCCCGCTGTAGTACCATACTGTCACCGAATACTTTTGGCAAGGTAATCTGAGCATACCCCTGCCCCTGAAGGAAAAGAAACAGTATGAAAATTATTAAAGTAACCCGTCGGACAGATCCCACTGTTTTCTTCATATGGAGACCATTCTGTATTAAAGTGTTATTCATCTTTTTAATGCTGATCACAAAGGTTTATTTAATGAGCGCCGGTAATAAGTGCATTTATCGTCCCGGGATCCAGCACCGTATTATTTCTGCGGTCTAGCGCACCACCTGTATCCCAAAAGAAAGGCTTAAGGCCAAACTTGATGGCCTGTTTGGTCACATAGTTATTCCAATAATCTACAGAGGCGTTGTGTTTTTCGATATCTAATGGAACATTTCTTGAACCGCGTCTTTTGTAGGCACCATACTCACCCAATATTACCGGAATCCCCTTATCTATAAACTTAGATTTCATCAGGCTAAACTCTCTGGGATGCTCACTTTCTTCACCCCAGGTTGCGTTACGACCCGGTTCAATAGTGGAGTGGTACCCTGTTCCCCAATAGTAAAACATTTTACCCCAGGTTGCATCTCCATCTAGTATGGTAAATTGAGAAGGCGTATAATTGTGTATTTCAATCATCAAGCGGTCGGGAACCTGATCAATAGGTAGCTTATTCATTAACTCATTGGTTAAATCTCCATTAGTAGCAGGCCCCTGAATTACCAATACGCGGTAGCTATTCTTCCCACCTGTGGAGCGAACTGCATTGATAAATGTCTGGTGAAAACCATTGAGTATTGCCACCTCTTCAGCATTATGAGCAGCAGGCTCATTTGCACTGGCAAACATCAGGTGCTCATCAAAGTCCCTCATTGAGGTAGCGATTTGCTCCCATAGTGCTTTTTGCTTGGCATCAACGGAATCTTTCTTGGCATGATTGATATTGTTTTCCAGCCAGCCGCCATCCCAGTGGATATTGAGCAGCACATACATGTCATTGTCTACACAGTACTTAACTACCTCTTTCACTCTATTAATCCAGAGCGGGTCGATTTGCGCTTTCGAGCGATCGCTTAAATGATGCCAGTCCCATGAACATGGCAGCCTTACGGCATTAAATCCTGTCTGCTTTAAAAATTTGATATAGGATTCAGTAATTTGTGGATTGCCCCAGCCACTTTCGCCACCCGGCGATTCCATGGTATTGCCTATGTTCCATCCCAGATGCATTTTGGCTGCCAGCTGCACCGCTGTACTGCCCATACCTGTCTGGTCGGGCGCTTGAGGCGAGGTGTTATACGATGGAAACAGGTGGCCTTTTTGTGAAAGCTTCAGCCGCCTGGACTGACCATTTCCAGATGTTACAATCAAGGTTGCCGAGCGCGAAGCGCCTGTGCCATTGGCTATAACCGTTAATTGCAGATCTGTGCTGCCTGCACTTCCCAGTGTCTGATTTAACTGTACCCAAGAAGTAGCGGGATTGTTAATGGTCCAGTTACTGTTACTGGCAACTGTTATTGTGGAGGTACCTCCTTCCGGCTCAAAAGCGGCTTCTGACAGGGATATACTAAGTTCTGCCTGCGCTACCTCCTTTTTCTTACATGATGAGGCCAATACCATAACTAGGAGCAGGAGCAATAGGACCAGCTGTCCTTTAATTTGTATATTTTTTAGATGATTCATTTATTTTTTCTGTTCGCATTTGTAGGTTTGAGCCACAACTTTCATATGAGGGCCCGTAAAAATTACGGGCCTAAAATTTAGTTTATCTTATTTTTACGATCCTGATATTGTCAACAGCAGCTTCAAAATTACTCACTACGTCAGAGCCGTCGTTTACGAACATAAATTTAATCGCACCTTTCCCTTCCTGACCAAGTAGTTCTGTTAAAGTTGATGCAGGTAGGCTCGCTTTTAAAAAGTTTGTTAATGGAATGGTTACTGTTTGCCAGCCATCCGTTTTAAAAGCAGTGGCGGAGCCATTGGCGTTTCTCCATGGGCGGTAAAGGGCCATATAGTCCCAGTTTTGATCTCTTACAATCTGGATTGTTCCATTTAGCCAAGGTTTCTTCACCGCAACTTCGAACTTTAGCGCATAAGTACTCAAGGTATCCTGTAAATGGCTTACCGCTACCCATTGCGCATCATTAGTGTTAATTGATCGTCCACCTCCCCACCATTCTCCATTTCCGGCTGGTACGTTTGAGGCTTTCATTATGCCATAATTCCCATTGTTCCCCGGAAAATCCACTGAGCTGTTTGAAACATCAGAACCCCATGAAAAATTATTTACGGCATCATAATTATTCAGAACCCCGGTAACATAATCGTGTACATGATAAAAGGTAGTATCAGCACCTGACTTGGTACGGACAAGAACCGGACCGCTAGTTGACACAGTTGCCGGGACGGCCATACTGATAGAGGTGCCATCACTGGAAGCCTTAAAGTCGGTAACTTCAACTCCTGCATAACTGATGCGCTCAATAAAAAAGAAATTAAATCCATTTATTTTAACAGAGTCGCCCGGATTGGCACTTTCATTTGATATCCCAGAAATTGTTGGAGCAGGCGCTACAATGGGAAACGAGAAGGTGGTTTCTCCATGATTGGTTACATAACGTATAGTATTAAGTTGAGACTCCTCTACCAAAGGAAAGGCAATCACCTCAGGTATCAATACAATAGCACTTGTATCTGAAAACCATGCGTCATTGAAGGAACCTTTCACACCATTAAAATAAATTTGAAGCGCACCTCTTAAATTACTGCCCGAAATAACAATCCATTTTCCGGTACCTACACTGGTTAAAACTGAGTCTCCCGGACTCGCCACATAATTACGTATACTGTTAATCACCGGAAGACCTTTGGAAGTTGATGGTGATTGCTCTTTTTTACACCCCTGTTGAATAAAGAACAGTGTTGCGAGTAAAACAAGTAATAAATGGCTATTAGCTTTGTTTAGTAGCTTTTTCATATTTTATATTTAATAATAAATCATTCAGGTTAGTAATATGCTACAGGAGGTGCCAGTAATTTCGGATCAGCCGTAATCTCGGTTGCTGGTATTGGCAGGGTAAACGTAGCAATGGTTGGCGGTGAAATAATCATATCGCTGGTGTTTTTTGTTTTTACACCTGTAGAGGGATCATAAGTAAATTGTATCCTTGTCTGATGTAGAATTTGATTGTTTAACAAAGTAATAGCTCCCTGAGGATTATAATAAGACAAGCGAACCAGATCAAACCAGTACTGTCCCTCAAATGCCAATTCAATTCTCCTTTCGTTTCTGAGAGACGCTGTTGTAATGGTTGTGACCTTATCAACACCCGCTCTTTCTCTGACCAAATTAAAGACTCTTAATGCTTCTGCATCTGAAGTCGAATTACCAGTTCCTAATAAAGCCTCAACGTATACTAAATAAACATCCGCCAAACGCAATACCGTATTATGCTGCGGAGAGGACCAAATGTCCATCGTTGGCGAATTGTTATCAAGGGCAGTACCCACAATATGCTTTTTAACACTGCAGTTTGTTGCCGTATAACCACCACCTGCAGCATTTAATTCTGGGTAGTGATCGCCTGTAAGCATGAAAGTAGCTTTACGTCGTATAGAATCCTGCGGCGTATAAAGGCTATCCAGATCAAAGGTTGGTCCGATTGCACCGCCCCAACCACCACCAGGGGGAACCACAGCTCCGCTCGGCGCAAATTGTGTTTGAATGGCGTTGCCATTGCCATAACCTACGCCAGGAGCCCACTGAAAAGCAAAAAGCGATTCGGAATTATCATTAAATTGCGTTCTGAACAAATTATAATAGCTTGGCAATAGCGATAAGCCACTTGCATTGATCACATTTTTTGCAAAAAAAGCAGCACTGTCCAGATCTGCCTGGTTCCTGCTTCCGCCAACGCCTGCTTTGGTAAGGTATACCTTAGCCAGCATGCCTTGTGCAGACCAGGTGGTAACACGTCCGGGCTGGTCACGAATGGGTAAAGATGCTGCGGCAAATCTCAAATCGTTAACGATAAATTTGTAAACATCGCTAAGCAGGTGACGTGGTAACTGCGGATTTTTGATCAGCTCATCATTATCTTCTATAATAGGTACAGCACCCCATAGCTGGGCCAAATGAAAATATGCAGTGGCGCGTAAAAACTTTAGTTCCCCAAGGGCACCGTTTTTACTCTGTAATGGCACACTGTCAGGTAGTTTTGTATTAATCGCTTTTATGTTAGTGTTGCAATGACCTACAATTTTGTAAAAACAACGCCATGAAGTAGTTAGCTGTCCGTTATCGCTGGTTATCGAAAATGCAGTTAACTGTGCCAAATCGGCATTGTAAGGCTGCAACATATTGCCACTCAAAATATCTCCAAAGGCAAGCAAAGGAAAGCTATTCCAATCGTTCCATGGCTGGGCGTACAACGCCGCGGTAGCAAGTCTTAGATCAGAAGTACTCTTGTAAAAATTATCTGTTGTAATTTGCGACAAAGGTGGCCTCTCCAGAAAGGATTTTTTACAGCTGCTTGTTATAACAGCAGCAAAAAAGATAAATATGTATAGTTTAATATGTTTCATAATTTTAGTCTTATTTATTTAAAATAGAGATGTTTGCCCCAATTGTAAACACACGTGGCTGTGCATAGTATCCATTATCCACACCTGCTGCCAAAGGATTCCATGAACCAATTTCAGGGTCATATCCTTTATATTTTGTAATGGTAAACACATTGGTTACCTGACCATATAGGCGCAATGATTTTAAATGAATTTTAGATAAGAAATTTTCCGCAAAACTATAACCCAGAGTAATGCTTTTACATCTTAAAAAAGAGCCGTTTTCGATATATTTACTTGAAAAACGCTCGTTTCCATTACCACTGCTCTGGCTGATTCTGGTAATTGTGGTTTCCGGATTGGTAATGTATACATTATTAATATCGGAAGCTAAACCGGCAGGATCAATCAAACCGATTCGGGCATAATTAATTACATTCCTAAAATATCCAAAATTCTGGTTTGGATTTTCGGCATCTACCCTTACCTGGTTAAAAAGCTTATTGCCATAGTTACCAGACATGAAAATATTCAAATCAAAGTTTTTGTAATTAAAGCTATTATTTATCCCAAATTGGATCTTTGGATTTGGTGAGCCTAAAAAGACCTGGTCACTTTCATCTATGATTCCATCGCCATTCTGATCTTTAAAAATAACATCACCTACCCAAACCCCGCCTGAACCATTGGTAATTGGTATAGGAAGTCCGCCTTTTTGAGGTATTGCCGGGTATTTTGCAAAATCTTCGGCATTTTTATAAGTGCCCAGAGTTTCGTATCCATAATATTCACCTATAGATCTGCCAACAATTGATTTGGTAATTACCGTGCTACCGGCGTAACCATACAATGCGGCAGCATCAGTATTTAGGGCCAACACTTCATTCCTGTTATGGGATAAGGTAAGGTTACTTGTCCAATTAAAGTTTTTACCTCTCAGATTTTGGGTTGTTAATGAAAATTCTATTCCCTTATTGCTCACCGAACCAATATTAATATAAGGAGACTGGATAGACCCCGGCGCATAACCTGTGGCATCAACCATTCCTGAATATAATGGCAGTGTTAGACTTAATAACAAGTTCTCTGTTTTCTTGTAGTAAGCATCCACAGAAAATTGAATCCTTCTATCCAAAATACTTGCATCTAAACCTGTATTATAACTTTTTGTGGTTTCCCATTTTACATTTGGATTACCATTAGCTGATATGAGCTGTGAAGTACCTGATAGTGATGTTGCAACTGTGGTTAAAGTTGAGCCGTAGGCATAATCGCGGATGTTTTGGTTATTTTGTAAACCATATCCAATCCTAAGTTTCAAGTCATTAATTGCTTTGACCTCCTTCAGGAAGCTTTCCTGATTCAATCTCCAGCCAAATGCTCCTGAATAAGTGGTTACCCAGCGGTTCTCAGGCGCAAATTTAGACGAACCGTCGTTACGTATATTAAGGGTTAAATTATATTTGTCCTCATATTTAAAATCGATACGGCCAAAATAAGACTCGCCTGCAGTTTGTCCCTTTGTACCGGAGTTAGTTGCTGTGGTAGCATCTCCTCCACTTATTGCCTGCACGTTATTACTAGGGAAATTTTGTCTGCCTGCCGATACGTTTTCGTTTTCCCACACTTTAGACTCATGCCCGATCATTGCATTTAAGTTATATTTACCGAATGAGCGCCAATAGGTTAAATAGTTGGTAAGGGAATAAAAGCTATTTTTTCCGCTGGAATAATTGGCAGAGTTGGCAAGCTTAGAATAGGATCCCATGGTATATATAGGGTCGAACTGGTCTTCTGAAGCAGTTGAAAAATTTCCTGCTACCTCATTACGCAAGCTAAGCCCCTTTGCAAACTGAATTTCGGCATAAGCATTCCCAAATAGCTCGTATCTGTTCTTAAGGTCCTTTACAATGCTCGCTAAGGCAAATGGATTGGCACCGGTAGCACCATAAATATTGGGGTCATTCCCTCCCCAAGTGCCATCTGGATTTATGACGTTGACATCAGGTGTTTGATTTAATGCCTGTCTTATTACACCGGTTTGAGAAGTAGTTACGTTTTCCTTCACATTTGCCAATTGCAAACTTATACCGGTTTTTAACCAATCAGTTGCTTTGCTATCCAGGTTTAACCTTGTAGAAATTCTTTTAAAATCTGAACCCAGAGCAATCCCGTCCTGACTAAAGTAAGTGCCAGACAAATAGTATTTAGTTCTGGCATCACCACCGCTAAGAGATAAGTTATGATTTTGCATAAGTGCAGTTCTGAACAAAGCCTCCTGCCAATTCGTTCCTTCACCCAAATATTGTGGATTTGCAAAGTGAGGCCTTAAATCATACCCTATAATGGCTCCCTTTTCATTCATAAATGTTGCGTATTCCCTCAAATTCATTACATCATAATACTTAGGCAGTGCCTGGCCGCCGGCATATCCATCGTAACTAATTTGCGGAGGGCCCGAGTTTCCTCTTTTTGTGGTAATAATAACTACACCATTGGTTGCCTGTGCTCCATAAATAGCAGTAGCCGAGGCATCTTTTAGGATATCGATGGATGCTACTTCTGAGGGGTTGATACTGGATAAGGGATTGGTACCTTTATCACCAGTTGAAGGCAATATCTGTACACCATCAATTACATATAGTGGAGGGTTATTGCTAAAACCTGACAGCCCGCGAATTTGTACAGAAACGCCACCACCAGGCTGTCCGGAAATCTGCTGTACAACAACACCGGGTACTTTCCCCTGCAAGGCCTGATCGATAGTTGTGGGCTGTGTCCTAACAATATCAGCTCCGGAAACAGAAGATATGGATCCGGTAAGATCCCCTCTTTTCTTCTCCCCGTAACCAACGACAACAACTTCGTCCAGTTTTGTATGTTCCATCTTCAAACTCACATTGATGATACTGCCATCACCTACCATGATCTCTTGCTGTTGGAAGCCGATCATCTTAAAAATCAGAATATCACCTGTATTGGCTCCTATGGAAAACTGCCCTTTTTCATTCGCAGATACGAATGTTCTTTTTGATTTCACCTGTACGGTAGCCCCTGGCAATGGGCCGGAATCCTCCATCGCGACGATCTTTCCTGTAATTTTCCTCTCCTGAGTATATCCTTTTAAGTGCAGGAGCACCATTGAAGTTACCAACCATAAAAAAATTGGTAATTTCCTGATAGAAATTGTTTGGTTCATATTTGATTATTTTGGTTTATATTGGTTATTGCGGTTAATGCCAACCTAGGTTGGCTTTTTATTCAGCAGACGGATTCCTTACATCCCTCAGATGCAAGCCTTCGGTGGCTCCCTGAAAAGATTGCTTGAATTAGAAAGACATAAAGCTGATTTGTAAATAAAACTGTTGTCAACATTTGCGAAAAGTTCGTTTTTATCAAATCCTCCCTTGATTTGATCGGTTATTTATTGGTTAGATGAAGGTCAAATATAGCCTCCGAGCAAACCCGGGAATGCCTCAAATGATAAAGAGAATAGGACTAATGTTAACATGAAATATGCGTCTCAGGCACGTAATTATTCGTCTGTTACGCTGGTAAATCGATAGAGCATTAAATTGAGCTGCATTTATATAACCTGAGCATTCTCCTTTGTTTTAGCCAGACAAATTGTGATATTTTTCCAGGTGAATAAATTCCGGACTGCTATAACAAGATTTCAAGCGACCTAATGAGGTTACTTTACAACATTCGAGATTGATACTTATAGGACAGTGCGACAGACAATGTACTAAGATCGTCAACGGGGGCAGTTTTTTATCAAATCATACCTGATAAATTGCTAACTTGCCATTTCATTATAGTTTCTATGGTAGCTGGTAAGCCTTGCACACTCCAATCTATAGGAGTAATTATTCTCTTTTTATGGTCAATCACATTTTGCAAAGCACAGGACGCTAATCCAGTTAGTGTACATGGGGCTTTAAAAGTTCAAAGTGGTAAAATTTTAGATAGCCACAACAAACCACCGCAATTAAGAGGGATAAGTTTATCGTGGAGCGCATGGGGAGGAAGGAAATATTATAATCACGAAGTTGTAAGCTGGCTAAAAACAGATTTCAAGATCAATCTATTGCGTGTCGCTATGGCTGTTGAACCTGACGGTGGGTATTTGAAAGATCCTATTGGACAGGAAAGGCTCATTACAACAGTTATTGATGCGGCGATAAAGGAAGGTATATATGTTTTAATAGATTGGCACGATCATCATGCTAATCTGAACATAAAGGAAGCAAAAACCTTTTTTAAAAAGATATCAGCAAAATATTCAGGTGTTCCTAATATTATTTATGAAATATGGAATGAACCCGAGCGTGTAGAATGGAAAGTGGTAAAGGATTATGCAATGGAAGTTATAACCGAAATTCGCAAAAATGACAAGGAAAATATTATTGTGGTTGGTAGCCCTAATTGGGATCAGGATATTGATATAGCAGCGAAAGATCCCATTAAGGGTTTTAAAAACATTGCGTATTCCTTTCATTTCTATGCATCTGATCCTAATCACCAGGAAAAGCTGATGAACAAGGCAGATCATGCTATTGCAAGAGGGCTACCGATTATGGTTACTGAATGGGGCGTTGGAGAGGCAAATGGAAATGGGGTGTTCGATGTGCAAAAAAGTGACGGATGGATGAATTGGATGGAAAAGCATAAACTAAGTTCTGCCAATTGGAACCTAACTGATAAAAAAGAAACCACGGCATTGCTATTACCCGGTGCTTCGGCATCCGGACAATGGCCGTCCACAATGCTTACACCTGCCGGAATTTATATAAGACAGTGGCTCATTAAACTGAACAAAAATTAAAATACAGGAATTGAACTCTTTATTATATTTGAAAGGCCTGCCCGTTTTGTGCTTTGTCTTGATTTTGATTGCCAAACTGAAGTGGTTAAAGATATTGGAAAAATCACATGTTATTGACACAGATAAAAAAATCTACGTTTAGAAACAAAAAAAGCCGCTTTCCTTATCGAAAAGCGGCTTTTTAATTTTGTGGGCCCAGCTGGGCTCGAACCAGCGACCAAAAGATTATGAGTCTTCTACTCTAACCAACTGAGCTATAGGCCCTGAAAATCTTATTAGATTTTGCGAGTGCAATGTTACATATTTGTATCCAATTATGGAAACAGTTTTAGCACAAAAAATAAAAAATATTATTTTCGATTATGGCAACGTTATATTCGAAATAGACTTTGTAAGAACCCAAAATGCTCTTTTACAATTAGGTATAGCCAACGTTCAGCAGTTCTTTGCCCATAAAAGTCATAATGAAATTTTTAATGATTTCGAGACCGGTTCTATCTCTCCCGCTCAATTTCGTAGCAAAATACGTGAGGCAGCAAACAATATGGACTTAAGCGATGAGCAAATTGACAGCGCATGGAACAGTTTATTAGTCGGTGTTCCCTCTCCGGCAGTACATGAGACTCTACTTAAAGTAAAAGAAAAGTACCGCACCTTTTTACTTAGCAACAATAACGAAATTCACTATAACTGGATTGTTGATTATCTGCAACGCGAATATAATGTTAACGATAATAACCACCTTTTTGAAAAAGCTTACTACTCTCAACAGATGTTCCTTCGTAAACCTAACGTCGAAATATTTGAACAGGTCATTAAAGAAAACAACCTCATTCCTGAAGAAACTTTATTTATTGATGATAGCCCGCAACATCTTGTTGGAGCAAAGCAGGCGGGGCTTAACACACTTTTAATGGATAAGCATCCTAAAGATCTGGAACAGTTTTTAATTGATCATCACATCTTATAGTTAAATTTGCAGCATGACTGAAAAAAGATTTAAATCTCTTAAGGAATTTTATCCTTTCTACCTAAGCGAACATAGTAATCTTACTAGTAGAATATTGCATTTTATTGGGAGTCTGCTTGCCGTATTACTGTTATTTACAGCGGTATTGTTTCACGACTTACGCTTTATAATCGGTATACCAATTGTTGGATATGGCTTTGCCTGGGTAGGGCATTTCTTTTTTGAAAAAAATAAACCCGCAACTTTTCAATATCCTGCATATAGCCTGGCTTGCGACTTCATTTTATTCTGGGAATTGTTAACAGGAAGTCAACCCTTTAAAGTAAAGAAATAAAAAAAGGTAATATGCCTGGGGCATATTACCTTTTTCAAACAGTATTTCTGATATTACAATCTTCTTCTTTTCTTTTCTTTGATAATTAATCCAAGCTCACGGCTCGTTTGCCCGGCTATAGATGTATTTTCCTGAGCTCTTCTGAAAAGATACGGCATTACTGCTTTAACTGGCCCGTAAGGCACGTATTTCGCTACGTTATAACCGGCGTCCGATAAGTTAAAGCTTAAATTATCACTCATTCCTAATAATTGAGCGAAATAAACATGGGGATGATTATGAGCGATCTTATTTTGGTCAAGCAATTCAGCTAATAACCTGCTGCTTTCTTCATTATGAGTGCCGCAAACAAATGCAATCTCATCAATATGCGCTATGCAATATCTTAACGATTCATTATAATCAATATCAGAGGCCTCTTTGGTTGGCTGTATAGGTGAAGGGTAGCCCATTTCTTCAGCTCTTTTGCGCTCCTTTTCCATGTAAGCACCTCTCACCATTTTAACCCCTAAAATATAGCCGGCAGCCTTCGCAATAAGGTGGTCTGCTTTTAAATCGGCAAGTTTATCATGACGGTACATCTGATAAGTGTTGTAAACAATAATGGTTTCTTTATTAAACAAACGCATCATCTCTACGGCAAGCTCATCAATTGTTTTCTGGATCCAGGTTTCTTCGGCATCAATCATTACAGGCACCTTTTTATCAAAAGCGGTTCTGCAAATCCTTTCACAACGCTGTTTTACTTTTTCATATTCAGCTTCTTCAGCTGGTGTTAATGTTTGTTTTGCATCTAGCTTTTCAAGTAAAGCAAAACGGCCAATACCTGTAACTTTAAATACGGTAATTGGAATACGTTTGTCTTTAGCGGCCTGATCTATCGTTCTGATAATCTCATCGCAGGTAAAATCAAAAACAGCTTCTTCATCTTCACCCTCTACAGAATAATCCAGAATGGTACCTACTTTACCTGAATAAAGCTGCGTTATAGTTTCTGCACATTCGGCAATTGTTTCGCCACCACAAAAATGTTTAAAAATTGTAGCTTTAATAATCCCCTTAATTGGTAAGCCAATGTTCAAAAAGAAATTGGTAACCGGAGGGCCAACTTTAGTTAAAAAATTACTGCTTATTATTTTAAAAAGCCAATAGGCGGCGTTTAATTCAGAGTTAGATTTGTTGCGGAAAGCAACTTCAGTATCATCAAAATTCAATGATTTTTTGGGGAATGTCTCCATTAGTGAATGTCAGTTAGTCAAATCGTTTGCAAAAGTATAAATTCCATAGCTACCACTGGTAGAACACACTATAAATAATTGTAATTTCGGCAGTAAAAAATTTTATCTAAGTTTGTCTGATAATGATACAATTTAAATTAGAAGGCGAATTCATTCCCCTTATTCAGTTGTTAAAAGCAACTGCACTTGTACAAAGCGGTGGCGAAGCCCAAACTGTTGTTGAAGATGGTCTTGTAAAATATAACGGCAAGGTAGATTACCGCAAGAGGTTAAAAGTGCGGGTTGGAGATGTAATTGATTTTATGGGTCAGAAAATAACAATCATTTAATGAACAAATTAGACAGTGCCGGACATACCATCCACTTTGAAGCAAACCTTGCTCCTTTAGCAGAAATTTTAGAAAGCAACAAATACAGTAAGATTTTTGTATTTGTTGATCGCAATACCTCGGAATTGTGTTTACCTCAGTTTCAGGAAATGCTGGGAGATTTTACAGGTTTCGATCTGATAGAAACAGACCCGGGCGAAGAGAACAAAAGCATAGATTTTTGTATTGGCATCTGGAAAACACTTTTGGATTTTGGGGCAGACCGTAAATGCCTGATGATAAATTTAGGTGGGGGTGTAATTACTGACATGGGCGGATTTGTAGCTTCAACCTACAAACGTGGAATAGATTTTATTAATATTCCTACTACCCTGCTTTCGCAGGTTGATGCATCAGTAGGTGGTAAAACTGGTATTGATGTAGATAATGTAAAAAATATGGTAGGAACATTTACGCTTCCTCAAGCTGTATTTATTGAAACTTCTTTTCTTAATACATTACCTAAAAGAGAGTTACTTTCTGGCTTCGCTGAAATGATTAAACATGGTTTGATTGTAGATAAGGATTATTATACTGAACTACAAGGCGTTGATTACGAAAAAATTGAAGCCAAGGCGATTTATCGTTCCGTAGAAATAAAAAATGACGTTGTAACTGAAGATCCGCACGAAAAGGGATTAAGAAAGATATTAAATTATGGACACACGATAGGCCATGCTATTGAAACCTATTCATTAATAAATGATAATGCCCCGTTAACACATGGCGAGGCGATAGCGATAGGTATGATTTGCGAAGCCTTTTTATCGGCTAAAAATAACACACTTAGCAACGAGGAGCTTGACAACATTAGCAGTTACATTTTAAAACTTTACCCTAAATATCATATTAAGGAAAAAAGTTTTGACCAATTGCTAGAGTTTATGCAAAGCGATAAAAAGAATGAAAACGGAGAAATTATGTTCTCACTATTAAGCCGCATTGGAGCCTGTGATTTTAACTGCAGGGTATCAAAAACCGACATTTTAGATAGTTTTGCTTATCTGAATAACCTAACATCTAAAGCCAAAAATGCCTAATGTTTTGAACCTAACTAACAACCTTGCAACAAACAATAAATAATTTTTTTAAATTAACTATTGACAAATAAAATTTTGTTAGTACATTTGGCGAAACGAAAAAGAAAATTTTGAAAAACATCACTACATATTGGTTTGGTTACTTTTACTACTTTAGTAAGAGCCGGGACTAATATGCAATAGATCTAATAAGATAAATGTATACGAAGAGTCCCGGCCTAAACCCGGGACTTTTTTCGTTTAAAGAAAAAAACAGTTATGATAATTTCATAACCATTAAACAGGGATAATATTCTAATGAAAAAAGGAACAAGAGTAGCAATTCAAGGTATTAAAGCTTCATTTCACGAAGAGGCCGCATTCAAGTTTTTCGGCAAAGACATTCAAACTATTGAATGTAACTCCTTTAAACAAACGTGCGACGTTTTAGAAAACGGTGATGCTGATTTCGTAGTAATGGCAATTGAAAATTCAATTGCAGGTAGTTTATTACCAAACTACACTTTAATACGTGAGTACAATTTTGCAGTTGTAGGCGAAGTTTACCTGGCTATCCAACTTCACTTAATGGCTTTGCCTGGTGTAAAGTTTGAGGATATCAAATATGCTACATCACACCCTATTGCAATCCGCCAATGTGTTGATTTCTTTGAAGACTACCCTCAGATACAAATTATTGAAGGCAATGATACTGCCGCTTGCGCCAAACGTATTAAAGAAGAGCAGCTTACAGATACAGTTGCTATAGCAAATACACTTGCAGCTGAACTATATGAGCTAAATGTTATTGAAAGACGAATAGAATCTAACAAGAAAAATTTCACCCGATTTTTGATCCTTAAAAGAGATAGGACTGAGAATGAAAGCCCTATAAATAAAGCATCTATATGCTTCCAGGTAAGTAACCATGTTGGTGCACTTGTTAAGGTACTAAATATTTTTGCTGAGCAAAAAGTTAACTTAAGTAAAATACAAAGCATGCCTGTTCTCGGAAAAAGAAATGAATATTACTTCTATGTAGATATGGAATGGAAAAACATGGAAGACTATGATAAGGCTGTCCGTTTGGCCCTGAAATATACCGTAAACTTTAATATCATGGGCGAGTATCAGAAAAACGACAAAGTATAATTAGTATAAACACATCATTTTAAAATAAAAAATTAACACATATAACCCCACAACAATGAAATTACAATTAAACATTCAACCGCTTAACACCTGGCTTAACGTTAACAATGAGCCTTTGATTATCTCAGGGCCTTGTAGTGCTGAAACTGAAGAACAACTATTAACTACTGCTCATTTATTGGCAGCTACCGGAAAAGTTTCTGTTTTAAGAGCGGGTATCTGGAAACCACGTACTCGTCCGGGAGAATTCGAAGGAATTGGAAGCGTAGGTTTAGAGTGGTTAAAAAGAGCTAAACTAGAAACTGGTTTACCAACTGCAGTAGAAGTAGCAAATGCTAAACATGTTGAAGAAGCTTTAGCAGCTGGTGTAGACATCCTTTGGATTGGTGCACGTTCAACAGTAAACCCTTTTACAGTTCAGGAAATTGCTGATGCTTTAAAAGGTGTTGACATTCCTGTATTAGTTAAAAACCCGGTTAACCCTGATTTACAATTATGGATTGGTGCTTTAGAGCGCATCAATGGAGCTGGAATTACTAAATTAGGTGCAATTCACCGCGGTTTCTCTTCATTCGAGAAAAGCTCATTCCGTAACGAACCAATGTGGGAACTTGCTATTCAATTAAAAACTTTATGCCCTGAGTTGCCAATTATTAACGATCCAAGTCACATCTGTGGTAACAGAGAGTTAATTCCTTACATCTCGCAAAAAGCATTAGACTTGGATATGCAAGGCTTAATGATTGAATCGCACGTTGATCCTTCTGTAGCTTGGACTGATGCAAAACAACAAGTAACTCCTGCTGCTTTAGCTGAGCTTGTTGATCGCTTAACAGTTCGTGAACCAGAAACTAAAAACGAAGCAATCTCTGATCAATTAGCCGAATTCCGTAAGCAAATTGACAAAATTGATGACATCTTATTACAAAAATTAGGTGAGCGTATGTCTATAGTTGCTAAAATTGGTGAATACAAACGCGATAATCAGGTTACAATTTTACAAGTAAACCGTTGGGATGCCATCATTAAAAAAGGTGTTTCATTTGCAAAAGCATTAAAATTAGATTTAAACTTTACTGAGAAATTCTTAGAACTTGTTCACGGTGAATCTATCCGCAAACAAACTGAGATTATGAACGCAGGCAAAGCTGAAAAAGGAATTGCTGCAGAAGCACACACAGAAGTTAAATCTTAATAATGAGTAAACATGCGCTTGTTTCTTTTAAAGGAAACAAACAAATAGATACAGAAATTACACTAACTGGCTCTAAAAGTGAGTGTAACAGAGCATTAATTATCAGCTTTTTGAGTAAGGGGACTGTAAAGGTTGATAACATGTCGAATGCTGCTGATACTGTTACATTAAACAGTATACTAAGTAATATCTCGCAAAACAACCCGCATCAACAAACCGTTGATGTGGGCCCTGCGGGTACTGCAATGCGCTTTTTAACTGCAACGCTTTCTACCCTACCTGGTAATTTTTTATTAACAGGAACAGAAAGAATGAAGCAGCGTCCAATCGGTATTCTTGCAGAAGCATTAAAAAACATTGGTGCAAAAATCACTTATCTGGAACAAGACGGATTCCCTCCATTAAATATTAATGGCCCGTTAATGCAAAGTGCTGATACAGTTAAAATTAAAGGCGATATAAGTAGTCAGTATATTTCTGCTTTATTGATGATTGCTCCTACTTTGCCACAAGGCCTAACCTTACAAATTGAAGGCGAACTAACCTCCCTTCCGTATGTAAAAATGACCTTGAATATGCTCGAAGAGACTGGTATTTCTCATGAATGGTCTGGAAACAACATCACCGTTAAACCTCAGTCTTTTAAATCGGCAACTCTTGCGGTTGAACCTGACTGGAGCGCAGCTTCATATTGGTATAGCATAGCTGCTCTTGCTCAAAATTCACAGATCGGCCTACCTTATCTTAAAGATAAAAGCCTACAGGGCGATAGTCGTATCAGAGAAATAATGACAGCCTTTGGAGTAAAAACAGCTAAAACTGAGAAAGGAATTAACCTGACAACTACTGAAACAGATTTCAATGATGAAATTCTTGATTTAAAAGACTGTCCGGATTTAGCACAAACCATTATTGTGTGTGCTGCTGCTTTAAGAAAAAACCTTAAATTCACTGGTCTGGAAACCTTAAAAATCAAAGAAACCGACCGTGTTTTGGCTCTACAAAATGAACTTTCAAAAATTGGTGTAACATTAACTGAAGATAATTTTGTTTATACTTTAAACTGCGATAAGCTAAACTTTCCTGAAAGAGTATCATTTGCAACTTACGAAGACCATAGAATGGCAATGGCGTTTGCCCCGCTTAGTCTTGTAATAAATGAGGTTGTTCTGGAAGAAATGGATGTTGTAGAAAAATCTTATCCTGACTTCTGGAAAGATTTAGTAAAAGCAGGGTTTACAGTTACAGAGATTTAATTAATAACATAAAATAATTCAAAAATGGCAGGCAATACATTCGGGCAATTATTTCGCATCACTACCTTTGGTGAATCACATGGTACAGCCATTGGTGTCATTTTAGATGGATGTCCGGCGCAATTGCCCATCGATCTTGATTTTATACAATCAGAGTTAGATAAACGCAAACCAGGACAATCTAAGATTACTACCCAGCGCAAAGAAAGCGATACGGTACAAATCCTTTCTGGCACATTTGAAGGGAAAAGTACAGGTACTCCAATTGCAATGCTTATTCCAAACGAAGATCAGCGCAGCAAAGACTATAGTCATAACACTGATGTTTATCGCCCTTCGCATGCCGATTATACTTATGATGCTAAATATGGCATTCGTGATCATCGTGGTGGTGGACGTTCATCAGCTCGTGAAACAGCTGCCCGTGTTGCGGCAGGAGCTATTGCCAAGTTGTTGTTAAAACACCATGGCATTGAAATTTTCGCTCACGTATCTTCGGTAGGTAAAATAGAAGCGCCTAATCTTGAAAGTAAAAACATAGCTGATTTGTTGGCTGTGCGCGAAGAAAATATTGTTCGCTGTGCAGATCCGGCAATAGCAAATCAAATGATTGAATTTATTGATAGTGTACGTAAGGATGGCGATACGGTAGGTGGCAAGGTCAACTGCATTGTTAAAAACTGTCCTGTTGGTTTAGGCGAACCTGTATTTGATAAACTTCATGCAGATCTTGGTAAAGCCATGCTAAGCATTAATGCTGTTCATGGTTTTGAATATGGATCGGGATTTAGCGGAAGTGAAATGAGGGGATCTGAGCATAATGATATCTTTTTGGCAAATGAAGGTCAGCCTAAAACGCTTACCAACTTTTCTGGCGGAATCCAGGGAGGTATTTCTAACGGAATGGAGATCAATTTCACGGTAGCCTTTAAACCGGTTGCAACGATCATGCACAATCAGCAAACCATAAATGCTGCTGGTGAAGCTGCAGAAATTAAAGGAAAAGGCCGACACGATCCATGTGTTGTACCTCGTGCGGTTGTAATTGTTGAAGCAATGGCAGCATTAGTGCTTGCCGATCATTTACTTCGAAACAGATCAAGCAAATTAGCATAACAGAAAATCAACAAAGTTAATCTAGGCTCTCCTTAGATCATGGTCTAAAGAGAGTCTAAGTTGAGTCTGATCAGAGTCTGAGATAACTCTGAAGAGTTATCTTCTCTGGCAAGTCAGTTTTTAGTTATTTTTAGAATATAGAAGGGTATTTTGATGCGTTATTGTCGTGCATAATTTGATACACGGTTTCAATAATATCATCAACAGATGGCTTACTAAAATAATCTCCATCTGATCCGTAAGGCGGACGGTGAGCTTTAGCTGTAAGTGTTCTTGGTTGACCATCTAAGTGGTAATAACCATTTTGTTCTTCCAGTACTTGCTGCAAAATAAACGCAGCGCCTCCACCCGGAACGTCTTCATCAACCACCAATAGTTTATTTGTTTTCTTTAAAGATTCTGCACAAATCTGTTTAGTATCAAAAGGCAGTAATGTTTGAGGATCTATTATTTCAACTGAAATCCCTAATTGGGCTAATTCTTCTGCTGCTTCTTCAACAACCCTTAAAGTAGCTCCGTAAGATACAATTGTAACATCATTTCCAGTTCTTACGATCTCTGCCTCTCCCAAAGGAACAGTGTATTCGCCAACATTTTCGGGTAGTTTTTCTTTTAATCTGTAACCATTAAGGCATTCAATAACCAGAGCAGGTTCATCAGATCTGAATAAGGTATTGTAAATGCCTGCTGCTTGTGTCATATTACGTGGCACACAAATATGTAAGCCTCTTAATGAACCCAAAATCATTGCCATTGGAGAGCCGGAATGCCATACACCTTCTAATCTGTGTCCACGGGTTCTGATAATAACCGGTGCTTTCTGACCGGCTTTAGTTCTATATGATAAACTGGCCAGATCATCACTTAAAATATTAAGTGCATATAATAAATAATCAAGATACTGAATTTCTGCAATGGGCTTTAACCCACGCAAAGCCAAGCCAATACCCTGACCAATAATTGTCATCTCTCTAATGCCTGTATCGGTAATTCTTAAATTGCCATACTTAGCCTGTAAGCCTGCAAAACCTTGATTTACGTCGCCAATTGCGCCCAAATCTTCGCCAAAGGCAACTAAACGCTCATCACGTGCAAAATTAGCATCAAAGCAAGCATTCAATAGCTCACGGCCGTCAACCATTTTACTTTCCTCAGTATACTTTGCCCTTACCTTGTTAACCAATAATGGGCTTTCTATTCCATCAGTAAATAGTTTGGAATTGTACCTGTCTTCATTTAACGAGGCCTGGCTATTGTACCAATTTATCAGCTCATCTCTTTCTGGAGAAGGATTATTTATACTAAAGCGCAACGCTTTTCTGGCAGAAGACACAACTTCTTTACGTAATGCATCAGGTGTACCAGCTAACAATGCTGCAATTTTTGTGATTATAGGATTGCCATTTGCAATTCTATTGATCATATCAATTACCTGTTCCTTCTCAACTTTAATAGTGGCAAGGAATTCATTCCAGGCTTCCCTCTGCGTTTCGCGCACCAGCTTTTTTGCAGTTGCTTCCAGTTCCGATATTTCTTCCTCTGAAATAATAGCCGATTCAAGCATCCATTTACGCATCTGCGGAATACAATCATATTCTCGCTCCCACTCTAAACGGTCTTTACCTTTATAACGTTCATGAGAACCTGAAGTAGAGTGCCCTTGTGGCTGGGTAACCTCTGTAACGTGTATCAAAACAGGAACATGTTCAGTTCTGCATACATCTATGGCACGCTGATAAGTTTCGCACAACGCAGGATAATCCCATCCCCTTACCTTAAATATTTCGTAACCATTAGTATCTTCATCACGTTGAAATCCTTTCAGAACTTCTGATATATCTTCTTTAGTAGTTTGAAACTCAGCAGGAACTGAAATCCCGTAGGCATCATCCCAGATAGAAATCGCCATTGGAATTTGCAATACCCCGGCAGCATTAATTGCTTCAAAAAACACCCCTTCAGAAGTAGATGCGTTGCCTATAGTACCAAAAGCAACTTCATTTCCATTCACAGAAAAGTTTTTAAGGTAGCTTAACTCTGGATTTTGTCTGTATAATTTAGAAGCATAAGCCAAGCCTACTAAACGAGCCATTTGTCCGCCAGTAGGAGCAATATCAGATGAAGAGTTTTTTATCTCTGTCAGGTCTTTCCAGCTACCATCATCATTAAGTGAACGTGTAGCAAAGTGACAATTCATTTGTCGGCCTGCAGATGCCGGATCAGCCTCAACACTTGGATTTGCGTATAATTGTGCAAAAAACTCCTTTAGCGTACAAATTCCGGTTGCAAAGGCAAAAGTCTGATCTCTATAGTAGCCAGAACGCCAATCGCCATTTTTAAACGCTTTGGCCATAGCTATCTGAGGAATCTCTTTACCATCACCAAAAATACCAAACTTCGCCTTGCCCGTTAATACTTCTTTACGTCCTAATAAACTAGCCTGTCTGCTTTCGTAGGCTATTTTATAGTCGTTAATAACAATCGTTTTGAAATCATCAAAACTTAACTCTGAAGCATCAATTGGGTTCGTTGTAAGTTTACTATTTGGCGTCATAAGCAAATCAGTTATGGGGCAAAGATACATAAATTCTAAAGTATGACTTAACAGTGTGAGTTAATTTATATATTGGAATACTTTTTGAATTATCGTTTAAAACATTAAATTTGTTTTAAAACCCACATAAGATGAAAAAGTTATTATTACTATTTACATTAATTTTAGGAATAAGTGTTGCATCAAATGCTCAATCTAAACCTGCTGAGTTTAAATTTGACAAAGAGACTTATGACTTTGGAAAAATCCCCTTGAACAAACCTGCATCTGTAGATTTTAAATTCACTAATATTGGAGATCAACCATTAATTCTTAGCAAAGTAGAAACAACTTGTGGCTGTACAGTACCTGAATACACTAAAACTCCAATTAAAAAAGGAGAAACAGGAACTATTAAAGTTACTTACAATCCTACTGCAGCACTTCCATTTAGCAAAAGCATTACCATTACTTCTAATGCTAAAACCACTACCAAAGTTCTTTACATTAAAGGCGAAACTGTAGCTGGAAGCACAAAATAGAATCATACAAAGATATTTCTAAGAAAAGACCTCGTTAATCAACGAGGTTTTTTACTTTTGTACCATGCCAAGGATTTCAGAGAAAGGGGTACAAATGCCCGCTTCGCCAATTAGAAAACTAACCCCATTTGCTGATCAAGCAAAAAGAGACGGAAAAAAGGTGTACCATTTAAATATTGGACAACCTGATATAGCAACTCCTGAGGTGATGTTAAATGCGATCAAAAACATAACTTTTAATGTTTGGGCCTACACACCATCTGAAGGTACATTGAGCTATAGAACAAAACTGGCTGAATACTACAATAAACTTGGGTATAACATTACGCCTGAAGATATTCTGGTAACAGTAGGCGGGTCTGAGGCTATTACCATTGCCATGCAAACCTGTATTAACGAAGGCGACGAAATTATTGTTCCTGAGCCTTTTTATGCCAACTATAATGGTTTTGCATGTATGAGCAATATAGTTGTAAAACCAATATTATCTCATATTGAAAACGGATTTGCGTTACCTCCAATTGCTGATTTTGAAAAATTAATAACCTCCAAAACAAGGGGAATTATTATTTGCAATCCTAATAACCCTACAGGTTATTTATACTCTAGAGAGGAACTTGAGGCACTTAAAGAACTTTGTTTAAAATATGACCTATTCTTGTTTTCTGATGAGGCTTACAGAGAGTTTTGCTATGATGGCAGAGAATTTATCTCTCCCTTATACCTGGATGGTCTGGATGAAAATGTAGTTGTAATTGATACGGTTTCTAAGCGCTACAGTGCTTGCGGTGCAAGGCTTGGCTGTATTATCACCAAAAATAAAGAAGTAATTCAATCGGCATTAAAATTTGCCCAGGCCAGGTTAAGTCCGGGTATGGTTGAACAAATTGCCGGGACTGCGGCTGTTGATACTCCTGATAGTTATTTTAAAGAAGTAAACAAAGAGTATACCTTACGGAGAAATACACTGGTAAATAGATTAAATGCAATTGAAGGTGTTTTTTGTCCTAATCCGGGTGGTGCTTTTTATGTGGTTGCTAAATTACCAATAGATGATGCTGATAAATTTTGCCAATGGATACTGGAAAGCTTCACGCATAATAATGCAACCATTATGATGGCCCCTGCTACCGGTTTTTATTCAACAGAGGGTTCTGGAAAAAATGAAGTAAGAATGGCTTATGTTCTAAATACTACAGACCTTAACATGGCGATGGATTGTCTTGATATTGCATTAAAACAATATCCCGGCAGAACTATAGCGTAAATTTTGTATCTTTGTTTATGATTTATGGTTGAAAGGAGTAGTTAACCTTATACCATTATCGCATATAATGGGCTCGTTCTGGATTTGACAGGGTGGCGCTGAGTATGTAAGCATGCAGTGCGTTGTACGGAGAGCACTTAAAAGATAACGTTCAAACTATAATTGGCGAAAATAACTACGCCTTAGCTGCCTAATTTAGAATTAGATAAGCTTTTGTTCCTCTAGCTGCTGCATCGTTAGGTTAGAATCCGGAGCATCGAAATAACGAAGCTGGCATTTGTAAGGTACGCTACATTTGCGAGATAAAGTACCTAAGGTGAAAGGTTAGGTCGGTTTCCAGCCCGCCATATCCCTACAATTAATTGGAAAATAAGCATGAAGAAAGCATAATTTATCACACAACTGGACAAGGGTTCGACTCCCTTCGGGTCCACAAAAAACCTCTATTTCATTGATTTACAATCAGTTACGTATTTGAAATAGAGGTTCTTTTATTATTAGCTTATTTTCTAAAGCACTGATAATCAATTAAATAAGAGTTCAACTCCCCTCTCACATATGATCGTTTTCCCCGCCTAAAACACAATCAACTGATTATCAACTCAATAACCCTCATCCAGTGAATCCTTATCTTCATAAAGCTCCTTTAGAATTATATCTGTGATCATTTTTGCAATTAAATTCAATACAGCTTCGTTTTTCATTTTTTCGGAATCGCTGGAAACCTTGTCTATTTGAAGGTTAATATCATTTATTTGAAGATCAATATCAACAGTTGACTCAATTCTTCTTGCTTTTCTCTTTTTCATAATTCTAGATTTATTTAGAAGTTATGAAAAAAAGGAAAAGCATCACCTCAGAAAAACATTCACATATGATCTCAATGTATATATTATCAAAATTGGGGAAAACCACTGGAATTCCAACCTAGTCCAAAAATCAGTGTTTAAACAATATCTAAATAGGTTTTAAAACACGACTCCCCCGAATGACGCACCTCATTTGTAGTATGTTTTGGTTGCAATTACTATAGGTGTATATTATCTTTTATCTCAAAAACATAATACCTACTTAACACTAATTTAAACTCAGATATTCATTTGGGGTCATACTTGTTTTTGTTTCGCTGATAGGTTTACTACTGCAATACTAGTCAATTGATTCCAGGGCAAGGCGACCGCCAGACAGGCCATTAGATTTCGTATTTTTGTTCTTTCCATTTAAACGAATACCCAACCTTAATTAATACTACCTTTAAAAAGTATCAAAACTTGTTTATGTTCACATCAGATCATATTTTATTTATAAAATTGCCTTTGCAGAATAACATTTCTGTCAATCAAAATTGAAGTCCAAATAAAGTACTACAAGCAACTTACTAACAAAGTTAAAATCTAGATTTATTCAACCTGCTGCCTTATTATTACCTAATAGATTTTAAAACAAGTTACCGGTAAAATAAAATAATCCTGAGAGACAACATCAACCTTCCGTTCCAATAGTGCAGCTAAATGTCATACTGTTAATGATGTTATAAGCGGCAAATAATTGTAAATTTACATTTTAGTTAAAAATTTAAGCCTTTAGATTGCTTTTATCAAATTGATTTTTTCGATACCTAGATATCCCAAATGGAATACCTTCCTCCCCCCTAGCCTACCTCACCGGGTGATAGCGGCTAGCCTTCCTCTCGGTTTTTATTCCATTGGATTTGATAAATTAAGATAGGCATTAACTGAGGTGTAGTTAGCAATATTGTTTCTTTAACGTAACTTTAACCTTGCCATGTTAAGCCATTACCTGTCCCGTGGTAACCAATAGGACAGGTAACATTAACCAGAACAACAATGAACGAAGAGCACAAAAAACAACAGTTATCGTAGAAGCTTTTCCCGCTGAAAACGGGGATAGCCTGCTTGTAAGTTTTCAGGACTGTCATCTTCTAATCGACACTGGCTATGAAGAAACTTTCAACAAACATCTGACACCACGATTCGCCGAACTAAAGCGGGCAGGGCAAAAGCTTTCCAGGCTGATCATCACCCATGTGGATCAGGACCACATCCATGGTGCAATACCAATGATCAAAGCAAATGGGAATACGGATCAAAATCAAATTATCGGAATAGACCAGGTCTGGCACAACAGTTATAGGCATTTACACAAAGGGGAAGATCCAACAGACATCAGTTCCGAAGGGAAGCAACTGCTGTCCCGTCTTAACACCTCGGGTAGCTCGGTCGGAGGAACTGTCAGTTTCAAGCAAGGATCTTCCCTAGCAGCAGAACTACTTTCCGGGAAATACAAGTGGAATTGCGATTTCGACCAGGGTCCAGTAGTTGCACCTTACGAACCTGTTTCCATTTCTGAGGATGTTACCATCACACTGCTGTCACCGACAGCAGAAAAACTGGAGAAACTGGAAAAATTTTGGAAGAAAGAATTAAAAAGAATAGGCTTCAAGCTTTACAAATCCATTAATTACCTTCGAAGTTAAAGATACTTCCACTATAAGCAATTTGCAATGTGTACGAATGTAAATAGGGTCTGCTGATAAATCGAATTGGCTTTGATAATCAAAGCGTTAATTTCCGGCAGAGATTTTGGTCAATCAAATCTATTGTTATAGAGAAAACTGAGGGCACTGATCTTAACTTTACGTCCTATGGTAAGCAATTCCTGATTCGCAATAAGGTATTTAACAGCCAGTCAGAGGTATATCCGTTAAACGGATCCTATTGGGAAACACCCCTCCTCTTAAGACTGATGCATTCATTAGAAGAGTTACTGAATCATAAGGAATATCTGTATCAAGAGGAATGGCTCTCGCTACATATATTGGGAATAGCAACTATTAGCAACAATAATCGATTGCAATACCTTAGCAGAGTCGTCATTTAAAAGATTTTTAGATGATTGTTGGCAGGAAATGAAAGGAAAAATAACAGCCATTTGTAGGCTTAAGTTTGACAATGCATGACATAAATTATCTTTTTTGTCATAAGATACTTTCAATATTTCTTTAAAAAATTGACTATAAATGATTAAAAATTGCAACGACATCCCCCTATTTATCCAAATAAGTTTATTAGAAATTGGAATGGCCATATCAAAATCTGTAACGTTTCCAGAGATACAGTCCAAACCATGTAGATAGCCCTCAACTACACATTCGAATAAATTCCGTGCATTATAAGTATCTGAAAATTGATGGTTTTCATTGCAAATAATGATTACTTCATCGTCATTTGAGATTGCATCTTCTATTGCAAGCCTAATTTCTAACCAATAATTAAGATAACCATTTCTACGCTTTACTCCTATTTTTTTTATGAGGAACTCATCGCGACCGTCAAATTGAGAAGAGATTTTAGCGTGGCACTCTGCTTCTTCAGAAAAAAAAACGTACGTGGGGAGACTAAAGCCCACTTGGTGTGGCCCTAGGTTATCTACTTGCGAGACTTTCTCTTTGTAGTGTCGGTTGATCTTATTAAAGAAAATGACTTTATCAGAACTTCTTTTAAACAACAGCTTAACTCTTCCCTCAACATTATTTGCTGACGTAATGTCTGAATATCCAAAATCTTTCTGAATAGAAATAAACGGGTGAATAAAAAAGATTTTTTTGAAGATATCAGAAAGTTTGAAATCAGAGGAATCAAATTCAGTAAATTTCACATCAATAATTTGCTTAAAGGCTGACTTGAAAATTATCATAAATTGAGTACCTGTAAATTTTTCAGCCCAATATAAATTATCGGTAGCTTTTAAAATGGAAGAAAACCAACTTACTCCTCCAAGCACAATATCTGCATCAATTTCTGCCGCCTGTCGAATACTATGTGAAAGAGTTTGAAATGAATAACTGTTTGTAAACTGATGATCATCTTCACAAACCAAAATATAGTCGCCTTTTTTGGGAATAGCATCACTGATAATTTCTACAAGTGTTTTCCATAGTCCTACGGCACCTACTTTGTCTCTGATCGCTTTTACCAGAAGAAGATTAAACTCCTCTTTTCCTGAAAACTCGTGATATATGTGTTGCTTGCGTTCCTTGCGTTTTTCAAGGTTAATTACATAAGTACTAATCATTTCAAAGCTCTATTCTGTACTAACACTCCATTGTGGGGGGGGAGGGCATGTATCCTGTGTGCAAGTACCACAACCACTCGCCATAGTGGGCGAGCCTGGAGACCCGAGATAGAATCCGAAATCATCTCCTCCAAAAAAGTTTTTCATTTCATCAATTGATAGATTTTCTATATCCTGTTTTTTCAATTGACCAAAGTATTTGCTTAATTTAAGTTTTTTCATTGGTTCTTTTTAGCGTTAAGTTATATTGCAATATATTATTTTTTTTAAAAAAACATAATTAACGATTAAGTCATGGAAAAGTCATTAATAATTATTGCCACCACATACTATACCAACAAACTTAAATATTAGTCAGATCCGTATTGAAACGGGATTGGACCGCGGTACCATCCGGAAGTACCGCTCACTCTCAGAGAAGGGTTTTCATGACTGGATATCCCGACCAAGAAATCTGCCCAAGAAATTAGGCATCTACTATAGTTTTGTAAAAGAGCACCTTGAGCTGCAGCCCTACCTTTCGTCAGTGCAAATCGAAGATCGGTTAATGGAGCGTTTTACCGATCTTCCAGAGGTTCATAGTAAGACCATTTATAATTTTGTAAAAACATCCGGCTAGAGCATGGATTGGTCAAATACAAGGATAAAGATGCCAGGGATTATGAAAAGCTACCGGAAACACCTTATGGTGAGCAAGCGCAGGTAGACTTTGGTCAGGCATTCTTGCAAACGGATACAACTTATCAAATGAAAGTATATTTCTTTGCCATGGTTCTGAGCGGCTCCCGACAGAAGTTTGTTTACTTCCAAAACCATGCATTTACCACCGCTACTGCCATTTATGCTCACGAACTGGCTTTTGAGTACTTTCAGGGTATCCCCAAAAAGATCGTTTATGATCAGGATCGTGTTTTTATCCAGGAAGAAAACCTTGGGGATGTATTGCTTACTGATGGTTTCCGTAGTTTCTGTGACAGAAATCCTTTTGAGCCAATCTTTTGCAGAAAGGCCGATCCTGAGTCTAAAGGGAAAATAGAAAATGTGGTTAAATATGTAAAACACAATTTCCTGCGGGGAAGATTATATAAATCTATCCCAGTACTACAAAAAGAGGCGATGGAATGGTTAAAACGTCGTGGTAACGGAAAAGTGCATGGTAGCACCGGAAAAATCCCTCACCAGGAATGGATCATAGAACAAAAACATCTTCACCAAAACAGCACAGTTCCAGCGCTTCCCAAAGCTATGCTACCAGAGTACTTTGTTCGAAAAGACAACTGTATCACCTATCGTGGCAACTATTATAGTCTCCCTCCCGGAACCTATAATGGACAAGGCACTAAGGTGTTTTTGGAAGTAAAAGGTAGTCGTATGTACATCTACAACATTACAAATCAGATTTTGGCACAACATCTCATCTCACAGCAAAAGGGTTGTTTAATACGTATGGAAGGTCATACAAGAGCGAATACAACAGTGTTAATTATAGAATCTCTTTAGGGGTACCATGTTACAAAGAACTAGCTGTGCGATCAAGCCACAGTCACTGGCATCGTCATTCAGGATGTCCAGATCACGAAACAAGCGATTGTACAGGCAGTTCTTTGTAATGTATTTCAGCCCATCTATACCTTTCCCTTAATTTCAGAATCTGCTTTTCTGCAGAACCAAGCTCTGAACCAACGTTCTTCTGGATGGCCTTTAAAGCCTCTGGTCATGATGGTATTACCCAGGTTTTCTGACACCAGAAACAGCCTGTTCTGGTCATATACAATTTCAGCTGGGGTATCCCCGAAGAGCTTCAAAAGCTTCCTTATGTACCTGAATTACTGTTTCGGTGGTAAAGGAGCGTCAGTAAGTAAAACGTACTTATACCTTGAACCCGCAAGTATGAATGCTTTAAGAATAATACAAGGCTATTGAAACTTTATTATGGCGATTTTGACCTTGAGGGAATTTACCGATTACGGACAGTGTCTTTAAGTATAGAACATATCTTATATCAATTAATGACAATCTAAAACAGATTATTTTGAAAAATATTCAGCTCATCCAAATACATTAAAAATACTAGATTTAGACTTGTCACTACGGTTCAGAAAACTCTGGGAGAGAAAATTTGAGGAAGAGCAGATAAACTTATATTAGATTGCCTTGATAACCATATCTGTAAAACCAAATAAATATAGTTTTACAGAATAACAAGATACTTTTAATGCCATGATCCTAAAAAATAATGAACAGCATAAGCATCATCAATTTTCTCCTGTATGCTATCATCAATATCATCATTGATTGCTCGACGAGACTCATTAACAGTAAGAGGGTAAATAAAATTCGACGACAGAAGCTTAATCTCTTCTTTTCGCTCATAATTATTATAAATATCTGTTAATGCAAAAGGTCCGGCAGTAGATAGGATATTCTTTATATACGATTCTTCATTTTTCCAGGTATAAGATGGGAGTATACTACAGATCGTTTTAAAAAAATCATTTTCGGGTTTGGTTGCCATAAATGCATTACAAATGATTTTATTTTTGCGAAATTGTTCACAATGTTCCCTAGGTTCCAAACCAAACACGCTATCACAATCCGATATCAAAGGCTCAATATTTTTCAAACATTCAAAATCCATATCAATAAACACTCCCCCGATCTTATATAAGATAAAATACCTTACTGCATCTACACGTTGAATATTTTTTTCATATGAATCATACTGAAGTAGAAAATCAGGAAAAAATCTTTTAATGAATTCCCGATTCATTTCATCAGTCCATAAAATATAGTGCCAATCAGGGTGATTTTCTTTCCAAGTTTCAGTTAATAAATTTAAATGTGTTGGGGGGAGTTATCCTTATATGTCTGATGAATGATTCTCGGAATAATACACTTATCCAAATCCAAAATCGTATTGATTTGACCAAGCACACAAGAAGATGTTAATACTTTTCGGGGATGATGGAATCCTTTGAACCGAAAATCAAAAGGGATGATTGGGTTCCATATCACAGACCTACTACAAACTGGATTAGGAACTGGATCATACCCAAGGAATGTTGCGACACTGGCAAAACGCAATTCACTGTTCAACCCACGGTAATCTGGCTTTATTATCTCTTCACCAATAGCTTTCATTGCTTTTTCCGATACCAAAATACCACAAAAAGGAACTATCCCAGTAGCATACAATCTTGCTCTATCAGGTAATTTTTGCTTAGTACTAAACCAGTACCAAGAATCTCTTTCAGGATATTTAACTGAAGGAGCAACCACATCCATATTCCAAGTATTTGAAAAATACTCCTCTACACTAATATCACACCAGCAATCCCATTCAATTAATAAAAATCTTTTTGATTCGACACTTTTGGTTTTATCATTGTACCAATTAAAAATAGAGAGATCAGAACTTAACCAGGCTTCGTTGCTGTCTTCAAATTGGTTAATAATAACTAGAATTTCAACACCGGGATTATATTGTTCAAATGTCCTTTTATTTTCCTCAAAACATTTAATCTTTTCAGGATTACTTTCTTTGTGCCATACTATTAGGATGGTTAATTCTTTTATCATTTAAATTGCAATTGGATTTTTCAAATTTTCATCAGTTTATATCGTCAATATTGACCAACATGATGATACCTCTTTTTTAACTTTCACTAATTTTGAATTCAGACTACTACATAATTCTCATAAAATGTTTTTTTTCAAATATTTGCTTGCCTATAAAATTAAAAATCACGTATCCTTTCTTAAAATACAAGCTATTATTTTTTTCATTACTACAGCCACACATTAACTCCCTTTTATTAAAGAATAAAACAATTGATAGAAAGTATCCTGTATTTTATCAAATGTTATTAAACCTCTCTCTTCATAAGCTTTTAAACTTGTAAATAAATCAGTGCAACATGGAGTCTGATTCTGAAACTGGGGAAGGCCTAAAAGAAATTCAATAGCTTCTTTCTGGATTTTAATAGTTTGCGCTCTCATTTCAGAATGGAATAATGCTGTAGTCTGTGTAGATGAAATTCTATAGTCAAGTAGCGGTTCCCCTATTATATAGAACCTAGCTCCGAGTTTCGCCGCTTCAAACCAAAGCCTAAAATCTTCAGCATACTTAAAATCTATGTATCTTAAATTATTTGTCATGAAAAATTCCTTCCGTAACATCACCGTTGGGTGTGCTATGAAATTTTGAACTATCATTTTCATTATAGGTGCAAGAATTCTTCCCTCGTAACCTTTTTTTATTTTTGGTTCGAAATCATCCCCAATAAATCTATAACCTGTACCACAAATATCTATCTGAGGAATTGAAACCATGGTGTTAAATTGAATCAATAACCTATCTTTATACATAATATCATCACCGTCCATTCTTGCTATAAATTTGGCTTTTGATATAGAAAGTCCCTTATTCAAATTATTAATCAACCCTTTTGTTTCATTGTAAACCGTGATTCTACGGTCCTTAAAACTATGTATTAAATTTAAAGTATCATCGGTTGACTTATCATTGAATATTAACAATTCAAAATTTTCTAAACTTTGACATAGTATGCTTTCTAAAGATTTAACGATGAATTTTTCACAATTCTTTACAGGCATTATAATTGACACTTTAGGCAATTTATCTTTACTCATTGAAATAATTTTTAATTTAAAAACTGCTAATTATTTATAAGGAATTGCAATTATCATATAATTTTAATATCATTATCTTCAAAATAGTACTATAAAATAAACTTGAGCAATTATGCTTTCCTATATTTAGATTATTTAAACTTTCCAACAATTCAACGGCTGAAATTCTTCCATTTTCAAATAATAGCTTATCTAGCTTATAAGCCTCTTCTGAATACTTTAGGTATTCAAGACTTTGCTGATAGTCTTTATAATTTGCAATAGCATCATTATAGGCGGAATAAATTAATTTTTCTAAATCTCTTGACCGAATAGAATTTCTCAGCTCTAATTCATGTAGGTTTATCTTGGCCTGTTTCACATTGACATCTAGAGACTTTTGGTTAAATACCGGTACACTTAAAGAAAAGAGAACACTTCTGCTCAAATTAGTATTTAGAATTTGGTCAAAATAACCTGCACTATTTGTATACATATTTTTGTAATTGCTCGAATAATTTGAGCCTACATTAAAATTAACATTTAAAGAAGGCATCCTCATTGCGCTGGCCGCTTTTAATTTATATTCTAGGGATTTAACTTCTAAAACACTGGATCTTTGTAGAGGATGATTAATCTGAACATCTTTCACAATCCTCTCAGGTAAGATATCCAACAAATAATTAAAATGATCATTAGTATTATTCATAGAATCAATAATATCAAACTCACTTTTTCCATTAAGATTAAGTAACTGTTTTAACTCCAATTTAGTCTGGCTAAGATTAAGTCGACTTCGATATAGTCCACTACTATCTTTAGCCAATTGGGATTTTAATTTTAAAGAATTAATTCTGCTAGCTCTACCATAAACAATCAAAGAGTCGGCCTTTAATATTTGCTTATGAATCAACAAAATAGCTTCATTTGATAATTTCACCTGCTTTTTAGCTTCCAGTAAGCTAAGATAAGCCACAATTAAGTTCAACTTCAAATTAATTTTTGAATTTTCAACTTCATAAGACACTGACTGATAGTGGTATTTGACTGATTTTATCGAATTTCTCACGTTAAACCAGTTAAACAACATTAAGTTACTTTGTAATCCATAACTTTGATAAGTTATTCCCTTATTAGTAAATTCATTTGTAGTGGGGTCAACTGATCTTCCTATTGACAGCCCTAGATTAGATGATATAGAGAGGGATGGAATCTTTTTGGCATGTTGAAGTTCACTTTGTAATTTAGTAGAACTTTCTTGGATCCTAGATTGTTCTAACTCCAAATTATGAGACAAAGCATAGTTTATACAACTATCAAGCGTCCAATTAGTTTGACAAGTAGCTTGTAGAGAAATTAGAAAGCACGCCAGAAAAACAAACTTATATAGTATTTTCAATTTTGAAAAATTTAAAACGTAAATATTTTAAGAGCAGCAGCAAGAATCTCATCTTCTCCCATAATTTCTCTATTGATGATTCTTTTCACTGTAACATCAGGACATATCCCTATCGATTGTGTCTCTCCATTATCAGGATACAAAACTCTTACACCTGAAAACATAAAATTAAAATACTGCTCTCCTAGCATTTGAATAGTAGCAACATCACCATCTGCCCCTGCAGTCGGCCTTCCTATAAAAGTTATTTTTTCCCTTCTAGCCTTTAACATCATTGCTAACATTTCTCCACGACTTTGAGTCTCTTCGGAAACCAGAACAATTACATTACCTTTAAAATAAAGAGAGTCTGAAAAAGATTTATTCAGGACTTCTCTTAATAACCCCGGATAACTTGTAGTTGGCATAAATTTTAACAATTCAACGCTATCTTTCAAAAAGTAAGATACAAATTCAATAAAATCCCACGATGGATACTTTCTGCAATCGATGATCACCTTATTTACATCTTGTAAAAAAGCTATTGTATTTTTTTTATCCTTTACACTCCAGCTATGAACATCTAAATACAAGGTATTTTTATCTATGGATTTAAATCCAACTGCTTTGTCCTTTTTCCCTTCACCCAGTTCCTTATTAAAAAAATCGAGATAATTTGGTTTTGATTTTTTATTAATTTCAAGTCTTGTATTATTTACTTTTGAATTGTGAAGGTATTCGATAAACAATGTATCACCATATTGTGGGCTAACCCCTAAAAGGTTTCCCTTTTCTATGTAATAATCTTTCATTTCAATCCTTGAATGACCAACATACTCTCTAAGCTGATCCAAATAGCTTTCTACCTTTCTTTTATTGATCGAGACAATCATATCTCCAACTTTAATCCCTGTCTCGATAGAGAATGTTTCATCAATCTTTTTTACAAATACAGAGTCCTTACTTTGTATTCCAAAAGAGATTGGAAGAATGATAAGATTTTTGCCATAAACATAACTTGCAAAAGAATACGAATCAGTTGGTAAGGCAGCATGACCATCCTCAATCAAAGCATTTAACGATAATAGTGCGTTCCCATATTTCAAAGAATTTGTGGCTCCAATAAACCTAGGAATCAATGATTTTAAAGAACCCTCCCAATTGGCTTTAATCAAATATTTATAGGGATAATAATATTCAATTATATTCCAATATCTAAAAAGAGACAACAGTCTAAATTTCATTTCGGGTAAAAAGTTCTTATTGTATGCATTTTCTTTAAACTGAGGTACAGGATTATCTGAACTGTCAGTACTAACAACAAACTTATTATTAAAAGGAACGAAATGATCTTTGAAACCAATTAGAATGTCCTTACTTCTTTCAGAAAGAAATTTTGATTTGATTATCCAATTACAATCGAGATTAATGCGTTCATTGTTATTAGATTCTTGCAATAGATCAAATTTTCTATCTTTTTTAACTTCGGTTGCTTGAGCTATACTCAAAAGATATTCAATAGATTCCTCAAAAGACTTTTGAGAATTTTTGTTCAATAAAAAATCAAGCTGTCTAATTAACACTGCATCCCAATCTATATTATTCCGGCTGATTTCAGGCGAGTAATACTTTAGAAACCCCCAAACTTTGGAAAAAATTTCAAGTCTATCAATTTCCTCCTCATTGTGAAACAATCGTTTTAAGTAGGTCTTTCTCCACTCTTTTCCAAACTCGCCCTTAGTTATCTCTAATTTTAGGTTTGAAATTAGAATTTCATTACGACCTTTAATCTGAACTCCAACCCTAATGGAATCAATTTTCCTATCAAATGGTATAAAGAAATTAATTTTCCCATTTTCATCAATGATCTTGCTTAAATCATAGCTTATTAAAAATATCGAATTTTTATTCTTATTAATGGCGTTAACAAAGATTAAAGCACTACTTGAGTCTTCTACACTGAAGTTATCTAGACTTCCTGTTACAACTATCGCTCCACTATCAACTTCACCTATTGTTAATTGATTAATTAGAGTAGTAACTCCAGAATCATTTCTTAACACCAATTTCTCGATAGTCGGGTCGGTTATATTTTTAATTTTTATACTTGCATTTTTTTTATCACCGGACACAACCCTCCAACCCGAATGCTTAAAATTATATTTTTGGCAAGTACCCAATTCAGAACTAAGCATGATCAGAAGAAAAATAATTACCCTCATAATTTAATTTTATTTTGAGCTATCACTGATCTATAATAAGAATCTAATAGGTAATAAATAATAAACTCTTCAAACCTTTGATTAACGGAAAAAAGTCGATTTACAAACATGTGAACATGGCTCTCAAGAAAACTATCAATACTCTTGGTATCGTCAATTTTCACATCATGAACTATACTAGTTAATTTTCTAAAATATAAATCCAAATTTAAATTTTCCACCTGAGATAATTTTTTATTCAGAAAGTTCAGATTACCTCTTACAGACCTATATTGGTTTTGTAGAGCAGCTTTCAAACCTTTATCAAGGTTGTAATTAAATTCAACAGAAAATCTCTTAAATGACCTATTATAGAATTCCGATTTTTCAGATAAACTATAATCAAATATATCCAAAGTTCGATCAATTATCATTAGAGCTACATTTTGTAAATTCAAACCACTATTTAGAACTGCTTTTTTCTCAACAAGAAAAACCACAAGTTCACTGTTGATATGGAACAGGTCCTCGCTCATCACAATGCTATTGTCACCATATCTTTCTATTTCCCTTTCATATGTATCAGTAACGATATTAGTAATAAAATTATCTTTGATCATTGGTTGTAATTGACCAAAAAGATCCTTAATAAGTTCATCGATATCTTTAGATACGAGAAATCTAAACCGTAAATGTGGAAAAGGATCCCCATATCTAATAAAAAACCATGAAGTAATATTTTTATTAACTTTATTCCTTTTGAGAACTGAGCTAAGCTTAATTAATACCTTATTGAGATTTTTTTGTTTTGCATATATTTTAATATAAAACCAATCGTCACCCAGAAAAAATTTTCGTTTATTTTTAATAGGCTTGATCCAATCTGTAATGAAAGGCTGAAGGACCCTTTTCTTATTCGATACACTAAAAGGAATAATAACTTCGTTTGAGTAGATATTTAAATCTCCATCATTAAAAGACTGCTTAACTTCATTGTTACTTGTGATAAATTCAAAAAGTCTAACAGATTTATTTTTACCCACTTCTTTTTCTAGTATATCAATACAGATTCCTGTAGAAAGATCTAATGTTAGAAAATTATCATACTGTTTTAAAACCACAATCATTGGTAAATCAATTTTCTTTTGAATAACGCGAAGCTCTTCAAGAAAGGTAGTTTTATTTAACTTTACTGCTTTTTGTAATTCCAGACAATCAATGCTCCACTGAGCTGGCGACAGGATACAGTTATTAAATGTAACTCTGGGCAAAAAAGCCTGATCAGCTAAACTTACTCCCCAATTCCAAAATTGTACAGAGTCTAAATTTTGATATTGAACATCGCACAAAAAATGGTATATATCCAAACTTCCGCTTGAATAATTGTGTGCAGAAGATAATTTTGGAATTATACGTTTTTTCAATTTTTTGGAAAACAAAACAATTTCATTACCCACCAATTTAACATAAAGATCATCTATTGTTATTTTCTTTTCGGAAGGAACACCAGAAAGAGACAAAAACTCTATTTCATAGTCAGTTATTATTGGACGAGAAAGAATATTCCCTATTCGTGCTTGAGGCAGATGGGCAATCTCCGCCGTAATACAACCCGTTTCTTTTTCCTTTTCTATTAAATCTAGTACATTATCATACAATTTATCATCCGAGTGACAAAATCTCCCAAGTAGACTTGTGGTTGACAAAGAGAAGCCATTTATTGAAAAATATTTTTCGTTCAGATCATTATGGGTGATATTTGCCATTACACTAAACGATGAGGGAAGTCCTCGAGTATGAGATTTGTAAGGCTTAAGATCTTCTTCTTGGATGATTATTTCTTTATTACCTGATTTCAAGAACTCCAGAAACTTCTTTAAAGCAAGTTTCTCCAGGTTGCTTATTCTAGATTCTTGAGTAGAATAGAAATCCGATAAACTTTTAGCATTCCTATACCCCATTCCTGTTTCATTATCAAAAAGCTCAACAAGCTTAACCGACTGATTATCATATCGTTCTAAAAATGCCTTTTTGAATTTTTTTAAGGTATGATTTTCATTAATGGTATTATTAATTGAATGAATTTTCTTTATTGAATTGAATAAATGATCAATTGATTTGCGCTCAATCGATAAAGTACTTGATACCTTGGAAGTATCCATCTGAAATAACTTACTTTCATTTACAGCTCCATCCTTACATAAAGTCTTAAAAAGTTCTACAATTCTCTTATAAGTATCTACATTATTATCGCCATTCTCTATCGAACTAATTAGATGAGATATGCTCTCTAATGCTTGGAAAATAGGAATAACAGATGGTTCATATTTAGAAATATCGGCAAGTTTTCTATGAATGATATTAAAAAATTCGTCACCCGTCACATTCGGTTCAATACAACTATACAAAACATTATTATCAATTAAAGAATCTACATATCCCTTAATTTCATCTCTCGTAAAATCATATAAACCACATAATTCGTTAACAATTTTAAAATAAGATTTGCCATTATTTGAAATGCGTAGGATATCCTTTAAGATTGCATCACTAGTTATTTTACTTAAGTGAAAAGTACGGTCTCCTTTTACGTTATACTTATATTCTATATATTTTAGTTTACCATTAATCTTATAAATGGCAGAATTAGGAAAATACTCTAAATTCTTCCTAATTTCCGGAATATTCTTTAAGTGATTAGATAGGCTACATAAAGAATCCATATCTAATCTTAAATTTTTAATAATTTTATTCGCAGGAATAATGAAATTATCACTGTCTGACACCAGTCCTACCATACAGTTTGCAAATAAACCAAACGGAGTACATCTAGTACTTGCTCTTGAAATATATTTGAAAATAGATTTTGTTAAACGGTTTATTTCAACAGAATTTAAATTTAAAGGATTTTCCTTATGCTTTTTAATTTCATCATAAAGAGTTGGAGATGCCAGATAAATAGCCTCTAGTAAATCATCGTTTAGGTATTGCCAGATTGCATCAGTTTCGCTTTCGTTCCTAAGTTTTTTGAACAAAGAATAAAAGTTCGATAGTGGTAACATGGGAGTTCTCAGCACAAAAAAATTGGAGTCCCATTTTATATTTTCCATAAATCAGTACTTTAAGTATTTAATTACATTAATAGACAGTTGTCCCATTCTGATCTTTCACTAGAAATACGGGATAAAAAACTCAACCCAACGCCACTTATTCCTTCTAAAAGGGAGAAGCTATCTAAATATCCATTAACGCTGTGCCATCTTGTTTTCCCAGTTAAAAGTTTGGATGAGGGTTTGATTAAGTCCATTGCTACATCTACCCAATAATCTGAAGCGATTAATAATTTATCACTTTTTGTTTCTAAATAATACTTATGAAAAATATAAGCCAATCCAGCAGCTCCATGACAAAGTGCCCCATCTTTCACTTGTGCCTCTTTAACATTAGTTCGGAGACTTGCACTTTCAAATATCTCTACGGCATGATTAACAAATAGGGAATTATTTATTGAAACTCCAGCTTGCCATAAACTTATACCGACACCCAGATCTCCATAACACCAACCAAGTCTTGTACACTCCTCAGTCTTAGTATCAATATTCGTTGAATAAGAATACATTGATTCCTTAACCTTAACATTTTTCGCTCGGATGATAGTATTTGCACAATTCTCAATAGTTTCTTTTAAGTAAGCAAAATCTTCGGACAAAGTGTAAATCTTTGAGAATATTACCAACAAGGCAGGAGTGCCATGGGAAAGTCCTAAGTTTAAGACTCTATTCTGTTTTTTCTCGGTTTCAAAATCAAAAGCTTCCCAAAAAAAGACTTCATTCTCATTCACAGCAACATTTAACAGTGAATTAACCATTTCCTTAATATACGTTATAACCTTTTCGTTCATCTTTTTAGAAGCCATATAGAATAAAGCACCTCCTGCTCCGTGTAAAAAATCATAATTTCCTTTATTTAAAGATTGATTAAAAAAATTCACTGCTATGTCATCCAGATCGCTCATTTCGTCATCAAAATCAGTAACCCCCTCCTTATTTAAATACATTGTAATCCATCCTGTGCCTATTATTCCTGAACAAAAAGAAACCGAGGATGGTTTATCGTATGAATATTTCATCTCGCCTTCCAAAACGATTTTTAAAGCTTCATTTAATAATTTCTTCGCCTCTTCATCTCCGAAACATTTATAATAATGATAAAGAAAAAGACAACACCCGGATGAATTAAGCAAAGCTCCGCTATCCTTGTTGATATATTTCAAACTATTCGTAATAACCTTATAAATATGATGGATACTGTCGGTTATCATCTCCCTTTTATTATCTATATTTTTCATATTTTATTGTATGCTCTTTTATATACTGAAATTGTATTTTTTGACATCGAAACAGAGTTTAGTTTTTCAGCTAATAACTTACTTGCATTAATGCTTATCAAACTCCTTAATTCTACATTATTAAATAATTCCTCCATGCAGGCTGTTAATGATATAGTATCGATTGAGTTAGAATTGCCAGGTGACCCTAAAACATAATCGGCCTTAAGGACGTGTTTTCTATTTTCAAAAAGTTCGAATCCGTCAATATCACTAACAATAACAGGCAATCCATTATTCATCATTTCAAGTACTGAAAAGCTCGACTGCTCAGAATATGAAGGCAATACACCTACATCAGAAAGACTAAAAACAAGCGATAACTGAGCCCCAGTTAAGAAACCTGTAAACACAATATTTCCCATATTTTCAAAAGTAAAGCTCAAAGCAGAATAGACATCACCCCCACCAACTACAACTAATTTTATATTGCTCTTACCCTTGGCAAACACGATAAAAGATTGTATGAGTTCATAAAGTCCCTTGCTCTTTTCAATTCTACCAACAAATAAAAAAATAAAATCTTTTTTTGAAAATCCAAATCTCTTTTTCAAATCACTTTTCTTATTTAAAGCAGGTTCTAAAGCCTTAACACCATTATAAATTAAAGTGACCTTTCTACTATCAAATGAATAATTGTTAATGATTGCCGACTTGGTATAATTCGATAAACAAATTACCTCATCCACTAAAGAGAAAAATTTCTTTTCACCTTCCAGTAAAATTGAGTTGAAATCATTAGGATTTATTTGTGGATTAATAACTTGAACATGTTGAGTGGCAACAACATTAAACCCTAACCTCTTGGCAACTTTACATAATTCAACTTCTCCTGAAATATTTAAGTGAATAATTCCGTCCTCACAGCCGGATAAAAACTTAATGAGTGTAATGCAAATATTTGCTGAATATGCAGATATTCTAGGTTGATTAATATTTAAATTTTCGGTCTTTAAATTGTTTGCAGATAGAACAATTTCAATATTCGTATAAGCGTTTTCTTCATCAATCTTTAAGATTTTCGCGCTCCCTTTATCTGCATATTTTATGCTGACACAAAATAGATTAACCGAGTCAGACTTTGCTAATTCAGCAAGTAAATTATTCCTATATGAACCAATTCCGTAAATGTTACTGATCCCCTTTGAGTCTACGAAAATGACGTTTATTTTTTTGGGAGTACTATTTATATTCTTCATAAACAACTGTTGTTAATATGTTCAAGATTACTTCACCAACTTTGAATCTATGAAATTCATTTTTTGATACCGCCAGAATACCCAAACGAAAATCATCAAAAGCCTCAGTGTAATTCATTAGATCATCTTGATCAACATTTGTCTCATTATTGAGAGCAAAGTATAAGAATTTGATCAAATATGCATTTTCGGAATGACTCAATTTTTCCATATTCATCAACCTTTCAATCTTAATCATTATTTCGTTATCAAAGAGCAACTGATCAGTGGCATAACCTCTCATAAACCATAAAGAACAAAGCAAAAGAATTTTAGATTCTGTATTTTCTTCAATAAGAAATAGACTTTCTATTTCACTCAATGCTCTCTCGAAGTGATTTGACGCTTTATCTTTATAAACTTTCCTGTAAAAGAAAAGACTAATCGAAAACAAAACAATGTTTATTAATTCTGCTTTCCGAGGATAAAAATTTTCAAGTGTTTTAGAAACCCGTTCATAAAAAATTTTATTTGGGGTACCTGAATAAATACCAATATAAAGAGTCAGATATAATGTTGATAATGAAATATCACATTCTAATAGATCTTCAAAATCCTCATTTAAAGCTTGATAAAGCGCCTTTATATCAATACAAAATCCCTCCTCTTCTGAGGAACATATGATATATATTACCATCAAAATCAACCCCTCTTTTTTTTTTGTAGTAGTAAGCTTAGCCTCGGAATATGCTTCCTTAAGGGATTCAAGAAGTAAATCAAGACTTAAATTCGAAAATAAGTTACTGTCGATTACTTTCGATACCATAAACAGATAGTGGCATCCTTGTATTTTATTGGGAATATCCTTATATATATAATTGTTGGTAAGAAGATTTAAGGTTTGATCGATCAAAAACTCCTTAGATTCATTTTTAAGCGTTTTATTCATTATTTTTTAGTTTTAAAGAGACCATCAAAGAGCCTTTGCCCTAATGTTATGTCTTTAGTTATAAAAATCACTTCACTCTTGAGATTTTCTCGATAAGGAATAGTATGCTTTAGATTAGTTTTAAGTCCACCTGGCAAATCTACCTTACTTAAAAAACCGCTATCTAATGCAATGTTGGATATATAGTTAAGCTTTCCGTTTAGCATCCCAAATTCCTTGTATGGATAAGAATTGAAGCGAACTTCCACAGGATTATTTTCCTTTAATCTCCCAATAGCTTCCTGACTTAAAAAAATCCTTAGGTAAAACCTAGAATTAACAGGCATAACGTATCCAATAATTTTACTAGGAGAAATGACTTGATTTTCATGAAGAAAAGATGAAAACGCGATAGATCCACTTTCATTCGAGGAGATTGAATATTTATCAATCCAAGCTATTAATGCCCTTTTTAGAGAATGTATGGCTTGACGAAATTGAACCTTATTTTGTAAAACATCATGTTTCATTTGCATGACCTCGCTTCTTTTTTGACTAACTAAAGATTCGTTATTAATTATTGCAAGAGATACATCAAAATAACTCCTCTCTTTACTAATCAGCTGACTTTCCGACCTTGTCAAATCAAGCTTAGTTACTAACGCCTCTTTATTAAGAATCTCATCTACATTATATGTCTCTTTTTCAATATCCAGTTCCCTCTGAGATAGAGTTTGTTGCTTCTCCAAAATAGCATTTTTACTTAATGCAATTTTAATATCCTTATCTACATAGTTGATCTTACTTTCATAAAATCCATTTAAATAGAAATCATCATATTTTTGAAGCTCAGAGATGAATTCTGAATAATTTTGCTGTAATTCCCCCCAGTTAAAATTTCCAATTTTTTTTATAAAAAAATCTTTTTTTTCTACTCCTTTATCTTTCAAAAGATCATCATCGAGTTTATCAATATTTTTAAGCAAGACTAGTACTTCGTTATAATTGATTTCGGTTTCCAACCAACCAATTATATCTCCCTTTTTTACTACTTCATTATTTTGTACCAATAATTTTTTTAATATTCCATCGGTCTTTGACTTTAATTCTACTGGTGCATGTTCAGCACTAAGATAGCCAACCTGAACAACCTTATCGGGATATCTAATGAAGCAAGTCATAGAAACCAAAAAAATAAAAATTGCCACAATAATCTGAATACCATTACGCTCTAAAAAATTTGGTTTGTGAGCAATAAATGTTGTCGCTTCCTCGGATCTTTCAAATCTCCTTTTATCATCTTCCCAATTTTCAAACATAAAAGCTATATAATTAATACACAATTTGTTTTCTAACAAGACTCCAATATTCTCCCTTAAGCTCAATGAGTTCATTATGATTTCCTCTTTCCATCACCTGGCCTCCCTTCATTAATAATATTTGATCAGCATCCTTGATTGTACTAAGTCGATGCGCTATAACAATCACCGTTTTATTGACTATATGTTTTTTTAGGTTATTCAAAATGATTGTTTCATTATTTACATCCAAAGCATTTGTTGCCTCATCGAAAAAAAGAAATTTGGGCTTCTTATATAATGCTCTTGCTATCAAAATTCTCTGCTTTTGCCCCTGACTAATCCCTACTCCCTCAGAACCAATGATTGTCTCCAAACCATTAGGTAGTGAACCAATGAATTCATAGATATTCGCAAGATTACAACATTCTATAATCCAATCTTTATTGGGAGTTTCATCTCCTAGTGCGATGTTATTTCCAATCGTGTCATTGAAGATATAACCATCATGAATTACAAAACCAGAAATGCTTCTCCAATAAGAAGGACTGATCTTTTTGAAATCACTATCACCAATATTAATCGTGCCTTTAAAATCATCGTATGATTTCATAAGTATTTTCAACAATGTCGTTTTTCCTCCACCACTTTCACCCACAATAGCAGTCATCTTCCCTATTGGAATATCAAGATTAACCCCTTCAATTACAGCAGATTCCGCACCTGGATAGGTATAACTAACAGAACTGAGCTTCATTTGATTTGGATTTTCAGGCAAATGGTTTACAAAAATTCTGTTCTTCGCTTCTTCTTCCTCAACTTCATGAATATCATTCAACCGCTCAAGGCTTATTTTAGCGTCCTGACTACTCTGCACCAACCCAATAAAAGAACTAATTGGTCCACTTAATTGGCCTATTATATATTGGACAGAAACCATAGTCCCAAAAGAGATTTGACCATCAATAACGAGTTTGGCTACGATCAAAGAAAGGGTAATATCTTTTATTTGACTGATCAACAATCCCCCTGCAGATTGTACCTGGTTGTAGTTCATCATTTTAAAGCCAAACTGAAAAAGTGTTGTCTGTAAGCCTTCCCACCTCCACCTTTTAATGTGTTCAGCATTATTAAGTTTGATCTCTTGCATTCCCTGAATGAGTTCAATCGTGTTACTTTGATTTTTCGCACCAAGTTCAAATCCCTGATGATTTAATTTCCTTCTGACTCCCATAAAAGCTCTTATCCAAAGAAAATAAAAGAAATTTCCTACTAAAAAAATAATAAAGAGTTGGATATTAAATGACACCAAAATAATAGAATACAATACGAAATTAATTATTGAGGTTAAAATATTGATTGCTGTATTGGTCATGAAACTTTGAATCACACCGTGATCTCCCAATCGCTTCATAGTATCACCAGTGTGATATCTATCAAAATAAGAAATAGGCAATCTTGATAATTTAATCCAGAAATCAGATAAAATGGACAAATTAAGAATATTAGCCATCCTCAATGAAATTCGACTTCGAATAAAACCAACAACGGTAGAACTAATCATCAAAACAATTTGAGCAATAGTAACAAGCTCAATAAATCCAAAATTTCGACCTTCAATCCCAATATCAATGGTACTCTTCATGATAAAGGGGGTGACCATTTGGATCATTAGGGTAAAAATAAATGCAGCAAAAATTGCAATAATCTGTGGCTTAACTTGATTCAAATAAGTAAGAAAGAAGCCAAATGTGAGTGTGTATTTCCCCCCGTCACCTTCTTGTTCATAGAATTTCGGTGAAACTTCCACAAGAAGTGCATTGCCTCTTTTATTGTTTGAAGTTAACCATCCTTGCAAAAACTCCTCCTTATTATAGGTGACAATTCCAATAGCCGGATCGGCCACTTTCACATATCCGAATTTTGAAATTTTTAACAAAATTACAAAATGATTATTTTTCCAATGTAAAATTACTGGATAGTCAATATACAATAAGGATTCAGGACTTAATTGAACCCCCCTTGGTCGCAAACCAATCTTTTCGGACAACTTACTAAGCTCAAACATTGTAGTGCCCTGTTTGCTATATCCAGACAATCTTCTTAACGTTTCCAGAGAATAATTTCGACCGTAGTATTGTGCAATCATTTTAATACATGCAGGACCACAGTCCATTACATTCAACTGCTTAATAAATTTAAAACTCATCCTGGTACTTCATTTTCTTTCAATTGTAATTCCTAAGGATCAAAAATTTCTAAAAAAATTTGGGTTGATTATAATCAACCCAAATGAACATTACTTTACCTTAACAATCTTTACAAGTCGGATCTCCATAGGTATTTGGACATGTAGCTGTACATTGAGTCTTGGTGCAATTGAAATCAGTGTGACATCTATCCACCGCACTTATATAACATGTTGCATTCCCTAACCCAGATGCCGGATCGCAGTCAGCACCACCATAAACGCTTTGACAACCGCCAGTACATCCATCTGTACAATTGGCAGCGCCATAAGTAACATCAGTGCACGTTTCTGTACATTTTGTCACTGTTGGAGCAACACCTCCAACGAGCCTCTGTTGCTCTTCCTTTGTAAGATCTGCAACATCCTCCTTAGTAAACCTAAGAATCTTTAAACTTTTCTTCATATTTTATATTTTAAGTTATTTTCTCAACATAATATTAATTATTGTATAAAAACAAAAAATAACGAAATACAAACCTCTAGTTTACAAATTGTAATTTCTATCTTATAATATTCATAAAATAAAGCTATAAAATATCGAACTGAAATTCTTTTAATCCAAAATCGACTCATTATTAATAAACTACATAGTAGCCAAAAAATCAATAAGAATAATTAATTGAATTTATTTATGAGCAGAATATGATAACCTTGAAATAAGGTCTAATAACCTTTCATTTTCTGATTTTAACCAATGAATATTTTCTTTCATATGTTGGATCAAAAGACAATAACCAGAATCCGATTTTTCTTGGTCCAAAACAAAATTAAATAACCTAGTTTCATTAAAACTAACTATGAAAGCCACTGAAACACCCAGAATATCAGCGATCTGATTCAAACGTTTCACACTTATATCAACTTCATTTCTTTCAATTTTCCCATAACTAGTTAATGAAATATCTAGTTTCTGGGCGATATAGGCTTGTTTTATTTCTCTTACTTCCCGTATTTTTCTAATGTTATTTCCTACGTGCATTTTATTTAAATTTTTTGAGCGATGATCAAGGATTCTTTCCACAAAAAAATCTTGAAAAAAATTATAATAGACTTAAAAGAACTTGCTATAACTAAAATTAGAAATAACAGCTAATGAATAAAGCTAATAGAAATTAGTTAAATAAAAAATAGTTTGACTTATATTCTCTTTTATTCACTGCAAATTAAAACAACACTCTGTCACCTAACCTAATTTTCATTACGCAATCGTTTGACATCACTCATAAGTCATAAAAGCCAATTAAATTACTTAAATAAACTTTTCACCAACTTATAGCGCAATAAAATACTAATTACAAAACAATAAATAAACTCAAACGCATGCTATATCTACATCTAACAACATAATATCCACCTACAGATAAAGACAAAAAACTCTCAAATAATATATAATAAAATTAGCGCAATCGATTTAAATAGACATATAGAAGCAAAAAATAGCATGATCCATCTAAATCGCTTAGAAAAAACCAAACTAAAATATCGCTAAAGTAAATAAATCTAAAAATTGAATATCTATCTTTCATTGTCCGATTAGAAATATGTTTACCTCCAGAAGCTTTATTGTTGGACCAGTCTAAGCAAGCAGCAGAAATGTCTAGCACTTGGGAAAACAATAAGATCAGTGCCGATCTCCGAGAGAATCGTTATTAATGCCCCCCTCTCAGCTAGTATGATATTTTTTGCATATCTAATTTTCCATCGTTCTTGCTCGTCCCCTTTTTTTTACCCTTATGCTCAGGTCTTGCTTCCCAATCCTGTTTTTTGTTTTCTTCGATTTCCCCGTTCAATAATTTCTTGATCAAATTCATCAATTTTAAGATGGAAATATTAGTAGAGCTCATAACTCTGCTCAAACAAATATTCATTCCACCAGACACCTGTAAGAGTTTCTGCAATTTCTTCTTTGCTTTTATTAACCTTGCTATTTACCAAGTTTAATAAAACCCTCTGATCAAGTTTCTCCAGCCAAGATTGCATCTATTGTAGTTCTGCCCGATTGATCCGTAACGTCACCTAGCGTAAGGTCTAAACGGATATTGGTAAACCGTGGTGTTTTTTTTTGCATTTATATATAACCGGCAACATCCTCGAGCAGGCTGATTCGTGTGTGTAGCAACCGAATTCCTTAGCATCCCTTGTCTGTTGTCCGATGGATACAAAGTACGATCTACTTATCCACACACAATGCCTGTGGCTTTGGCATTCGCTACAGGTATAACCTCCTGTTTTTTGATTCATTTGTCTTCATGTCTGATAAGTTTATTTACAGTGCACAACAGGTATAGATTGTTACTTAAACTATTATATACGGGATATCCATACAGATTCACCAAACATTGGTCCTACCGTTCTTGAAAATAAGAACTTCTCCACCCAGCCAGCATTTACCTCGAACAGTAAGTGTCATTTAAGAGTTCAGTCTTGGATGAATGCTGTAAGAATAATACAAAGTTATTGAAATTTTGTTATGGCGATATCGACATTGAGGAATTTTATCGATTACAGCACTTAGATCTAAGACAAATCGAAGAGTATAAATAATCAAAATAATGCTTTATTATTTCAACAATATAAAACACTAAAGATAAGTTAAATCATTAACATACAGAGACCAAAAACAGTGAATAGGATAATTTTATTAGAAAACACTAATTAAAATTTTAGGAAAAAAATGAGTTAGTTTGCATTATGTTTATAATTAATTTAGAACAACAATGAGCTTATGAAAATTGCCTATCTCATTTTGGCTCATCAAAATATTAGCCAATTAGCTTTGTTAATAGATTTACTAACTTATGAAAATCATAACTACTGTTTTTTGCATTTAGATGCGCGTGTATATAGTCCATCTGCTATAAAACAATTAAAGAAAGAAACTAAAAGCAAAAATTGGCATTCGATTACGGGAAGAAGCTATATCAACTGGGGAGGCTTTAGTATGGTAGAAGCCACTTTAAACCTTCTAATTGATGCTTTAAATTTTAAAACTAAAGAATTCGACTATGTCTCTTTGCATAGTGGGATGGATCTACCTATTAAGAACAATCAGCAAATTGAAAAATATCTAATAACTAACCACGGCAAACAGTTTATAGATTACTTTGAACTTCCAAATTATAAAAATTGGGGCGGAAATGGGGGCTTAGATAGGGTAAACTATTACTGGCTTATTGATGAATTGGGGGTAATTGAAGCTCAGAAGATCGTAGATGCTCAAAAAGCGATTAAAATGGAAAAACCGCAATCAGGTTTTAGTGCTAAAATATATGGTGGTTCGCAGTGGTGGACCATTACCTCGGATTGTGCAAAGTATATCATTAATTTCTTAAACGACACACCAAGGTTCTACCATTTTTTTAAATATGCCTATATAGCCGACGAACTTTTTTTTCAGACTATCATATTAAATTCGCCACACAAACACCAGGTTGAGAACAATAACCTAAGAGTAATTGACTGGAAATCAGGCCCAAACTACCCTAAGATATTTAATATAAACGATATCGAAAATTTAGAATTTACAACATCATTATTTGCGCGTAAATTCGATGTTCGTTATGACGAACAGATTATAGTCTATTTAAAAAATAAAATTCATGCATCCTCCTATCCAAATTAGGTTACTAGATATGAGAAAAATTTGTAAGGATCAAATTTATAAATAATCGTTATAACTTATCCATTCAAAATAAAGACCTCTAGTACATTGCTGGATTGCACTGTGGGAAAGTGGTACTCATAAATAAGTTCGTATTATTATCAGTACAAAAAACAAACTACTGATAAATAGAAAATTACACACAATGTCTGACTAGACTTAATTGGTATCTTAATTTTAGGATAAGGTCAATAGAACTATCATAGAATTACAACAATAAAGTAGACATTGGTTTAAGCTGCAATATTTTGTTTATTTAAGTTACTTCCAAATTCCTCTGTGGACAAATACCTTCAGCTTAGAATATTGTCTTTTCCTTTTATACAAGGTTTCAATGTATTCGAAAACGATATATGCTACTTGCTCCTTACAAATAAACAGATTAAAATCAAATAGTTATAAAACGAGACTATTGTTCATAGAAAATAGAAGACCTTATACATTTCAGTAAATTCAGCAGAAATAGTCGTTAGACACTTTCATGAATAGCTGCCGTAGGCTAATTGCCTATAAAACAAAAGACCAAAGTTAAAATAGCAATAGTTAATCTATATCGATAATATCTCCAGGTTTGCAATCTAAAACTCTACATACTGCTTCCAGTGTATCAAATCTAACACCTTTTGCCCTTCCAGTTTTTAAAATGGAAAGGTTAACTATGGTTAAACCAACTTTCTCAGAAAGTTCTGTTAAAGACATTTTGCGTTTAGCGAGCATTATATCTAAATTGATGACTATAGGCATGTGAGTTAAATAAAGGATTCATTTTCCTGCCTCGTATTTACACCTGCTTTAAAGGCTAAAGCAAAAGCTAAGAGCGTTAGTCCTACTAGGGTTTCTGATCCGATTAAACCTGCCCCATTTTGCAGTACATAGCCGGAATCATTGAGATGTAATTTCACAATACAGTTGATGAACAATTCCTGTGTTATCCACCTTATAATAGGAAGTAATATTAATGTAATAGCCCCGAATAGAATCATAGTAGCATTTTTCTTTGTAAACACCTCATCCTTATTAAAGGAGCTAAATAGTTTTTTAATGTAGTAAATTATAAGGCCAATGAGTAGCCAATAAATTAACTGCGAAATTTGGAACAAAACGGCTGGAAATGAAAATAATTCACTTGGGGACTTAAATCTCAAATGAACTAAAGATTGATTAGTTGGTTGAACTACTAGTCTGTCATTGAACCATTCACCTAAAGTTTGATTAAGCACCTGATCTTTGTTTTTAGCTATAACATCATATACTTGATAACCTCTGGTGCTATTACTCATTTTAGGAGCTCCAGGAGAAAACAATTTCAAGAATATAAAAATCGCATAAAGTACCAATATTATAGTGGCTAAAGAATTAAGGAATTTGATGATTTTGCTGTCGGATAGTTTCATGTTCATTAGAATTAATTCAAAATAAATATAAAAATTATTTAAAACAAAACAACTAAAAATTATTGTATTATTTTAAATAATTAAATTATAACAATAATACAGTTAACAGGATGTCCTGAAATTATTTGTCGTTTAATCAGCTAAATTAGCTCATGTTTAACATCAGATAAATAGCAAATGAAACCCGAAACTTACAGTTTTATTATGCAGGTATTTGATCTGGCCAGGTTAATCCCGGAAGGAAGGGTCACCACTTATGGTACCATTGCCCGTGCCCTCGGCTCTGCAAAATCAGCAAGACTTGTAGGTAAAGCCATGAACCATTCACATGGCACTATCTATAAAGTACCTGCCCACCGGGTGGTAAATGGCAGCGGTCTGTTGACCGGCAAATTTCATCTTACTGATCCCGATCAGATGCAGAGCCTGCTAGAAGCAGAAGGCATAACCGTTAAAGACAACCAGGTTCAGTATTTCAAAAAGGTATTCTGCCCCCCTTAACTGAACTATAAAAACATTATATCTTTCAAAATCCGGGCAGTGGCGGAGCAATGGTTACTTCATCAGGGGGAATGAAACGAATGGGTGTAAAATTTTTATTCAGTTCATTATTGAAACGGCCTACTGCATGTCAAAGTTATATCTGTCTCATTTCTATTGCATATCCAATTTCATCAACCAACTCTTGTGCGACCAGATCGCCAGTTGGCCATACTGGTTCCGTGTCGATACCAATATCAGCAAAGATATTGCAAACTTTACTTTCCTCTCTATAAATGTCGAAACTACCATCTTCCAGGGAAATAACCAGCAGCTGCCCACCCTTATTTCCAAAACGGGACAGAAGTCATCGTAAGCGGTGATGACTTGATGCTGTCTCCATTAATACCGACATCGGTCTAAAACGTAATCCAACTTGTAAAATAAGATACTTAATTTTTATACTTGTTATTGAAGAATTCGCACAATCCAGGCTCCTGCATGATAACATGGGGTGCACCAACAACCGCAAATACTTTTTTTCCTTTTGCAACTTCAGTGAGCAACATCGTTAACATGTACCTATCCCTGATGACAGATGATTCTGTTGACATCTGTTGTATTCTTGTTGTAAGAGAACCCTCTAATGACTTGGGCGCAACCATATCCAGTACCACATGGTGCCAGTTTCCCACTTGTGATATTAATTTATGTACCTCTACGGAGAACTGAATTATATCTTCAGGAATCCCCTTAAATCCGGCGAGTTTTGCTTTTTTTATTCCGACAACCACGATACTGTCAAGCTCTACATCAGATTTACCCATTCTTTTAGCCTGTTCTGTCTGTGTTAATATGCCATGGATAAATATCTCACTATCTGTGAATTTTTTACGAAGTTCATCTATGACCGCAAATGGAGATGGTTCAATTGTTTTATCTGGTATAGCGTTTTCCCTAGCAAGGTAACGGACAAATCCTGCTTCTCCTTTTTCCCTGACAATTGTTTCTAAGAGTTTTGGAAGTTCATTTTTCCTATTAGGGTTCCCTCCCTCCCAAAAAACAATATCTGGCCTGAAACCTGTGAATTGCTTTTCAATATCCGTTAACATTTGGATCGTTGGGATTATAGATATGAGAAGAACCATAATAGAAAAGTTTTCCTCCCGACTTATGATGGAATTTCATGATAAAAGGTCGTTTATTCACCTTGGTCAGGTTTGTTTCTCCAAGAAGTAGGTTGATATAAAAATGGTCAATCATTAAAAAAGATGATTTTATGGCTTGTTTAAACCCAGTACATTTGCAATATAACCGCTTGCTTTTACCCCTTCATTTACAGAAATGTTAGTGGAGGCAATATTGGCTTCTCCACCTGCTGCGCCTATGTTTCCACCCGCAGATACACCTGCTGAAATACCCCAGTCTGTTACCTCTACTCCACCATTTGGCCCGGCACCAATGGTGATGTACTCCATCACAGATGCGCCTGCTGAAACTGCTATTACATTTTGATTACCAATATGCCCTTCTACTCCTATGCCTGCGCCAATGGTTGCTTCTTTAAACGTGCCGTTCTCATTAAAGTTAAGGCTCATATCTCCCACAAAACTTTCGCCACCGGATATGCTCATGGAGTTACAGTTGAACCCGATCTTTGCAGGGCCCAGCCCCAGCGTTCCTTTAAAGTTGGCACAATAATCTTCTTCCCATTGCTTTGGCCTGGATGGCTTCTTATCTTCTTTACATCAGTAATATATTTTGCCTGTGCATCCAGAAGAAAGCGGTTGCTGTTATCGTTCAATTGAACCGGCATCCAGTTAGCATAATCCCTAAAAAAAATACGGCTCACCAGTTCGCTTTTTTGAGCAAACTGGTTGGTGAGCTTTGCCAGATCAGAAAGATATTGCTGACTTTCTTTATTATATTCTTCGCAACGGGCTTTTTTCATGCGTTCCATTTCTTCCTCTTCTTCTCCCTTACCTTCGCCATCTTCTAATTTATTCAACAACGCATTATATTTTTTGGTGATCGCACTTGTCTTTTTATTGTAAGCGGTGGTTAATGCTATTTTATCCTGGGTAAAAATCTGCTCAAGGTCGCCTTTCATTTTTAAGTACCAAGACGCACTTTCATTTACAATACTGGCAGCTTTCACCATCATCATTGCTGTTCCTTTGTTCTGGTTGATTGTTATTGGTTGCTGAAGCTTTGTTTAGGTGTACAAAAGCGGCCACTTTATTTGCGTTCGTGTTCAAACTGTCTTTTGTAATGCTTTTACTTGCAAACAAAGCAGCATTGTTCATATCGCCAAGGTTATAATAAGCTGTGGCCATATTAGATAGTATATCCGGATTGTCGTTGATTTTACCATTCACATATTGTAAAACAGGAATTGCTTTTTCAGCATAACCATATGCATTCAGAAACGACGCCAGGTTGTTGGCCGTATTCATATCATTGTAGTCTGCCTGGATGGCTTTGCAGAATAAAATGCTGTTGTTGGCTTGTTGCCCAGCCATGCGCCAATAGCTTCTGCAGCAATTGCTTTTGGTGCCGTTATTTTTTTTGTTTTTAGGTAACTGTCTATCTTGGTTACATTATCTGCATTCAATTTGGTGGACACCGTATTTTTTAGGTTATCAATTAATTTTTTAAATGCATCATTGCTCAACACTGCATTGGATATAGCATCTAATAAGGCTGAACGTACAGGCGCTTTGAATGTGGGTAAGATTGCCACCGCTTTCTTTATTGCGGCCTTCCGACTGTGAGGCAACAGGTGCCGTGCTTTTAAATCCTGCAGGGTAATTAATCGGTGGCAATTGATCAATTTTTTCCAATGGCTTGAAGGTGTAGTCTGATGTTTCAAAAGTCGCAGCATCCGGTATTGTTCCTTTATCTTTTATCACTCCAGCAAATGTTGGCTCTTTGGTATATTATTTTGAACAGCACTATTGCTTTTGATAAAAATATTGCCAAGCAGTATATTTGGTTCGCTGCAATACCAGCCAATACGTTTATACAATTGGTCAGGGGGCCTGGCATTATCATTTCTGATTACTTCCTTGCCGTTTACCGAAATAGCAACCGAAGTACCACTTACCGCTACGCTTACATGTGCGATGTCTTTTTCTTTAAAAGCAGTAAGTCTTACATCCTGGTTCATTTCCTTATATTGGCCTTTCCTGAATTTACATTCTGTTGTGGTTTCGCCGCTCATAGCAATGCTAAAGTCCATTCCTTTATCAATAGCGCTCGCCATATTCATGGGTTGAGGGTATTTATCTTTAGGGTCATAAGCATCCAACCTGAAATAATGCAACACTCTTTTGTTGATAATACCAGGGCCAAAATATATATCATAATTTACCGTATAGTTTGGTGTGAGCGGCTTTTCCAGATCGGGATAGAAAGTAAATTTTGCAGGGATCGAAACCCATTTTCCGCTTTGCCCACTTACGCTTGTTAAAGAAGCATTGGCAAAACCATATCCTGCTGTATGCCATTTTTTAGATGCTATTTCACCGGCAGGATAGCCTTCAAAATCTTCATACAAGATGGTGTGGGGATCTTTATTTTTTGCTGATGCAGTTGCAGAAACAGCAGTAGGTGTTAAAGCAATATTGCCCGTAGCTCTTGCTGGAATTTTTACAGGAGCATAAACCATAGTTTTTCTTGCATCAGGTTGCACCAGCCATTTGGCCACAAAATCAAAATTAAAATTATTCAATAAAGAATATACCATGTGCGATATACCTGTGCCAAACCTAGTATCGAATTTTGCAGGATTTCCTTGTAGTGTTACATTTGTTGGTGTCAGGTTAACATATAACCAAAGTGGATCATCTTTTTTTGACTGGTCAATGGTTTGCAGAGTTGTAGTAACAAGAATGTTATACTCTGAAAATGTTTTACTGATGGATTTCCCGTTGATGATCGCTTCGGGATTAAGAAGGTAATGTTCATTACCATCGTTGATGGCATTATCATAGTTATAATTTGCATTTAATTTGACCACTTCATTGTAATAAGGTGCCAGTCTTTCCAATGCTTTTTTTACAGGCTCTGCCGAGTAAGGATTTTTTTGCATAATGCCAGGATAAGCTGCCATTTGCTGCTGAATATAGGCCACGGCATCTTTTACCAGCACTGGTTTAAAGGGCCAGTTGCCATTTTTAGGAACCACCACGCCAATTTTAAAAACCTGTTGACCATTGTCGTGATAATGGTCAAAATAAGTGCGATAGTTATAGACATTAGGCTGGATCTTTTTATCTATTCCTTCTTTGGCTAATTGAGCTTCATCATCTCCAGTCGTAAATTGCGCCTGCTCTGCAAAAAAATACATACCACCAGGATTAAAGCCTTTAATATACACACCCGGAAAATCATTAAACCCTGCCACTAATCTTTGGCCTTGTTCGCAACAACGCAGATCAATTTTTCCATGAGCAAACGTTGCCGCATACCCTAAGAAATTTACGCCATAACTATGTATCGGGCCATTGCCTGTCACGTACCAACGTTCATCATTTTTTGCAATGGTACGCATCACCATCCCACGAGGCAAGTAGGATTGTTGTATCCAGTTGATCAACATATCCGAAGCCTGCTGCTGCCCCACTGAATAACCGTATCCATACTGGCTTTTAAGGGGTTTGTAAATAGTTTTAGAATTTATTGGATTGCTTATGTATTGCCAGCCAATTACCGAATCCCTGCTCAGTTCCTGGTCACTCTGCGCTTTGCAAGGCACAAAATATAGCGTAAAGAAAAGGACGAAGATGGTTTGTATTTTTCTCATTGTTAAAATCAGTCTTTGTTATCAAAAAAATACCTGGGTTTTAAACTGCTCTCCCTTATTCAAATTGGCATTGTAATCAAATCTTATGAAAATGAAGAACCGCTTCTATTTTGTTTTTATCATAATTACAGTCATACAAACTCATATAACTTTCCCATGGCCTGTCACCGTATCTGCGGGAATAGAACCGTATAAAATATTTACTTTCACTTCCCGATGATGATTTCCTTACCAATACATTTCCAGTAAAGCTATACACGCTTTGACTTTTAAATTGTTTGGTTTTTATCAGGTTATTATAATAATCATAACCTGAAGTAGTTGAAGATTGTATCGTAACATAAGATTTCCCGTCTGCTGTGTAGATGGTGGCTGAATTCAAACTATTACCATAGGTGCCGCTGCCTGATGCCCAGGTGCCTATCAGTTGTTGTTTATAATTTATACTTTTTTCGCCCACTCCTTTTATTCTCAGGTTAAATAATAAAAAGTGTAAAGCCATTTCTACCTCACTACCTAAAATGTTATCCGTAGAATTAATAATGGCTACTTTATCGCCAGCTTGTACAAGCAATACAGTTGCTTTGATCACATCATACCCACCTCTTTTCTTTATGCTATTGGACATCATATAATAATTCAATCCCTGGCAGGTCATCCCTTTTTCGCACTCAGCTTCTGTAAATACTGTGATACCTGGAATCCGTGTTTCCCAGCCATCAAACACCTCGAAAAAAATATGCGACATATCATTTTCTAAATTACCCGATGATTTTATCATACCCATAAACTCAATAATTCTTTTTCCTGTAGTGGTGTTTTTCTCTAACATTAAACTATTTCCACCTGCATTTAAACTCCAGGTGGGCGGAACAGTAATGGAATACAGATTTTTATTTCCTGAACCGGTAGTAGCAGTTATGGGAGAAACTGCGTTTGTGCTGTTGTTCTGTGCAGTTGCCGTTTCGTTCAGGTCGAGGCTTTTTATAAAATCCAGTATCTGGTTTTGATATTTATCGGTATTGGTCATGATTACCACGTTTGCCATTTTGCCGTTGCCTGTAGCGGTTATCAACGTTACTAATCCTTTATTGGCGCCATCGGCATAGCTGGCTTGTCCCGACAAAACGCTCCATCCTTTTTCAGTAGCAGGATCTTGCAGGGTTGGTTCTCCAGAAACAGACAAGGTACCTTTTACCAGTTTTTCCCAGCTGGTAGTAAAGTTTTCGTTTGCCGGTGCCTCCGTCGCTGCCGAACGTAAAATAATAGCAGCTGCATAACTTCCTTTACCATCGTTTTTGGTGGACAGTTGAATGCCATTTGCCATTTCTGTTTTATCCCAACCGTTGGGCATGGTATAGTTTAATACATCAAAAGTCTGCCTTTGGGCAAAAGTCGATGTAACCAAAATAATATTCATCGTAAAAAGAATTATCTTTTTCATATACAAAATTTATGTGTTAAAAATAGGCGGCTACAATAGCCCCAGCAATCATTAAAAAAGATGATTTTTTTTGTAACTACAAGATGGCCAGATCAATGACATCAGCTACAGCCACTTTCAACTTTTAATTGGCCGCCTTATTTATCTCACAACAATAGCATTGCCTGATGAATTAAGTGTGGTATTTCCCAAATTGACAGCCACTCCATTTTTCCAGTATTTGGCTACACTGTATGCTCCGTTGTTTTCCCATCCCGATACATATACATCATTGCCAAAAACCGCGATACCTGTAGCGCCCGATGATGCTGTTGATAATTTTACCTCGATCCCATTCTTCCAGTATTTGGCAAAAGTTGGCCCACCACCATAATAATTCTCCTGTTCATATCCTGCCACATATACATCGTTTCCCTTTACGAAAACAGCGGTTGCCACGCCTACCGAAGCCGTACCTGCGGTTAGTGTTGCAACAGTTCCGTTTTTCCAGATGGTAGCCATGGCCAAGCCTGTTGATGCATTGTTTTGGTTGCCTGCCACATATTTATCGCTTCCGATTGCGAAAACAGCATTGGCAAAGCAATGCTTATCGTTATTGGGTATGGTATTAGCTGGTATTGTCCCGTTTGTAAATTCCCATGGCGAAAATCTTCCTTGTGAGTTGCGATAGCTTCCAACGGCATAAACATTGTTGTTATTTATATAAATTCCTGTACAAGAGCCATTACCGGTAACGACCTGTGATACAATGGGATCATTAACACTTATGGTTGTACCTGTCCCGTTTTTCCAGTATCGGGAAAGATCAAATCCGTTGATGATTTCCCAGCCGCCAACATGCACATCGTTGCCGTTTACAGAAATGCTATTGGCAGCGGATTCGTTGATGCCAAGCGTTGTTTTAGTACCGTTTTTCCAATAATTGGCCAATTGTAAATTATTAATCCTTTCCCTTCCAGCTACATATACATCATTACCATTTATAAATATGGAATTCAATCCCGACTCTTCGATACTCAACGTAACAGCACTACCGTTTTTCCAGTAAGTAGCCAAAGGTCGGCTGTTATTATTCTGAGAGCCCGCTACAAATACATCAGGTACATAAGTAATATTACCGCCGGTTGTAGTTTGGGCACCTGTTTTTATTTTTACTTCACCGCTAACAGCTCCTACAGCAGGAACAATTATCTTCAGCTGTGTAGCCGTGGCCGATTGTACTATGGCTGCTACCTCATTAATAGTAACCGTATTATTGAGGACTACAGTAGAAAAATTGCTGCCAGTAATACTAAGCGTGTCGCCATAGTGTAACGTGGTGGCAGATAAAGAAGCTACTTTAAGTGTAGTATCTTTTGGTGTTGGATCAGTAATGGGAGTGCCATTCTCTTTTTTGCAAGAAGACAATGCAAATAGGAACAGCACAAATGCTATACCCGATGCTGTTGCAAATGTGTTATATTTTATTGTTTTCATATAGATTTAGTTTTTTAATTGAAAAAATAGTATGATATAAAAGTAGATTAGCCTAAAGACTGTAGCAATCATTAAAAAAGATGATTTTATAAATGAAATATGATACAAGCACTTTAAATCTCTCTATTGTTTATAATACTTCTCCTTAATCTCCGGTATCAATACTGATAATTTTTTGATCCTCGTCTCATCCGAAGGATGTGTAGATAAAAATTCTGGTACTTTGCTTTTGTTACCCGCATTCATCCGTTGCCAAAAGGGAATCGCCTCATCAGGATCATAACCAGCCATGGCGGCAAATATCAAACCCAGTTTATCGGCTTCGCTTTCCTGCATACGACTGTTAGGCAATGAAAGTGCAAGGTTAGATCCTACCATGTACAAGCCTACAAACAAAGCCTGTGTTTCCTTCTTTTTTTCTTTTAGCGCATCCTGCAATACCATTCCGCCCAAGCTAACTAGTAAGCCTTGGCTCATGCGTTCATTACCATGGTGGGCAATGGCATGCGCAATTTCATGCCCCATTACTATGGCTAATGCATTTTCGTTCTGTGTATAGGGTAACAGTCCTGTATATACCACTACTTTACCACCTGGCATACACCATGCATTTACAGTTGCTGCATCAATGGTATGATAATCCCATTTAAAATTTTTCAGGTCATTACTCATCCCATTTTGTTGCATATAGGTTTCTACAGCCTGTTGAATTTTTGTACCCACCCGTGTTACCTCCTGCTCCCTTTCATCAGCGTTTGTAAGTGTGGTACTATTTTTTATTATGGTATCATATGCGGTAAATGCCAAAGTGGTGAGCATGGCATCGGGTACCAGGGTGAGCTGCTTGCGACCAGTAATGGGTACGGTTTTGCAAGCAAAAAAAACTGTTACAAGTCCTACTAAAATCAAGGATAAGACCCTTTTCATTTTCGGTTATTTAATCCCTTTTAGTAAATCCTGTGCCTTATTGCCAAATATGGGCAATGGTTTTTGTTCGCCATTAATGGCGTTGATAAGCGCAATAACCCAAAGCACCAGAAAACCTAGCGTGATAAGGTTAAAACCTATAGAGATTATCCATCCCACATAAGGAACGAATACAAATAGCATTTGGATAATAAAAATAACAAATGCACAAAGCATCAGGAATAAGGATTGCCTGATATGAAATATAGCTAACTGGGCTTTATTTTTACTTAATTGAATGTAAGCTATAACCCATCCAATAATAGTAAGATAACTAATGATAGCAATAGTTTTCTTATCCATTTCGTGTGTTTGTTCTGTATTCATAGTATAAATATTTTAGATATTGAAATTTAATAGTGTAAAACTAGAATTGCAGAAGAGGCACATCAATCATTAAAAAAGATGATTTTCACAGTTACACGCCTAAAAAATCGTTAAAAAAGAGGATGGGAAATATGATTTCGCACTATTTAATTTGCAGGCAGAAAAATGTAAATTAGGGTATGAAGAAATTAGTGCTGGTATTTTTAATTGGTTTAATAGGTTTTGCCACTCTTGCACAAACGGCCATAAATAAAGACAGTTTACTAAGATTACTGCCTAAAGCAAAAGAAGACTCTGCTAAAGTTTTATTGTATTTAGAGGTAGGCAATGTCTATGAACTAAACAATCCACAAATGGCTGCAAAATATTATCGTCTTGCTGGCCAATTGAGCAAAAAACTAAATTATAAAAGGGGTATTGTTAAATATATCTCCAACTATACGGCTTTATTGGATCAAAAAGCCCAGTTTGATAGTTCATTACTATTAAATAAACAAGCCATTGAATTAGCAAAATCTTTAGATGATAAACTGGCATTGGCTAAATGCTATGCCAATACAGGAAACGTGTATCAATATTTAAATGATGGAGAAAATGCTTTGCAGTATTACGAAACTGCTAAAAAATATTTTGAAGAAATTGGAAACAAACAATTGGTAGCCCGTATTTGCGATGTTATGCAAAATTGCTATCGAAAATTGAACCAAATTGAAAAGGCATTGCAATTAGGAAGAGAAGCTGTAAGTATTTTACGAAAGGAAGATGACGCAATTGCTTTGGGTATGGCATTAACCAACCTGGGCAATAACTATGAAACAGCACATTCTGACAGTGCTTTTGCCTGTTATAACGAAGCCTTGGCTATTTTTAAAAAACAAAATCATAGCCGGGGTGTAGAATCTAATCTTTTAAATATAGGCAATATTTATTTGCACCGCTACAATGCTGATGGTATGAAACCATATTATGAAAAAGGATTGGCATTAGCTCAACAACTTGAAGACCCCGAAGGCGAAACCATTGCCAATAGAGGAATGGCGCACTATTTTTTGTATAAAAAGAATTTTGTAGAAGCTATAAAATCAATCAACAAAGCATTATTCATTAGTGATAGCCTTGATTTGAAATACGAACACCAAAAAAATTTAAAATCACTTTCTGCAATATTGTACGCAACCAATAATATTATAGGTGCCGAAAAAGCATTAGATAGTGCGGGATTTATTGAAGATCAATTGAATGGCGATGAAGTAACCTTAAAGACTTTAGCAATTTCTAAAAAATTTGAAACAGAAAAAAAAGAAGCCCAAATAAAATTACAGGCAGCAGAAATTCGACAAAAAAGCCTTCTTAATTATTTTTTAATAGCCGGAGCCGTCGCTTTTTTAGCAATTTCCTTACTCACCTATCGCAACTACAAGCACCGCCAAAAATTGCAACAGGCAAAGATTGATGAATTAGAAACCGAAAAGCAGCTCACTGCAACCGAAGCCGTACTGAAAGGCGAAGAACAGGAACGTACCCGCTTGGCCAAAGACCTGCACGACGGATTGGGCGGGATGCTGAGTGGCATCAAATTTTCGTTAAATACAGTGAAAGAAAATCTAATCATGACCCCCGACAACGCTCACGCTTTTGAGCGCAGCATTGACATGCTGGATAGCTCTATTAAAGAAATGCGACGTGTAGCACATAATATGATGCCCGAAATACTGGTCAAATACGGGCTGGACACTGCGCTAAAAGAATTTTGTACGGAGATAGATCGCAGTGGCGTAGTACATGTCAACTATCAGTCTGTGGGCATGCAACAAGCCGAAATAGCGCAAATAACCTCGGTTACCATTTACCGTATTGTACAAGAATTGCTGAACAATACGATTAAACATGCCAATGCCAAAAATGTAGTGGTGCAACTACATCAATCGGCCCAGGAAAAACTACTGGCCGTTACGGTAGAAGATGATGGCAATGGCTTTGATGCTGATCTATTGAAACAATCTGGTGGAATGGGCTGGCCAAATATTCAAAACCGCGTTGAGTTTTTAAAGGGTCGCATAGACCTGCAATCGAGCGAAGGTAAAGGCACTTCGGTAATGATAGAAATTAATATTCAAGAACAGGTGATGAAAACAGGTATTTTCGTAGTAGATGATCACTACATGGTGATAGAAGGCATTCGTTCTTTGTTGCAAAACGAAAAAGCGATCGATTGGATAGGACATGCTACCAATGCAGAATCCTGCTTAGGTTTTCTCACTGCATGAACCCGATGCTACAAGACTGGCCTTGCTTTAGCTTTAATTTTGAATAGCCACCAAGGTAATCTACTATAAAAGCACCTTCCAGATTATAATAGAGCAAAAAAGTTGGTAGATTGGGTAACCCAATTTGATTGACCCCATTCGGCGAATTTCAGAATCGAACACGTCAACATTGGTAGTGTAAGTGAGAGTTTCGGCAAAACTGGTTCTCCCCCCTCATTCTGGTGGAAATTGCCCCTTTTTATTTCTCAGGCCACATTTTTCAATACTAATTGATCTATCCGTTTTGAAATTTCGGGGCTAAATAACAGCCTCTAGGCTATGATTTTTACTACTGACATATTTAGTCCACTTCGAAGTCTGAATCGTTTATAGGGGCTTATTTGAAATGTTCTTGAAAAGCCTAAGGAGATGGACTATTCAGTGTACCTGGTCTAGTGAAAAAATCCTACAGTACCTTTCCAATGTTGAGCCATTTGTTAATGGCGGATTTTATTTATCATCATATTATTTCAATACCGTATCATAAATCTGATTCAACAGGTCTTGTCTCATTTTTGAGTTCCTTTGGTCTATTAGTATAATGATACCCCAATTTTTAGCTCTATTGTAGCATATAATTGAAGATTGACCCATAGAATCTCCTGTTTTTAAATAAATTGTATTTTTCTCATCTGTTACAATGTTCGTCCCTAATCCCATTTCTCTTTTTTCATCTTTATAGAAGACTTTTTCTGTCATTATAGCAGCTTTACCTATCCTTGTTTCTTTGTTTAAAACTGCTTTTAAAAAGGTCACCATATCAGAAGCATTAGACTTTACCAATCCTGCAGATGCTGTAATATTCCATTCAAAGAACTCCTGAATACCTCCATTGGGGTTGTGGCCAATCGTCCTGTTTTTTACATTGAAATCTTTGGTTAATGTATTGGTCATCTGTAATGGCTTTATCATTTTGTATCTGATGATTTCATCATAACTTTTGCCATAAACTTTTTCTAGGATCTGCCCAAGTAAAGTATAACCAATGGTAGAGTAACGGTATTTACCGTAATCCTTTAGCTCGCTACAATTGTTGATGATAGAGGTAAGTGTTTTTTCGGTTACACTACTTACAGGTTGCTGAGGATTTAGTTCAATTAACTTTCCAAAATCTATATCAGGTAAGCCAGATTGGTGAGATGCCAGGTCCGAAATTTTTATTTTGTTTTTAAGATTCTCATGTAAGATATATGCTTTAGGAAGAAAGTCATCTATATAATCATCTATTCTTAATTTATGATCAATAACCGCTTGTGCAATTAAATTTGACGTTAAAATTTTAGTGATAGATGCAATTTCGAATATTGAATTCTTATTAATTTTCATTTGACTTTCGGCATTCAAATTACCATATGTGGTATAATATTCCTTATTATTTTGAACAAAGCCGACGCTGATTCCTATGTTAGGATTTCTTTGATGACTATCATTTATTATTGAATCAATCTTTTTGGTGATATCTTGTCCAAAAGAAAAGCTACTTATAAATAGCAGCACTACTAAGATTTTTAACGAAGTTTTCATTGTATCGATTTTATGGTAAAAATTATTTCGATACAAACATGGGGAAGAAACTGACGCTATGCGACCGAATGAAAATACTCGAACGCATTTGTTTCAAAAAACAAGTACGAATCTTTCAAAAAAAGAGTACGAGTAATTACAAATTACTGAATTACAGATTTTTGCGATAATAAGTTGGTGTATTACCTGTATGTTTTTTAAAAGCAGTATTAAAAGAAGATTTTGAATTAAAACCAACTTCATACAGAATTTCTAAAATAGTTACCTTGCTATTTGCAACATCTTTCAAAATATCCATAGCACGTGCTATCCGATAGCTATTAACGAAATCATAAAAATGCTGCTCTAACTGATGGTTAATTAAAAGAGATAAGTCCCGAACGGGAACTTTAATATCCTTTGCAACATCTTGAATTGTTAAAGAAGGATTAAGAAATGGTTTTTCTTCAACCATGTATTGCTGCAATTTAACCAGTTCTTCAGTATATTCTTTTTCTTTTATACCTGTTTGCTCACTATTCTTTTTTTCTGAAACAATCTCAGAAACAAGTTTTAATTTTGAATCAATATTTCTAAATAAGCCGGGATTATTTAATGCTTTATACAAATACCAACAAATAATAAACAGGTTAAAAAATAGGAGCCCAATTTTAATCCATTCTGAGATGTAAGGATAATCAGAAAATTTGAAAATGTTTTTTAAAAGCGCTATCAGATATAATATTGTCAATGCAATGGTAAACTGAAATAACCAGTTATAGGAACTAACATTTCTTCCTGCATAATTTTCAAGATATAGTTTTTTTGATTTTCTTAATACACTAAAAACAGCAATAATATATATAACGATTTGAACATGGATCAAAATATGGCTAAACTGCAGTTCAATCATGTTTTTACGATTTATGATAAAACTAATTTTCGATGCAGTATCTACGGCGTAAAACCTTGGTATTAAAATCAAATTACTAACTAAAAATGGCAGCAGATGCAGGATGCATTTGGGTTTAAGTTTAAAATCAGAGTAACAAACGGATAATACATAAAGATAAAAAACAGGAATTTGAAGGAAAGCGAATGTATTTCTAAGCATTCTCAGGTTTGATGGTCCGTCAACCATCGTATTAAACAAAGGTTCACAAATATCCACTGCTATTATCAACAAAAAAACAGCAAACAGCACATTACTTATTTTATTTTTTGTTTTAACTGTAACCAGAAAAAAGGCAAGAAACAGCGAAATGAACAACGAGACTGTAGTTACACTAATTAATAAATTAATTTTATCCATTCCTTATTCTTCTTTTTTTATTTTCAGGCCTTTTATCGAACTCTTAACCAATCCTCATAATGCATTTCAAATTTGATCTCTCCGTTAGCATAACTGCCTACAGGAGTCCAGCCTTGAAGATTATAGAATCGTTCTGCGCGAGTATTTGGAGAAGTACCCAGTACTACTTTTTCGGTCGTCTGTTCAAAATACCAATCAATCATTAACCTGTGTAACTCCTTGCCAATCCCTTTTTCTTCAAATTCCGGATCAACAAATAGCGCCCAAACACTTCTTTCTTTGAGGTCTATAATAGAAAAACCAACCACTTGCCCGTCCACTTCACAGACCCAGCCCTTTCCTTTCTCAGAAATATAAAATGCTACATCTTTATCTGGAACAAGATTGGGATCACTAAGTGTATTTTCTTTCACCAAGTGCCTTACCACTTGCATCTGTTTTATATCTGAAAGTCTCGCAGTTCTAAAAATCATAATAGGAAGAGTACAAATCCCAACCATTAATAAAGGCTGCCTTTAAAGTAGCCTTTATTACTGGTTTCTAATTCAATGGAATATTAAGTTTGGTGCTAACAATCTTAACTTCATTATCACTCATAGCATAGAGGTAGAGCTTATACCCTGAAGGATTTTCAGGAACATTTAATGTCATACTATTCCCCTCCCCTAGTTCTGTTACTTCAATAGGGGTACCATAGCCATCAATTTTTACCAGATTCCACTTAAACCTTAATTTTGCATCAGGCTTAGCTAAATGCCATTCGTTTGAAGTAAACACGAGGGCATTGTAGGTTACAAAGGTATTAGCAAATATTGTTACCGATGGCAACAATACCTTTATCATTGGTATTTTCGCCGGCAATTGGGCACCTGTCCATTGATTAGCTATCTGATAAAATTCAAACTTGTTTTTTCCTGAGTAATCCTTAAGACCATCAAATGTTACAAATTGATTGGTCATTTCATCTTGCCAATTGCTTATAAATAGACCAGCCTTATTGTCCTTATGCTTTAAAAACCCTGAGGTACTGATTCTGCTAAAGAAATAAGGCTCTTTAAAGTTCTTAATTTCTGCCATAGAAGTAGTATCTGAATATTGATCGGCAACCAAACCGAAGTAATCAATCCCAGGAATCCTGCTGTGGAGCATTGCTATATTACTTTTCAAACTATTGTTTACATATAGATCTACAGTAACTGGTCTGCTTGGATCTATTTTTTTAATCTCATTTATTAATTTACGCAACCAGTTGATGTATGCTTCACGAGGAGAAAACAAGTCGGGCATGTAATAATCCTGATCAAGTTTACGGAGTGGTGTATTGGCAATATTCCACAAAATAATATCTTTTCTACCCTTCAATTTAGCAACTGTATTTAACACTTTATCAGCAAAAGCATTTAAAGCTTTTATATCAGTTATAAAGTTACTATTATCTGGAAGCCAATAACTATAAGCTATTTTAAGTCCGTTATCACTAGCCGCATTTAATACATTTCGATCATATACACTTGGCCCAAAATATTTTATAGTATTAAAGCCAATACGTTTCATTTCCGAAAAATCTGCAACAATTTCTTTCTTTTTTAATGCATGATAATTTGTAGACCAGTTTTGTCCTTTGGCATAATTAATTCCCTTTATTTCAGCTAAAACCTCGGCATTTCTAACATTTACTGCATTTGAAGTACTGTCAACAGAAGTTTCCGTTACTATTGGCTGTTTTATCCAGCTGCGCTTTTTGTTATATTTTTTTACTGCCAGTCCTACTTTACTAAAGTCCTTAATTTTCCAATCCAAAGGTTTACCAAAAGCTGTATCAATCGTGTTTCTATCCAAATTGCTATTAAAGAACACAACAGCTTTAATTTCGGGAAACTTATTTCTAATACTTTTAAAAGCGCCTTGAAACCATTGGTCTTGTTTACCTTCGCCCGGTAATGATCCCATTTCCGCAAGCATAACAGGTAATCCAGTTTTAAAAACTGGATTTTTATGGAATGGTTGATAAAGCTGCTCCATACTATACCAGCTGTTACTGCCATTTTTGGTGCCATAGTTTAAATTAGTAACACCTATCCAATCAACATACTCCCTTCCTGGGAAATATGTCGAAACAGCATCTGGTTTCCACGGATTCCAAACCCATATTGCATTATAAACCCCATTATTAGCAAAGTAGTCATGAACATACTTCCAGCCTTCTTTAAACTCACCCGATGTATTCCCTCCTTTAGCAGACCACGGATATTGCGGATTGTCTGCTTCGTGGGCAAATCGAATAAAAACAGGGCGCTTAAGCGACTTTATTTGCTTAGAAAAAGTATTTAAATAATGATCATAGTCACCCTTAACAATACGTGAGAATACTTTTTCTTCCTTTTTACCTTCTTCAACATTTTTCACCTTATCAAACAAACTCTGCCATGGCTCCCAACTAATCATCGGAATAGCGTTTGACTTATAAATCGAATCAATAAGTCCACCAGGCAGGCTTGATTCAGCATGATCTCCCCAGGGGATATAAAGAGAAACTATTCCAAAACGTAATTTACTCTGATTTTCATATTGTTTAACAAGGTTTAAGTCTGTTAGCCCATTGCTGCTTTCAGGAGCAAATATCCCTGAAATCAATATATCTTTATTGTAATTATACGGAGGTGATTTTACATCATTGCTGGAATGGGTATTTACAAAATAGACTGCCCCACAAACAATAAGTGTAGTTATCATTAAGGCGGTACTTCTAACACCGCTATATATTTTTCTTCGAAGTTTCCAGAAGCGTGCTTTAAATTCCGAAACATAACTCATTACGGAATTCAGTACCGGCACTTTCCTCTTTAACTTCCTGAATTGACTTTGCCTGCTTGCCACTATTGTAAATGACAATATAACACAATTAAGCCCCGCAAATCCCGCCATTATTAAATTGTAAGGGTTCCAGTCCTTATACAATCCAAATATTATCGAGAAGAGAGAAATTGCAATTACAGCCAAATTCGGAACATTTAAACCCCAATTATTCTCGTCTCTTCCATCCTTTGGTGTCGGATTATATGGAACCTTTTTGCGTAAAATAGTATAGAATAAACCTATAATAAATATCCACCATGTTCCAATCATTAGCAACCCTCCAACAACATGGAACCCACGCTCCTCTTCTTCCATTACCCATCTTTGCACAAAATGCCTTATCAGGATTATCGACATCACCAATGGGAAACTTATTGTTATGAAATTGAAGAAAACGATATTTATCGGGCTGGTATTAAAAATCAAAGAGAATATTGGGATTAAAAAATTAATAAGGAAAATAACCCCCGATAAATAGTGCATTGGTATAATACCATAATGCAGCTTTTGCTGCCAGGTAAACTTCTTAAATAATTGCGGATAAGAAGTTACCAATAGTTCAAAAACACCCCTTGACCACTTTAATTGCTGACTATAATATGCAGATAAGGTACTTGGCACCAAGCCTCTTGCTAATACTGCGGGTACATACACTGATTTCCAGCCTTTTGCATGTAATTGCATTGCAGTGTGCATATCCTCTGCCAATCCGGCCGCATGCCCACCAATAGAATCCAATGCCGAACGTCTAAAAGTACAATTAGCTCCAATAGCAAGCACAGTCCCATACTTATTCATGGTCATCATTATCGGGCCATAAAATTGAAATGTCTGCTGGGCAGCTCCTTTAGCTATTAAACTTTGATCGTAGTTTTTATAAGATTGTACTATTTGCACAAATCCAACCTCAGGGTTATTAAAATGACTAACTATCGGATCCAAAAAATCAGGGAAAGGCACATGATCAGGATCCAATACCACACAAAGCTCAGCAGATGACTGCTGTAATGCATTATTGATATTCCCTGCCTTTGCGTTGATTTTTTTTATTCTGGTAACATGAATTACACCAAGTTCCTCACACAGCTTTCTTAAATAAGGATCATCAGCTTCATCACATAAAAAGGTATTATGAGGATATTTTATTGCTTTTATAGCGATTAACGTTTCGTTAATCATCTCATAGGGCTCCCCTGCACAAAAAGTAGTAAATATATCTACAGTATATTTCTTTTCCTCTTTAGGCGTTTCTGGTACAGTAATGTAAAAGTAATGTATCCATTCATGTACTATTTTGAGGCACATGAAAATTAGCGTTGCCATCAGCATCCAATACAATGGAATGCTTTCTGCATCCGTTAACAACAGTTCTCTAAGAAACAAAAACATGCAGAGCAACCCAATGAAAATCATTAGGCGCAAAGTGAAAGTCTGTTTTCTCGTCGGGTTAATTACTGGCTCTACTATCTTCATCTGTTTTTAATACGTAGAATGGTGTATTACATGTTGCCACATAACCTTTATCATCATATATTGTTGCAAATATCCTGTATGGACCATCCTTTAGAGGGGTATTAAAAATAACCTTCAAATCCTTAGTTTCTTCAATAAGTCCCTTTATAAGTAAAGGTTTTTTGATGTTATTTATATTATTGATTTTATACCAATCTTCAGGATAAATCTCCCATACAATTCTTTTAATCTTTGCATTGCTATTTAACATAAATACCTCTGCAGTACTTTTCTCGTTTGACCTTAAAAAGATATCATCCTTTGCTCCCTTACTATCAAGAAGCATATAATTTATTTGAGGAGCTGGACTTACCAGCGGTTTCCCTTTCCAAATCGCTTCGGCAGCATCTACTACTTCCGTTTTGTTTCCGGCCTCATCAAAAATACTAAACCAGGTATGTGTAGTTTCTTGTTTCTGCCCCCAGTAAAAAATAAATGAACCTAGCAATCTGTGATCATTTACAGGCATTTTATCTTTGTATCTTGCGTAATACTGCTCAGCCTTTTTTGTGCTTGTTTGCTCAATTTTTGCACCCCAGGCCGTTTCTGCAGTCCCATCCCATGGCCCATCAATTCCCCACTCTGTTAATAGATAAGGTCCCTTCCAAAACCATGAGAAATCTTTTAACTCCTGACTAAGAGATTCGATTTTTCCAAAAATATTGAAAGATATAATATCTACATTGGTACGCATTTTTAAGTTAAAGATAGTTTTACGCTGAAAGTTAATCATCGTAGTGGTAACAGGATGATCAGGATCATCGCGATGAATCATATCAACAATATTGTTAAATGCGCTATAGAATTTATTAAATGATGGCTTATGCGGAAAAACAAGCTCATTCCCAACACACCACATCAACACCGATGGGTTGTTTTTAACTCTATTCACTAACTTTTGTATAGCTTTAAACTGGCTGGCAACCTGTGCATCGTCATTATAAAAGTACATATGCTTGCTTTCCGGAATTGGCAAGCCAATTATCACAGCAACATTTGCCTCGTTTGCCTTTTTTAATACAGAATCAATATGAGTTGTATCCCATGTTTTGATCGTATTCCCCCCAAGCTCAGCCAATAGGTCTAAATGTTCAGAACCAGCTGCCCCCTTAATTTCAAAGGGTTTACCATTTCTAAATAACCTAAAATTCCCATCTTTCTGCTCGATAAAAACTTTACCAGATCGTTTAGATTGGTTGTCTGAGCAAGCATACAACGTACTTAAAAAGAGAAAAAAGAAGAAATATTTTCTTAAAGTTAAGAGCATCCCAAATATTATAACAGGCTAAATATAATAAATCCGCACAAACACTTAAAACTTTATTATCTTAAAGTAAAACATTATTTCAGTTCCGAATTGAATTTCCTTAGTGATTTCTCGCTTATACTCCAATCAGGTGCCTTTATATGACCCCATGCTTTTGGATTGTCGTATAAATTAAAATAACATGCACCAAAAATCTGCTTATTTTCATTAATTGTTTCAGCCGCATCAATTAACCATTTATCCTGGTATTTCTCTGATCCCTTTACACCGAACTCGGTTATAAATATTGGCTTATTGAAAAACCTCATTCTATAGCTTTTACGAGAAAATATAGCACTAAATGATTCCTGCATATTTTCATCAGTAATATTTTTATCAGGCAAGCCATATATTGCAATACTAATGTAATCAACCACATCATTACCAGGATACCAGTCTGCAGAACCTCTATCTCCTGCCGGCCCCCACACCCTTTTAATATTTTTAGGTTTCTCTTTCAGAAAGTTCATAAAATACCGGTAGGTATTTATATATACAACCGGATCCTGACTTTGCCATGAATAACGATGAATAGGTATTTCCATCTCATGCGCCCAACGTAAATAGACAGTTTGCTCAACACCAGAAATTACACTATAGAGTTTAGAAATCTCTTTATCATATTTCCCATTTAATGTATTCTGCAATACATTCGAATCAGCAATATTACTGGCATCTTTCCAGGGCTCCATGGTTAAAATAACATCATGCTTTCTGGCTATAACCTCATTAAATTTCTTTAAAAATTCGCCTCTTTGTATTTCGCCCCAGTCCACAAACAGGTGTTCAACATTTATATATGGTTCATGTATTAACCTTTTCATAGGGTCAAATACACCTAGTTCTAGATGTTTTCTAACATGATTGTTGATGAAAGGTTCCTTTGAATTTTCCTTCGAGTATACGGTGCTTTTATACAAGTTTCTTTCTACCTCAATCTTTTTAAGGAGAGAATCTGTTCTCTTAATGGTTCCCATCCCATCTGCCGACAATATCAAAACCGGTTTATCCATAAATCGGAGTCTGTGAAGCTTCAGTCTTAAATTATCAAAGTCAGATGAAGCCGAAGGATAAGCCTTTGATACATTTTCGCCACCACTTCCCATCACAACACTAATTAGATCTACATTATCCTTTCCCGGCCAGAATTCCGAATCACCCGGATAACCTGTAGGCGACCAAACAATTTTAGCCTTATTTGAAAGTTTTTTTAAGTATCCTGCAAAATGGTTAAATGCTTCAATATACTTTACAGGAGATTGATACTGCCACGGGTATTGAACTACCGGAACTTCCATTTCGGGGTTCCATCGTACAAAAACATTTCCTTTACTTTGATTAGCTAAATTTGCTAATGTTTTAATCTCCTCGTCGTATTTACCTTTCAAAACCTCATCAAGAACTGAGGCATTTTCGGTATTAAAACTTGGCCATGTTTCAATAGTGATCAGAATATTCTTATTTTCTGTTATTGCTTTTTGAAGAGCCTGCTTGTTAGAACTTAAGGAAAAGGATTTCCACTTTACCGAAACATGCTTAATGTTATTTATAACATCGGCCGGAACTTCTTTATTTTCATCATATACCCCAACTAATCTCTCATACGATCTATCTCTGAATTCATTAACAACCATAGTTCTGATTGTGGGTTTAAAATACAGAAAACTGCCAAAAAGTATAACCAATAATATTATAGCAGTAAAAAAGAAGATGCGTTTTTTTTGTTTCATTTTATTAAGCTGTATATCTAATCTAAATCTGAAGATGTAAATATAACCCTTAAAAATTAATGCCATAATAGCAGTAGAAATCTAAATTGATTTTTAGTATATTAGTTTATCAAACCACTTAAAATGACCTACAAAAAAACCATCACTTTATCTGTATTATTAAGTACAGTTGTTATGCTTAGTGCATTTATGCCCCAGGCCGACGAAAAACCAACAAATCTTAAGGTCCTCCCAAAAAATATAAGTCACGATCAACTTAAGGAAGTTATGGAGGGCTTTAAAACAGCTTTAGGCGTAAAATGCAACTTCTGCCATGCTGCAAGAAAAGACGACCCTAAAAAGCTTGATTTTGCCAGCGATGAAAAACACGAAAAGGAAATTGCCAGAAATATGATGCGCATGACAATGAAAATTAATAAAAAATATTTTCATCCAATTGGCAGCACAGATAAAGATGGAAAAGCCCTTATCGCCATTTCCTGCATTACTTGTCATAACGGAAAAGAACATCCGCAAACCAAGTAAAATAAATCAGTATTGATTAAAGAAGGATTTAAATTTCCTTCACAGCAACAGATTCTATCCAACCAATGTTTCCATTAGGCAATTCAACTTTAATCCAGTTGTCATCATTTTGCTTAATGGTAACTTTGGTTCCTTCATGGATAACAAACAAAGTCTTTCCTTTCTCATCAGGTCCACTTTTTACATTCACCGTGCCGTTAAATACAATAGCCTGAGTGCTATTATGCAGGTAGCTATTCTGTAAATTACCTATAAATACCGATAGCAATCCCAAAACAATTAAACATATCCCGGCATAAAATGCAGGCTTCTTAATTGTCATCAATTCAGCAAAAAGATATACAATCAGCAAGGTAAAGCCTAACAATAAAAGCACAACCGCAAATACAGATAAGGCTTGGACTGAAAAAAATAAGACAAATGATTTCCACCATTTTGCCAAAAAAAATTCCGGAACTGCGTCTATTTTATCTGCAATTTTTAAATTGGCGAGCTGAAGATTCAAACTGATTTCCTGATCGCCGGGTGTAAGTTTGTATGCTTTTTCGTAATAAAGAATAGCAGGTGCCATTTCCCCCATCTTATAATAGGCATTGCCAAGGTTAAAATATACATCAGCAGATTTGTACCCATCCTTCAATACTTCCTCATAAGATTGGGCTGCTTCTTTATATTGTGCCTTTGCATACTGACCGTTACCCTTTGCAAATAAAGTCTCTGGATTCTCCTTTGCACATAAAAATAACGGTGATATCACCAACAGTATAAAACTATAAAAAAAGTGTTTCAAACGATTATGCATTGTTTTCTATATCATTAATGATAGCCTTGGCTTTATCAAATACCTCTTGTTCAGATATACCGGTAATAGGTGCATATCTGGCCATTTCACACAAGTCAAGTGTTTCTGTCAATTGATCAATCAATGATTCATTAACAGCTCTTGCCTTAAGTTGACCTCTTATATTGTCTTTATTTAAATCCGCAGCCGAGATATTCAATTTATCACTTAAATAGCCATAAAGTCCTCTGTAAACATCCTCATAGAAAACTTTTTTATCACCACTAAGTAGCTGTTTCTGGGCATTGGCTAAATGTTTGGCAGCAACTTTATTTGCATTTCTACCCTTTACTTTTACAATGTCCCTATTATTTTCTCTATACCACTTCCTGTATCCAAATGCGGCTAAGAATAAAACAGGCCCTGTACAAAGAAGCGCATAGTATAAAGCCGATCCATAAAAACCCTCTCCATCCCTGGTCAATCCGGAGTTTCCAGTTCTAATGTAAGCAATATCCTTTGCCAGCATTTTAACATCTTGTTGCCCCCCTGCGGCATAGGCAGTAACATTCGATCCGGGGTCACCTTTAGCTACCTTAACAGCAAATGACCCTGTTGAAAGTGACACATATTTTCCTGTAGAAGGGTTAAAGTAAGAGAACTTTAACGGCTCAATAGTATAATTCCCTTCATGCCTTGGAATAAGCAGGTAGCTATATTCTCTGCTACCCGAAACCCCGGTCATGCTTTCATTGATATTATCATTTACCTTAGGGTCATACTTCTCAATATCGGCAGGCAGAGTTAACTCCGGTGCTTTCAACAGCTTTAAATTACCCGATCCTGTAATTTTAAGGGCATAGTTTAATGCCTCATTTGCCTTAACTGAAGTTTTATCCAAGTTAGCACCAATAGAGAAATTTCCAACAGCACCATTAAAACCCTCAGGTTTTCCGGCTTCCGGCAAAGGTTTCACGTTAATGGTAATTGGCGAACTTTTAATCTTATACTTCGTATCCTTATAAGATCCACCAAAAAACTGTTCAATAGGATCATTTGAAGGTGCAGCCTGCCTAACCACAAAAGTCATTGCCAGCGGATCAAGTGTAAGCTTACCAAAGCGCTCCGGAAACAGAATAATCTGTTTAAGGGTGGCAACATGATACTTTACACCATTATAGCTTTCAACCTCCCACTGTACATTGGGGTTATTGTTTTTTATCTCCTGACTCCAAAAACCATTAAAATCCGGCAATTTATCAAGTGCATTATCTACCAGATCAATATTGGTATACAGCTTGTAAGAAACTGAGAATTGTTCGCCTATATAAACATTGGTTTTATTAGCTACGGCCCTCAAAAATAAACGCTTTGAAATATCTGTACTATTCCCATCTGCAACCTGATCTCTTTGTGGTTGGGCTGCATTTCCCTGAGGTACCGCTCTTCCTTTTACTACTTTTACTTTAACAGCATTTGATTTGATCTGCTTACCATTAACTCCCACTACTGCAGGTCCAATAACAAATTCACCTTCTTTAACCGCAACCAGATCATAACTAACAGACATACTGGATGTTGTACTTCCATTAATAGAGGAATAACTTGATGACTGATTTGGTCCACCTACAACCTGAAAACCATTAAGCGCCGGCGGATTAAATGATTCTATATTTCCATTAACCGAAAAACTAATTTCAAATACCTCTCCTGTTCCTACCACGTTCTTACTTACTGTTGCAGTAACTTTTACATCCTGTGCACCTGGCTTTATTCCATTTGCAAATATGGTGCTTGTCCACAGCAGCAATAGCGACAATATATAGTAGTGTTTCATTTTCATTTTAGCGCAAAAATACTCAGTCTACCAATCTTTAACAATACGGCCTTTTACGCCTTTTGCTTTTTTGTTTTTCAGTTTATCCTGAGTGTTCTTTTCTTCATTCTTTAAGGCCTCAAGCATCCTTTCAGCATCTTCCTTCGATAATTTATCAGGTTGTGGCTGTTGTCCATCTTTCTGGTCCTTTTTGTCCTGATCCTGCTTGTCTTTATCCTTGTTCTGCTGATCTTTATTTTGCTGATCCTTGTTATCTTTATTTTGATCTTTGTCCTGGTCTTTTTTGTCCTTGTCCTTCTTATCCTGATCCTTTTTATTTTTGTCTTTATTTTTATCCTTATTCTTCTGTTGCTGTTGTTGTTTCAGCTTTTCCTGAGCATAAGCAAGATTGTATCTTGTCTCATCATCTTTAGGATTATTTATTAATGATTTTTTATAAGCTTCAATACTCTCTTCCAGCTTTTTAGATTCTAACAATGAATTACCCAGGTTATGGTAAGCTTTGGCCTTTACAGCCTTGTTATCTGAAGATGATGCAATATCTGTAAACTTCTGCGCAGCATTATCAAATTTCTTCTGCTTATACAAAGCATCACCAAGATTAAAATTTCCCTCTACAGAAGCTTTAGATTTATCAACCGATTCCCTGTAACTTGCCTCAGCCTCTGCATATTTCTTTTCCTGATACAATTGGTTCCCTTTATGAATATACTTCTTCTCCTTCTGTGCAAAAAGCAAAGAACCTTGTAATAATATAACTATGACGATGATAAACTGCTTCATTATTTTCTTACTTCAAACAAATTCAACTCACTTAATTTCAGGTTCTTCTTACTTGAGATAAAGAATTCTATAACCAATAATATCAGAGCAAACCCCAGGAAAAACTGGAACCTGTCTTCATAATTCTTAAACACTTTACTATCAAATGTCTTTTGCTCCATTTTGCCAATTTGATTCATCACAATTCCCAATCCGCTATTGGCATTCGAAGCCCTAACGTACACACCATTGCCAGCTTCAGAAATCTCCTTACACATTTGTTCATTTAGCTTGGTAATAACCGTCTGGCCATTCTCATCTTTTCTAAAACCTGTCGGATTACCATTCTGATAAATTGGAACCGGGGCACCTTCAACAGAACCAAGACCAATAACATGAATTGCCACATTTTTGTCGGTTGCTCTTTTTGCAGCAGCAATAGCATCATCCTCAAAATTCTCTCCGTCGGTCATTAATACCATTGCCTTACTTGTTCCGTTCACAAAATCAAAAGATTTCATTCCCATATCAATTGCAGCACCAATAGCAGTCCCTTGTGTCGGAACTATATCAGTACTAATGTTATTAAGAAACAACTTTGCAGCCGAATAGTCGGTTGTTATAGGCAATTGAACATAAGCCTCACCTGCAAAAATGATAATCCCTATCCTGTCGTTATGCAAATTATCAATCAACTGAGATATTGCTCTTTTAGCATTTTCAAGTCTGTTTGGCGAAAGATCTCCCGCAAGCATACTGTTAGACACATCAAGCAAAATCATCAAATCAGCGCCACTTTTTTTACCCTCTTCTACCTTAGTCCCAATCTGCGGATTGGCAGCTCCAATAACTAAAGATGCAAACGCAACAGTAAAAAAGATAAACTTTAACCCCGGTCTGGTAAATGAAACTTCCGGAATCATCTTCCTAACCGTAGCTTTATCTCCAAGACTGGCCAATGCCTTTCTTTTCCAACTGCGCACCAAAAAAAAGACCAGTATAAACAATGGAATGGCAGCTAGCCCCCATAAAAACGCTATGTGTTCAAAACGTAACATATCTTAAGTTAAAGCTCCTCTAAACAATGTATTTCTTAATCCAAACTCAACCAGCAAAAGAGCCAGTGCAATTAGCGCAAAGGGCAAAAAGCGCTCTGTTTTCTTATGATATTGCGTAACAGCTATCTTTGCCTTTTCCAGTTGATCTATTTGCTGATAAATTTCCTTTAGCTTGTCGTTATTTGTAGCCCGGAAGTACTTACCTCCCGTAATTTTCGCGATGCTCGAAAGTGTTCCCTCATCAATTGTTACCGGAACTTGCTGGTATTGAACTCCAAAAGGGGTCTTTACCGGATAAGGTGCATATCCTTTAGTACCTACTCCAACGGTATAAACCCGCACATTCATTTGTTTGGCAATCTCTGCAGCAGTAACCGGAGGAATTGAACCACCGGTATTAGACCCATCTGTAAGTAAAATGATCACCTTACTTTTTGCCTCACTATCTTTTAGGCGGTTAACTGCCGTGGCAAGCCCCATTCCTATTGCAGTACCATCTTCAATCATTCCATTATTAATACCTTTAAACAAGTTAATTAATACATCATGATCAATTGTAAGCGGGCATTGCGTAAAACTTTCGCCACTAAACACCACAAGACCAATCCTGTCATCTGGTCTGTCTTTTATAAAATCAATGGCAATATTCTTTCCTGCCTCCAGCCTGTTTGGCTTTAAATCTTCCGAAAGCATACTTCCCGAAATATCAGTAGCTATCACTATATCTATCCCCTCGGTTGTTGAATTTTGCCAACTCAATGCACTCTGAGGTCTTGCCAAACCAATAATTACCGCAATAAGGGCCAATGATTTCAGTACAATACTATAATGTCTCAAAACACCATAGCCACTTTTCTTAACGCCCATAAACGCCTTAACAGACGACACCCGCATGGTACCCTGAAACTTCTTGTTGCGCCAAATGTACCAGCCAACCATTAAAGGCACCAGCAGTAATAACCAGAAAAAACCTGGATTGGCAAATTCGATTCCACTAAACAGTTTCATTTTGCGCTCTATTTTCTGGTAATTGATTAATCTGTTTAGTATCTGTCACAAAACCTATGGCATTCTCCATGCTTTGTTCGTTTTCCGGGTTTAATGGTTTTCCCTTAGCAAACTTCACAAGATCGGCCAGCATTAATATCTGACGCAGCTTACTCCTGTTTTGATCAGTAATTTCCATACCCCTTAAACTTGCAAAAATCTCTTCTGATGTTTGCTCAAGTGCTTTAATATGATAGCGTTTTTCCAGGTATTCTCTCAAAATATCAGTAAGTTCAATATGGTATTGTTTAACTTCTTCCTGCTCCCATAATTTTTTATCTCTTAAGGCAGCAAGCTTTTTTAAAGCAGTTACATCTGCAGGTACCAAGGGCTTAACCTCTTGCTTAACCGGCTTATTTTTGCTTTTCTTCCATAGATAAAAGATCAGTCCGGCAATCAGTAAAATTGCAACTAACGAAATCACAACCCACAGCCAATGATCCCTTAACCAATCTAAAAATGAATATTTTACAGCAAGCGGCTGTTTAATATCATAAATTGCCTTTGTAGTATCAACAGCAACCGCAGTAACCTGTAATGGTAATGGATCTGTTTTAAAACTTTGTGCATTCACTTGCAGTGAGAAGGCCGGAATGGTCTGCAATCCTGCATCAAAAGAAGTGATGGTATATTGACGACTAATCGTAACTACCTTTGGGTTGGTTTTATCAGCTATAGTATCTGTTTTTCCTACCTCTACAATCTGTATTTTAGAAGAAATGGTGTCTGCCAAAGCAGGAAAACCAACTTTATCGTTTACCGGCATCTGGGCACTTAAGCGCAAAATAGTCTGGTCTCCCAAAACAATGGTCGACTTATCCAGTCTGGCTTCTACCTTTATATCCTGAGCATTGCTTTTATAAGTAAAACAAGCCAGGCATAACATTAAACACCAGCTAAAATTAAAATAATGCTTCATATCCCTACCTTCTGGCTTCGCGTTTTTTAAATAATGTCATTAATGGTTTAATATATGACTGATGAGTACCTATTTTCGTAAAATCTACTCCCGATCTCTTAAAAAGATCTTCTAACCGCCCATTTCTCTCCAATGCCGCTACTTTGTAAGCATGCCTAACCCGCTTATCTCCTGTATTTACCCACTCATACTCGCCCGTTTCTTCATCCCTAACAGGGATAAGCCCCAGGTTCGGAAATTCTTCTTCGTGCAAATCATATAACCTCAGGGCAATAAGATCGTGTTTTCTATTGGCAATTTTAAGCTCATTCTCAAAAGAATTACTCATAAAATCCGAGATCAGGAACGAAGTACATCTTTTGTTAATCGCACTGGTAAAGTATCTTAAAGCTTCAGCTACATTTGTACCCCTGTTCTGAGGTTTAAAATCTATCAGCTCCCTAATGATCATCAAAATGTGGCTTCTCCCTTTTTTAGGAGGGATGAATTTTTCAACTTTATCACTAAAAAACAATACACCTACCTTATCATTGTTCTGAATGGCCGAAAATGCCAGCACGGCACATACCTCCGTAGCCAGCTCTTGTTTTTGTTGAGTTTGCGTCCCAAAATTCTTAGAACCGCTCACATCCACCAGTAACATCACTGTCATTTCCCTTTCTTCATCAAACACCTTTACATAAGGGTGATTAAAGCGGGCAGTAACATTCCAGTCAATGGTACGTATCTCATCACCCATCTGGTATTCCCGAACTTCACTAAAGGCCATACCACGACCTTTAAATGCCGACTGGTATTCTCCTGAAAAGATCTGATTACTTAATCCACGGGTTTTAATTTCAATCTTTCTTACTTTCTTTAAGAGATCTTTGGTATCCATAAGCTATGGTACTTCTACTGCATTCAATATTCCGGTAATGATGGCTTCTGTATTAATATCCTCTGCCTCGGCCTCATAAGTTAAGCCTATTCTGTGTCTTAAAACATCATGGCAAACAGCTCTTACGTCTTCCGGAATTACATATCCCCTTCTTTTTATAAAAGCATAAGCTTTTGAAGCTAAGGCCAGATTTATACTTGCCCTTGGCGAAGCTCCAAAACTAATCAGGTTTTTATAATCTGCCAGTTTATATTGATCAGGGTAGCGCGTAGCAAAAACAATATCAATAATGTACTGCTCAATTTTTTCATCCATATATACCTCTCTCACTACCTTTCTTGCCCTGATAATATCATCAGGATGAAGGATAGCTTTAGGCTTAGCCATTCCCTGAGGCGCTATATTAGCTCTCATAATTAGCTTTTCATCTTCCTTTTTAGGATACCCGATCACTACCTTAAGCATAAACCTATCAACCTGCGCTTCCGGTAATGGATACGTTCCTTCTTGTTCTATCGGATTCTGTGTTGCTAAAACAAGAAAAGGTTTAGGCAGTTCAAAAGTATTGTCTCCAATAGTTACCTGGCGCTCCTGCATGGCCTCTAACAAAGCACTCTGTACTTTTGCCGGTGCCCGGTTAATCTCATCAGCAAGAATGAAATTAGAGAACAAAGGACCTTTTCTAACAATAAATTCTTCTTTCTTCTGATTATAGATCATCGTACCCAGTAAATCGGCAGGTAATAGATCTGGTGTAAACTGGATTCTGCTGAAGCCTGCATCAATAGTTTTAGATAAGGTATTGATGGCAAGTGTTTTTGCCAGTCCCGGTACACCTTCTAACAAGATATGCCCATCTGCAAGCAAGCCAATCATTAAGCGCTCTACCATATATCTCTGCCCAACTATCACTTTATCCATCTCCATAAAAAGCAGATCAATAAATGCGCTTTCCTTTTGTATCATTTCGTTCAGTGCGCGGATATCGGTTCCATACGCCAAACTTTCAGTGGTATTATTTACTTCTTCCATTTAACCATTTATTTTCGCTGCGAAAATTAGACAAACCTACACCCTTTCGCAAATCCACAGGGCTCTGTTTAATGTTAAAATATGTTAAAAATCACATTTTTGCCTTCGGCAACTTCAAATTACTCACCTTCTGAGCAGTTTTATTTCAATGCCCTGTAGCGTTTTCCTGTTATCTCCCGTTTCTATTTTGCACGCTAGTTTAGATTTCGGGGATAGATCTTAGGACCTATCTCCGATTCTTTTTTATATTTACCAAAAAAATATCATATGCTAGCTCATCACGTTTTATTCTGGCTTAAAGCCGACACCACCGACGAACAAAAAGTTGCTTTCAGAAAAAGTCTGGAAACCCTTAACGGTGTAGAATCTGTTAAATCACTACATATCGGCACACCTGCACCCATTGAACGCGCAGTTGTTGATACCACTTATACCTTTTCACTTAGCATCCTCTTTGAAGATCTTGCCGGACACGATGTATATCAGGTACACCACCTGCACACCGCATTCTTAGATGAATTCCGTAGCCTTTTCGAAAAAGTAATTATATACGACGCACACTAGTTCGTTCGTCATTCTGAATTTATTTCAGAATCCCGCTTAAGCAGGTCTAAGTATAGCACGTGAGGGATTCTGAAATAAATTCAGAATGACGAAATCTGCCAGGAACATAACAAGTGCCTTACCTCACCTCAACACCAATCATATTGCTGTTCCTGCCACCTAAAAAGGGTTCGGTTCTTAAAGACAAAATCATCTTATACTTACCTGCTTCAGCAGGTGCCTGTATTACACCTTCTATTTCTATAGATTCTCCAGGGCCAATATGAACATTCTCTAAATCAGCTACAATGGGCTTAAATTCGCTAAGATCACCATCCTTTTTAAACCCATACTCTAAATAACACTTCCAGGTTTCACCTGTATTACCTAATGATATTGCTTCGTTATAAGGATTGGTTATTTTCAACTTCAAAGTCTCAGCAGCACCACTTTTCCAGTCTGCAGGAGCTACAACAGGATTCACAGAAACCTTCTGATACATCCTTACCTTATCTATCCACAATCCATAAAACACACCCTTACTCGTATTAATTGTATCTTGTTTAACCTTATTGCCATGGCTATCAGGTATTACAAAATAAGCCCTTTTATTTCTAAGGCTATCCTCTAAAGGCCATATGTCATATTGGTTTTTCCTGTAATATCTCGAATCGTAACTAAAGCCTTTAGTGCTCCGGTTGTAATAATTATACCTCGATGGAGTTTGAAACGAATTATAAAAAATCACCGGATAGTCACCTGCTTTTTCATGTATTTGTTTGGCCCATTTCTCTGTTCCAAAATAATAAGCTATAACATTTACCTTCATCAAAGCATTAATAGGAAAAATAAGTATCAGCCTCACCAACACAATTAAGGCAATATTTACAATCGCTAATTTCTCAAACCATTTAGGAACAGGCTTTCTTGCCATAACAATGTAGGCCAGAATAAACAGACACAACATGCCAGGCAATGTCCAATGTGCCTCAACCCTTCCTTTTAAGGTGCTAAATAAGAAGAATATAAATATTCCATAAAAATTAAATTTTATGGCTTTTATAAAGCTGTCCGAAGATTTTAAAATCACTGCCGATCTGTACAAAAACCAACCTATAAGAGGTCCCGCAAGGGCAAGCTGCGCAAGCAAATATTCAGAGGTAAAGCTAGACTTATAAAAGGCCGCAGAACGATCTATCACATGATAGTAAAACGATGGATAATTATTATGAACCTGCCATAATATATGTGGCAGATAGGCAACTATTGAAATGACTACAATAAACCAAAAAGAGGGTCTTTTTAATAGTTTCAGATTAGACAATATGGTAAAAAACAAAACCAGTATACCATGATACTTGCTATACAGTAAACAAGCTATAACCAGGGCCAATATTAAAGCCCATTTAATCTTATTCTCAGCCTCATAACGCTGATACACATAAAAAAACAGTACCGTAAAAAAGAACAGAGGAGAATCGGGAGTAGTTATAAAGCCATAAACATGAAAAAGCACTATTCCTGAAAACAACAGGATAAACAGCTTAATATTTTGCGCATACTGGCTTACAATTTTCCATAAAAGGTAAACCGATAAGGTACTTGTAATAACAGTAAACAGTCTTAAACCCAATGTTGAGGGCAGCAATGCATCTCCTATTTTAATAAACAGAGCCACCATTGGTGGGTGATCAAAATACCCCCAGTCAAGGAATCTGGAATAAACCCAATAATAAGCCTCATCAGCATGAACCTCAACAAAACCTGCCTGAATAATATTAAGTGCAGTCCATATAACCAGAAATAAAAGCAATATCTGTTCAGAACTTTTCTTTGTTTGCAGCATTGGTTGTAATATTGTTTATCCGGTAAAAGTGTAAAGATAGTTAGCAAAAAAGTTCCACAGTGAAACTATTACAATTGCACAAGCCTTGGCAACATAAAAATTCCATTTCAATCTGTCGTTCAACAGATAAATAATCATGTTACTTAAGGCAAGGCCAGCTAAAGAAATCACAAAAAACTTACCAAACTGAATTAGCGTGGCAGGATTATGATTATCAAAAGTCCAGTATCTGTTAAGTGTGTAGTTTGTACCTGTGGCTACTATAAAACCCAATGAATTGGAAATGTATTTATGGATTTTGAGCTTTTCTTTACAAAAATAGGTAATACTAAAATCAACAATAAGGCCCGAAAAACCCACCACCCCGAATTTTAAAAACTTGAAAAAGAAAGCATTATTAAATTCAATGGCTGCTATTGATGTCATATTGTAGCTTTTTGCAGAAACAAACATAATAATCTGTAATCGAAAAGCCTGTAATAAATAACTAATTAAGGTTAAATTTATCATTATTGATTTTTACAACATTCGATGTAAAAACGATTCCTACTATTAAAATACCGATAACAATAGCCAATGCAACCTGCAGTGTTGAGTATAATTTACTTCCCGAAACCATAAAAGCCGTGTCTTTAATTAGCTCCTCACCAACCTGGGTCTGGATTCTCATTAGCTCAGATAATTTCTGAATTGTTCCTTTTGATGAAGCCCTTCCCTCCTGATCATAAAGCTTTCGCGCACTTGCTATATCTTTTTTATCGGCAAATGCCATAATCTGATTTTCAATTTTCCCCGTACTTTCCAAACCATCCTTTAAAACAATCAGCTTTTCTTTTTCCTGCTTAACAAGAAAAGTTTTCTCATACTTTTTAATTAAAGAATCTATCGCTTTGTTATAATAAGCCAGCTGCGCTTTAAAAGTAGCCGGATTAAAAGATTGCTCATAAGCAGCATGTAAAAAATCCTCAATCATAGATTTCTTTGCATAAGCATTCTCTGCAACGTAAAACAAGTCGGTAGCAGGAATAAGGCGGTCGTTATACATTGATACAAACGACTCATTCATGCTTTTTACACTTTTATCTTCTAAAAACCTGATCAATATAGTACAAGCCATTATACAGAATAACAGCATTGCAATTTTCATTTTTTGTTTAATAGAGTAAGCAAATCTCATAACAGTAGTTTCAGGTTAGCATTTAAAATTGCTCTTCGGCAGCAGAAGCAAATAGGTTTTGTGCAAAATTTACTAAAAATAATTCTTTTTTTGCCCGTGTTACCCCAGTATAAAGCCATCTTAAAAAATCCATATCAATCATTTCATCAGTTAAATAGCCCTGATCAACAAATACAGCATCCCATTGCCCACCCTGAGCCTTATGGCAGGTTACCGCATAAGCAAACTTAATTTGAAGCGCATTATAATACGGATCATCTTTAATTGCATTAAAACGCTCTTTCTTATTGGTAAGATGAGCATAATCAACATTCAAACCTTCAAAAAGCTTATTACTTTGTTCATAAGAAAGGTTTGGAGTTTCGGCAGTAAGTGTATCAAGCATAACTTTGCAGGTAACTTCGCCAGCCTCCGGAAAATCAAGAAATTCCAGCTGTACTTCGCAAAAGCGGAAACCATAACGCTCTTCAATACCCCTTACCCTGCGTATTCTTGCCATGTCTCCATTCGCAATAAACGCCGCCGATTCGTTGTCGGGCAACCAGAAATAGTTATTCCTAACCACCATAATCTGGTCTCCACCTGTCAGCTCCTCTTCTCTGTACAACAGCCTGGCCCTGATTTGCTGATTGTAAACATTAGCAGATTTATTAGACCTGCAAACAACAAGCGAATTCTCTATCCCGAACTTATTATAAGCATACTCCAGCCCCTCAACCAGCTTTACGCCAGTCATTCTAAAAATATCCTTATAGTTTTTAGTAATAAACTTTGGCAGTTCAACCTTATCCGTTTCGTTGTCAGCATTAATCAATTGCCTAAGCATGGTAGCATTAGCTAATATTCCTGATTTTTTTTCCTGGCGAACTACCTCTTTCAGCTCTACAGCGGTTACCCGCATCCCAAAATTTGAAGCAACATATTCCTTATTTAAAGCCGGACTATCTATACTTCCAACCGGAGGCAGCTGTGCCGTATCACCTACAAAAACAACTGCGCAATTTTTACCGTTGTATACAAACTCCATCAGATCCTTTAAAAAAGATGAACCCGTTTGCGTGTTCCATTCGTCGGCAATCATAGAAGCCTCATCAATAATAAACAATGTATGTTCGGCCAGGTTTGGCGCCAACTGGAACGACATATCTGTAGATACAGCAGTTCTTTTTCTATAGATTTTTTTATGGATGGTTAATGCCTTTCGGCCGGTATAATTGCTCATCACCTTTGCGGCCCTTCCTGTCGGCGCCAACAATACAGAACGCAAAGTAAACTTAGATAATGCTTTTACCAGTGCCGCTACCGATGTAGTTTTACCGGTACCGGCATAGCCCCTCAGTATAAAACACTGATTATCCAATTGCCTCGATAAAAAGGAGGCCATTTCACTGCAAAAAGTAAACTGTTCTGCTGTCGGAGTAAATTGATAAGACTGGGCAATAAGGGACGCTTTATCCATTTAACAAATATGCAATGGTGATGTTATAGAAAAAAGGATTAATTTTGTTCATATGAACAGCAAAAATAGCATATTATTAGTTGATCCGGAGTTCGACCCTAATACCGCAACAAACTGCAACCTGTTAATAAAAATTACTGCCGATAGTTTTTCGTATGCTATTATAGATAAAAGCAGTAACCAGCTTAAAGCTGTATACGACCAGCAGGAATGCCAGAATGTAAGCAAACAGCTATCCGAAAAACTAAGAACAGACAGCTATTTAAGTTTGCCGTTTAAAGAAATTAAGGCTTCGGTACATACAGAAAATTCAATAGCTATACCTAACGACTTGTTCAATGAGCAGAGTTTAAATGATTATGCAAAGTTCTTTACCGAAGAACAATCTAACAACCTTTACACTCAGCCTTCTGCAAATTTTGGATTCACATCCATATTTACGCTAAACAAGTTCATAGAAGAAAGTTTAAATATTTCTCTGTCAAACTGCCGGTTATTTGATCATGCGGCACCGGTTTTGGAGCTTTCAAAAAACAATGATAACCTTAGCCTGACACTTGATTTTACTGTAGGCTCATTTAATGCTATATATACAGATGGTGGTAAATTGATATTCCAAAACTACTTTCAAATCGAAAATACCGAGGAATTTAACTACTACCTGCTCTTCATAATCAACCAGCTAAATATTGATGCCTTAAACACCAATATCCATCTAAGCGGAATTATTAACGAAGGAGATGGCCAATACAAATGCATTGAAAAATATTTCAATGCAATAAACTTCACCTCTACAACAGGAAACAAAGCCGACAATAAAATATTAGATGACATGCCTGCTCATTATTACAGCAGCTTATTAGCTCTTGACCAATGCGGATAATTGGCGGAAAACTAAAGGGTATTCGCTTTAATGCACCCGAAAGCCTTCCGGTAAGGCCCACAACAGATATGGCTAAAGAGGCCCTTTTTAATATACTTTACAATACTTACGATTTTGATAGCTGTACCGTTCTCGATTTGTTTTGCGGAACAGGAAATATCAGTTTCGAATTTGCATCAAGAGGAATTGAGCATGTAACCGCGGTTGATAAACACTCAGGCTGCGTTTATTGGGTAAAATCTGTTATCGAAAAATATAAGCTAAATGAAATTGATGTGCAAAAAGCCGATGTGTTTAAGTTTTTGCAAAGTCATACAAAATCCTACCAGATTATTTTTGCGGATCCTCCTTACAATTTGCCAACTATACCATTAATTCCGGAACTGGTAATGAAAAATAACCTGTTAACAGATAATGGTTTGCTTATAGTAGAGCATCCATCGTTATTAAAGCTAAACAACCAACCGGGTTATACCGAAACCAGAAGATATGGTAACTCTTCATTTAGTTTTTTTGAAAAAGCCCCCAATTAGTATATTTAAGTATGAAAATTGCACTATTTCCGGGCTCATTTGACCCAATCACGATAGCTCACGTAGATATTTTAAAACGCGCCCTGCCATTATTTGATAAAATAGTAGTGGGTATTGGCCTAAATAGCTCCAAACAAGGATTCCTTTCGGCAGATAAACGTGAAGAAATTGTAAAAAAAGTTTTTGAGCAAGAGCCAAAAGTAGAAGTAGAACTATACGAAGGCCTTACAGTTGATTTCTGTAAACTAATAAACGCGCAGTACATGGTTAGAGGTGTACGTTCTGTTTCTGATTTTGAGTACGAGAAAGCAATTGCACAAATCAATCAGACTATGATGCCCGAAGTAGAAACAATAATTATTTTAAGTAAACCAGAGTATTCGGCAATAAGCTCAACCATTGTACGCGATATTCTGCGTAACAATGGCGATGTAAGTAAGTTTTTACCGCAGCAGGCTATACCTTTTTTATAGCCTGTAAAGCTGGTTTTACTACCAGTTTATTATCTAAAAGTCCACCAACGTCCAATACCTGTACAATAGAGGGATAAGTATTTTTCAATACCTGATTAAGTTCCAGTTTGCTTAACCAGCTGGCCTTGGTTATTCCTTCTTCTTTTTGAGGAATCAGTTTAGGTTCTCCTTTAACAGTCATACTGTACCAATTGGTTTTCTTAAGCACCAACCTGGTATCAAGGGAATAAACATGATAAGTTTTACACAATTTCTCATCATTAGTGTAAATTTTAACACCGCACTCTTCTTCTACTTCGCGAAGCGCTGCATCCTTCATTTTTTCGTCTTTTTCTACCTTCCCTTTAGGTAAATCCCACTTTTTATTTCTAAAAATAAAAAGATAATTGCCTTTGGCGTTCTTAACCAAACCGCCTGCTGCTTTAATAAGTTCGCAGCTCTTCTTAATCTTCTTAAACAATTTTTTAGGGTCAGCGTCTAGCAAAATATAGTCTTTTCCAGATACTCTTGCTAAATTTTTGTAGAATATTTCGAAATCAAAATCCTGTATGTCAATCTGTTGGATCTTCTTAACCTGTTTAGGCATTAAATCTGCTATAAACAAAGTGTTATCGTTGATATAAATTCTGTAATTTTGGGCCATGTATAATAAAAGTGATATTGAATTAAAGGTAGCTGAATTTTTATTACAAATAAAAGCAATAAAGTTACAACCTAATAATCCATTTACATGGGCATCGGGTTGGAAATCGCCTATTTATTGTGACAATAGGATCACACTTTCCCATCCTTCTGTTAGAACTTACATCAGACAAAAGCTTACGCAGTTGATACAGGAAGAATATGGTTCTGTTGATTTAATTGCTGGTGTTGCAACTGCCGGTATACCTCAGGGTGCATTGGTTGCTCAGGAGCTTGGTTTACCTTTCGCTTATGTTAGGTCAAAAGCAAAAGAGCACGGAACCGGAAGCTTAATTGAAGGAGAAATAGTTGAAGGACAACGCGTTGTGGTTATAGAAGATTTAATTTCGACAGGAAAAAGCAGTCTTCAGGCTGTTGAAGCCTTAAGAAACGCAGGCCTTTCTGTTGCAGGGTTAGTTGCCATCTTTACTTATGGCTTTGATCTGGCAGAAGAAAACTTCAAAGAAGCAAAATGCCGTTTCTCTACACTTTCTAACTACAATACCCTAATAGAATATGCAGCTGAGCATAGCTTCATTGCACAAAACGATGTAGACTTGCTTGCTAAATGGCGTAGAAATCCTTCTGACTGGGGGAAAGAATTAGAACAATTAACTTAATATTATAATGACAGTTATTGAAAGTTCGGTAGAATTAAACCTGCCGATTGAAAAGGTATATGCATTTTTAGCTGATCTGAATAATCATCAGCAGTTAATGCCCGAGCATATTTACAATTGGTCTTCTACAACAGACGAAGCCAGTTTTACTATTCAGAACATGGCTAAATTGGCCATTAAAGTATCTGAGCGTATAGAAAACAAAGAATTAATTGCAATACCTACAGAAAAACCTCCTTTTGATGTTGAATTAAAATGGACCGTAACTGATAATGGTAACGGTGGAACTATTGCAAAACATATTATCTCTGCAGATCTTAATATGATGATGAAAATGCTGGCTGCAAAACCTTTGCAAAGCCTTGCTGATCATCAGACAGAAAGATTAGCTGAAGTATTAAAATAATACATACTTGCACTTGTTGCAGGTAGTATACCCTTAATAATCGTCCGAAAGCTGGCCATATGGCCAGCTTTTTTTATTTTCAGCACTTCCCTATCATTTCGAAATAGCGCAGTTCTTCACAAGATTAGTGTTTCTTCACACCTTCTTCACACATCCTTCACACCAAATACACAAACAGGTACCTTTTTGTGAAGGATGTGTGTAGAAGGTGTGAACTATGTGAGGAAATGGTATAGGCAACAAGGCAACAGATTAAGCAGGATAACTACAACAGCTGCATTAATGCTTCTCTTGAAAATCCCTTTAATTCAGCAGTACGCTCATCGCGGATTTTTTGCACCCATTTGGCATCAGCAAGTAGTGGTCTGCCTACAGCAACCAAATCAAAATCTCCCCTATCCATTCTTCTTATTAATTCTTCCAAAGAACTTGGCTCAGAGCTTTCGCCTTTAAATGCTGCAAGGAACTCTCCTGATAAACCAACAGATCCTACAGTAATTGTTGCTTTTCCTGTAATTTTTTTAGCCCATCCTGCAAAATTAAGATCAGAACCTTCAAATTCAGGTTCCCAGAAACGACGTTGTGAACAGTGAAAAATATCTACTCCGGCATCAACCAAAGGTTGCAGCCATTGCTCCATTTCTAATGGAGTTTTGGCCAGCTGCAAATTATAATCAGATGGTTTCCATTGCGATAATCTTAAAATTATAGTAAAATCTTCGCCTACCTGTCTTCTTACTTCTTTAATAACCTCTACAGCAAACTTAGTGCGTTCAGCTAATGTTTTACCACCATAGCTATCCGTACGGTTATTGGTTCCATCCCAGAAAAACTGGTCAATTAAATAACCATGGGCACCATGTAACTCAACACAATCAAAACCTAGTCTTTTAGCATCTGCTGCAGCCTTTCCGTAAGCTTTAATGGCTGCCTCAATATCCTCTTCGGTCATGGCTACCCCATTCGAAAAGCCTGGCCTGTTCAGATCAGACGGACCTTCGAAAGGTGCTGAAGGCACCCAGCCGGAATGATGATTGTCCATTATACCCATATGCCATATTTGTGGGCCCATGCTACCACCCGCATGGTGAACACCATTAATAACGTCTTTCCATCCTGCTAATGCTGCATCTCCATAAAAATGGGGGATATTAGGATCATTTGATGATGAAACACGATCAATAACTGTTCCTTCTGAAAGGATTAAGCCTACCTCTCCGGCCGCTCTTTTTGAATAGTATGCAGCAACATCAGCTGTTGGTACTCCTCCTGGCGAGAATGAACGCGTCATCGGTGCCATTACTATTCTGTTTTTTATATTTAATGATTTTAAACTAAATGGTCTGAACAAAGTTTCTGTACTCATATTATTGTATTTTAATAAATGCTATATTTCTGATTTAATGATATTGCTTAGTGCAGCAAAGGCCTCTTCATTACGTTTGTAATAAGTCCATTGCCCAAGTCGGGTAGATTCAAGCAGTCCTGATTTTTGGAGTATTGACAGGTATTCTGAAACGGTAGACTGGGTTAAACCCGCCTTTTGTTGTATTTGGCCCACGCAAACCCCTACCTCATCAAAAGCGGCATGCTCTTGTAGCGGAAAATGTTTTTCCGGCTCTTTAAGCCATTGCAAAATCTGCAATCTTGTTTTATTTGATAGTGCTTTAAAAATCTCTAACTGATCCATAGCACAAAGTTATATCGACTTTTCCCGATATTCCTATTAATAAATAAAGAATGACATTATGCTGATAACTTCATTTGTTTCATTACAAAATAAAACCCTACCGATGCAATGGTTAAAGCAGCAACAGTACCCCACCATAAAGTTTCGAAACCAAATGCGGCAGCAACCTTTGTACCTACCAGAGGCGAAAATATATGGGCTACAGAAAACGACAAGGCATTAATACCCATGTAGGCACCTCTCTTTTTTATTGATGATCTTTGCAAGGTAACGGTAGCCATAAAGGGCATGGCCAGAATCTCGGCCAGGCAAATTACAAACATAGACAGGTAAAGCACCGGAATTCCTTTGGCCAGATTCAAAATCAGGAATGATACGGCACACATTACTGTACCTGCCACAATTACCGTTCTCGAGGTAAATCTCTTTTCGGCAATGTGAACCACCAGCATTTCGAGCGAAAATACCACTAAACCGCTAAAGGCCAGTATAACTCCTATTTCGGCCTCTGTCATTTTGTACACGTTTCTGTAATATAATGGAAGTGTGCTCAATAACTGCAAAAAGCAAATGGCAAAGATGCAGGAAAGTACACTAAAAAGCATAAACGGCACATCCTTATAGGGAGATATACTAACTTGATCTTCGTTTTCTTCTGCCACTTCACTTTTCTTTTTCTCGTTGCCTTTACGGTTTCGGAAATAGATAAAAAACAGCGTAGCTGATAAAAGTGCGGCTACTGCATTGCCATAAAACAAGAACGCATACGATATGGCCGCTAAGAAACCACCTAATGCAGGGCCTATTGAAAAGCCAAGGTTCAGGGCCATTCTATTTAGCGAAAATGACCTGATAACATTATCTGGTTTTGAATAATAGGCGATAGAAACTGAGTTTGCGGGCCTGAATGTTTCAGATACCAGACTCAAAGCAAAAACCCCAATGGCAAGCTTTACAACTGTATCTAGCTCGGGCAGCAAAATAAACATTGGTACTGTTAAAATTAAGCTGATCAACTGTACTTTAAAATGCCCTGCTTTATCGGTAAGCCAGCCACCTAAAAAGTTTCCAGAAACGGCTCCCAAGCCAAAACAGCTTAATACCATTCCTGTGTCTTCTAAAGAGAAATGAAGGTGATTGATCATGTAAACTCCTAGAAAAGGGATTACCATTGCTCCGCTTCGGTTTATAAGCATAACCAGGGCAAGCATCCATGCCGGGGTAGATAACCCACGGTAAGCATCTAAGTATAATCGTATAAATTCCTTCATTTAGTATCGGGCAAGCGCCTGTTTTAATATATCGTTCATCGTGTCAATTGGTAAATCCTCATTAGGATCTATCAACATTATTTTCATTCTGGCCCTTTTTTCAATAATCAGATCAGGATGATCGATATGCTTGCTTTCTACAATACCTATGTAAGGTTTGTGATATTTTTTATGAATCCATAAATAGCAAAACATTTTTCCTTTGTAGTAAAAAAATGGTAGCTTATATTTCCATTCAGGGGTAATATTTTTATCAAAAGCCAATAGATAATCTTTTAACGCAAGTAAACAACCCCTTAGGGGCTCATCTTTTTGCAAATAAAAATCATCTAGCGGAGTCAGCATTTTATGAAAAAGGTAGTTATTACAAATGACGGAAAATTAAATCACAAATCTTAGTATCAGACATTTTTTCATTACAACATGTTATTTATCAGACAATTATACAGTTTAAATAAAAAAGAACCGACAAAATTTCCGATTAATAACTAAAAACTAAGATGGCATTTACTTTGTTTAATTGCTGACATGAACTTCAACAACTTTACTATAAAAGCCCAGGAAGCAATTCAACAGGCTTCTGAAATAGCCCAGGGCAATCAGCAACAAGCTATTGAAACGGCACACCTGTTAAAGGGTTTGCTTACTGTTGATGAAAACGTAGTTTCGTACGTTTTAAAAAAATTAAATGTAAATATTAATGTGCTGACTCAACAATTAGATAGTCAGATAGAGAAATTTCCAAAAGTTAGTGGCAGTAATGCTTATTTAGCCTCGGGTACCAATTCTGCTTTGCAAAAAGCACAATCGTACCTAAAAGAATTTAAAGATGAGTTTGTGTCGGTAGAACATCTTTTATTAGGTATTCTGTCTGTTAACGATAACACATCAAAGCTTTTAAAAGATCAGGGTGTAAATGAAAAGGACCTTAAAAAAGCAATTATTGCTTTAAGAGGCGATAGTCATGTTACCGGTCAGAATGCCGAAGCAACTTATAATGCGCTTAATAAATATGCGCGCAACCTTAATGAATATGCCGAATCTGGCAAGCTGGATCCGGTTATTGGTCGTGATGAAGAGATTCGGAGGGTAATTCAAATTCTTTCCAGACGTACCAAAAACAACCCAATATTAATTGGTGAGCCCGGTGTAGGTAAAACCGCCATTGCTGAGGGTATTGCTTTCAGGATTATTAAGGGTGATGTGCCTACAAACCTGAAAACAAAAACAGTTTACTCGCTTGATATGGGTGCATTAATTGCCGGTGCCAAATACAAAGGGGAATTTGAAGAACGCCTGAAAGCGGTAGTTAAAGAGGTTACCCATAGTGATGGCGACATTATTTTGTTTATAGATGAGATCCATACGTTGGTTGGCGCCGGTGGTGGCGATGGCGCTATGGATGCGGCAAATATCCTTAAGCCTGCCCTAGCCCGCGGAGAATTACGTGCGATAGGCGCAACTACACTAGACGAATATCAAAAATATTTAGAAAAGGATAAGGCCCTTGAGCGTCGTTTCCAAAAAGTTATGGTGGATGAGCCTGATACACAGGATGCAATTTCCATCCTTCGTGGATTAAAGGAAAGATATGAAACCCACCATAAAGTGAGGATTAAAGATGAGGCCATTATTGCAGCGGTAGAATTGTCGCAACGTTACATTTCTGATCGGTTTTTACCAGATAAAGCTATCGATTTAATGGATGAGGCTGCTTCTAAACTACGTTTGGAAATGGATAGTGTACCTGAAAAGGTTGATGAGCTAAACCGCAAAATCATGCAACTGGAAATTGAACGCGAGGCCATTAAAAGAGAGAATGACAGCAAAAAAGTTAAGGCTCTTGGTGAAGAAATTGCCAATATGTCGGCCGAGCGTGACGAGATAAAAGCAAAGTGGCAGGGTGAAAAGGACTTGGTAGATAATATTAACAATGAACTTGAACAAATAGAAAATTATAAGCTTGAGGCTGAACAGGCAGAACGTGCGGGTGATTATGGCAAGGTAGCAGAAATACGCTATGGCAAAATAAAGGAAGCTCAGGATAATGTTGAAAAACTGAAAGCTGAATTGGAAAGCATGCAAAGCGAAAGCAGAATGCTTAAAGAAGAGGTAACTGCTGATGATATTGCTGGTGTAGTGGGCAGATGGACCGGAATTCCGGTTACTAAACTGATTTCGAGTGAGCGTGATAAGTTATTGAATCTTGAAAATGAGTTGCATAAACGTGTTGCAGGACAGGACGAGGCTATTGAAGCGATATCTGATGCAATCCGTCGTTCAAGGGCTGGTTTACAGGATAAACGCAAACCAATAGGATCATTCATATTCCTTGGTACAACCGGTGTTGGTAAAACGGAATTAGCCAAAGCATTGGCAGAGTTTCTGTTTAACGATGAAAATGCCATGACCAGGATAGATATGAGTGAGTACCAGGAGCGCCATGCGGTTTCAAGATTAATTGGAGCGCCTCCGGGATATGTTGGATACGATGAAGGTGGTCAGCTAACTGAAGCAGTGCGCAGAAAACCTTATTCGGTTGTATTGCTTGATGAGATTGAAAAAGCGCATCCTGATGTATTTAATATATTACTGCAGGTATTGGATGATGGAAGGTTAACTGACAATAAAGGTAGGGTTGTAAACTTTAAAAATACCATCATCATTATGACATCGAACATTGGGTCGCATCTGATACAGGATAATTTTAAAGAGCTTAATGATGAAAACCGAGAAGAGGTAATTGCCAAAACCAAGAACGAGTTGTTTGAATTGTTAAAGCAAACAATAAGACCAGAGTTTTTGAACCGTATAGATGAGCTGATTATGTTTACTCCGCTTAACCGCAACGAGCTTAGAGACATTGTTACATTGCAATTTAAACATGTACAGGATACTTTGGCAGAAATGGGGATAGATATTGAGGCTACACCTGAAGCGCTGGATTGGCTTTCGGAATTAGGTTATGACCCTCAGTTTGGTGCACGCCCATTAAAACGCGTTATTCAGAAACGTATCCTTAATGAGTTGTCGAAAGAAATTCTTGCAGGCAAGATCGATAAAGACAGCAAAATTAAACTGGACATGTTCGATCATAAGTTTGTTTTTCTAAACAACAAATAACATTTCAATAAACAAAAAAGAGGATGGTTACAGCGTAGTCATCCTCTTTTTTGTTTAACATTTTTATAAATTTCATAAATAAAATAAAAAACTACAGAACATTCCTTTCTTTAATATTGTTATATAAGCATCAACTCTTTTGTAATCATGAAAATTGCTTATATATCCTCTTACCCGCCCCGGGAGTGTGGCATCGCTACTTTCAGTAATAACCTGTTAAAAGCGATTGGTTTGAATAAAAAAATAGTATCTGAAGACAGCTTTGTAGTGGCAATGAACGATTCAGATTCTTTAAATGATTATGAGTACCCCAAAGAGGTTAAATACGTAATTAGACAGGAAAATCAGAAAGATTATATCCGCGCAGCTGATTACATAAATACCAGCATTGCAGATGTTTGTATTTTAGAACATGAATATGGCATTTACGGAGGCGAAAGTGGTGTTTATATTCTGCCGCTTATTGCAAGGCTTCAGAAGCCACTTATTACAATTTTCCATACTATTTTAAGAGATCCGGATTATATGCAGCTTACCATTTTACGGGAGGTGGCAAAATATTCTTCAAGGATTATTGTAATGAGCCATAGGGCTGTTGGTTTTCTGACCAGCATATATGGAATTCCATTTGATAAGATTCAGCTGATTGAGCATGGGGTTCCGGATCTTGAACCTAAAAAAATTAATCCGGTAAAAAACACGCTGGCTTTCAAAAACAAAAAGGTACTTTTTACTTTTGGCCTGATCAGCAGAAATAAAGGGCTGGAAACGGTTATTGAGGCTTTGCCACAAATAGTGGCTAAAAATCCGGATGTAATGTATGTTATTTTAGGAACCACACATCCGGGTGTGATCCGCAACTCGGGAGAGGAATACAGGGATGGTTTAAAGAAGCTTGCGCGGAAGCTGAATGTTGAAAACAATGTTACCTTCATTAATAAATTTGTATCAGAAGAGGAGCTATTCGATTATTTGACGGCTTGCGACTTATATATTACCCCCTATTTAAATGAAGCGCAAATTACCAGCGGAACGCTTTCATATGCCATGGGTGCGGGAACAGCTATATTATCAACCCCTTATTGGCATGCTCAGGAATTACTTGCAGACCATCGTGGAAGGTTATTTGACTTTAAGGATGCGAATGGGCTTGCCGGAGCTGTAAACGAATTGTTTGAGAGCGATGAAAAATTGAATCAGTTAAGATCCAACGCATATGAATATGGATTACACTTGCGCTGGCCAACTACGGGAGAGGTTTTTATAGATGTGCTGGAAGAGGCTATTTCTAAATTTCTGGCAGATAAAGATGTTAGCAATAAGCCTATTATTGACCCAGACATGATGCCTGCTTTTAGCCTTGCACATATACAACGCTTAACGGATGACACCGGTATTGTGCAACATGCCAAATATGGGATACCAAATCTGAAAGAGGGATATTGCCTGGACGATAACTCCAGAGCCCTTACATTAACTATTCTTGCTTACCAGCAAAATAAAAGTAAGGCTGCTTTAGATTTACTGCCTATTTATTTAAGTTACATCCAGTACATGCAATGCGAAGATGGCAGTTTCAGGAATTTTTTAAGTTTTAAAAGGGAATATCTGGACGAAGTTGGCTCAGAAGATTCTTTTGGCAGAACCATCTGGGCATTAGGATATTTAATTAACAATGCTCCTAATAATTCCTATCGCGAATTTGGAAAGGAGTTATTTCTTAAATCTGTTCCTCATTTCAATAAGTTAACTCATTTAAGAGGAATTGCAAATACAATGATTGGGTTAACTCATTTTATGAATGCGCATCCTTATAATGAGCAAATTAAAAGTCAGCTAAATCAACTTGCCGAGCCGTTAAAAGCTGCTTACAAGGCTAACAAAGATGGTCATTGGCATTGGTTTGAGAACAAATTAACTTACGACAATGCAATACTCCCATTGGCCCTTATGTGTCATTTCGAGATAAGTAAAGATCCTGAATCACAAGAAATTGCATTTGAAAGTTTGGAGTATCTTACCCAAAAAACTTTAATAAAAGGGTATTTAAATCCTGTAGGTAATGATGGCTGGCTATATAAAGATAGCGCACAAATGGCTATTTACGACCAGCAGGCAATTGAAATTATGGGTATGGTAATGGTATATTTTAAGGCATACGAGATTACCCGCGACTTAACTTATATAAAACAGATGTACTTAAGCTACCAATGGTTTTTAGGTGAGAACTCTTTGCACATTCCATTGTATGATTATGAAACCAAGGGTTGTGGCGATGGCTTACAAACTTTTGGTGTAAATAGAAACCAGGGAGCAGAGAGCACCTTGGCTTATTGGATATCGCATCTGATTGTGTTAAAAGCATTGGAATCTGAATACGAATTTATTCAGAGCAGTGACCTTACCGCAGCTCAAAAACAAGCTTTTTAATTAATGAACATTCAGATTAGCTTATACTGCCCTTAAGTTTTTGGAGCAATATGTCTATTTTAACTCCGGCAAATGAAGAACAATAATCTGATAATCCGTAAGGGATAATCAATTCTCCATTATGGATAATAGAGCCGCAGGAATACAATACATTTGGTACATATCCTTCCCTTTCGTCGTTATTAGGGATTACCAATGGTTCTTTTAACCTCCCAATTTCAATAGAAGGATCATTTAAATCGAACAGGCTGGCTCCTAAACAATACCTGCGCATTGGGCCAACGCCATGGGTAATAACCAGCCAACCGGCCTCGGTTTCAATTGGCGAGCCACAGTTTCCGATCTGTACAAATTCCCATGGAAATTCAGGTTCCTGAAGTTTAACTGGGTTATCCCATACGGTAAGCCGATCAGAGTACATTAAATAGTTATTAAAGCCATCAATACGCGACATCATGGCGTATTTGCCATTAATTTTTCTGGGAAATAAGGCCAGGTTTTTATTCTGAGCCCCTATGCCGTGCAGTGGACTGATTTTAAAATCATAAAAATCTGTGGTTTGTAATAGCTTGGGCATAATCATGGCTCCGTCAAATGCGGTATAGGTAGCATAATAAATTACGGTACCATCGTCTTTAACAAAACGAACAAATCTTGCGTCCTCTATCCCCTTCCGTTCAAACTCTGAAATGGGAAAAATTACGCGGTCAGAGATATCAGTATCTCTGGAAAAGCTAATTTCATGATAGGTATCAGACAACCAAAGCACCTTGTCGTACTCCAATTTTCTTAGATCTGTTTCCTGTAGATTTTTGGAATCCAGGATAAGTCGGCGCAGTGTAGCGTAATCAAACTTGTCTTCTAATTTTAAACCCACTTCATCCAATACCTCAAGATCTATTTTTGCATCGGCAGCTTTTTTAAGGAAAAGCTTTTTATTATAAATGGCATTTTTTACTACTTCTGCCTCATCTATGTAATTTCCAGAGGGGATTACGGTAATATCGTGATTACGATCTATGAGCGCTCTTCTAAAAACTACTGAAGAAATATGCCCTTCTCCTACAGCTCTGAAACTAATAATTACCCGTCTTTCGCCTTCTACTAAATCAGATTGATCGGGGTCATCAACAATTGATGGATTGAAAAAAGCAGCAGATTCAATAGAATATTCATGAGTAAAATAGGAACCTATGATCAATTTGTGGTACTTATCAAGTTCTTCATAATCAAAACCGGCTGCTTCAATACACTCCTTTACCTTTTTGCAATGTCTGTTCAGGATTTTGGTGATGCTCCTGTGCCGCTTGGAATATTCCTGAAGTAAGGGAGATATAATATCAAAAACTTCAGTAACGGAAAGCTTCATAACTTGTTTAATTACCTCAATAGCTCGTTCTTCGCCATTAAAAAAGAATCTTGCAATTACACGCTTTGGATCAGGATAAACCTTTATTGGTTTTCGTTCTATTAATAGTCTCATAGTGTTATAACACTTTAAGTAGGAACAATGATTTCATGAATGTATATTTTTTTGCTGAAAGCAATATTAAAGTTGTCGTGCATCTAGAATAACCTGACTTAAATTCTGCCAGAATGCCCTAATAATTACTGACAATTATACAATAATAGTCAGATCGACTATATATTTTCATGGGAATTAAATGACAATTTATAGTTGATTGTCACCCTAAAATAATATTGAAACGCTTTACAATTTTTATTTCACTATTAATTAACGAGTTATAAAAAATTGTGATTCAAGCAAAATAAAGCAGATTATGTTTGGCACAGGTGTTGACTATAGAACGTAAATGGTCAGAATATAAAAACTAGCGACTGGCCAGATTATAAATTAAAAAATAAGAAAATGAAAAAATTATTATTATCATTAGTTGCAGTTTCTGCATTAGCATTTACTACCCAGGCACAAACTGAAAAAGGAAAAATTATTGTTGGTGGTAACGTAGCATTTGACACAAATAAATCTGATGCAGACGGTGCAAAATCAAATACAAGCTTTGCAATTGTACCTAGTGTAGGTTACTTTGTTAGCGATAACATTGCAGTTGGTACTGGTGTTGGTTATAGCTACGATAAAACAGTTAGTAAGTTTGAAAACCAAGCTTTTGTAGTTAGTCCTTTTGGTCGTTACTATGCTAACTTATCTGAATCATTCAAATTCTTCGGTCAGTTATCTGTACCAATGGAATTCGGTACTGCTAAAGCTGTAGATGCTGCAGGTAAAGTAGGCGAAAAAGTTGGCTCTAGTACTGAAATTGGTGTTGCATTATCTCCGGGTTTTGCGTTCTTCCCTACTAAAAAAATCGGTATCGAGTTTGCAGTTAACGGATTAAGTTACAACAACTACCGTTTAGAAAATGGTGACGGCGATAAAATAAAAGGTGCCGGTTCTGATTCATTCAGCTTTGGAGCTAACTTTTTCCAACCTAAATTAGGTATCCAGTTCCACTTTTAATAAACTTTACATTTGGTTAGATAAAGAGCCCTTTGCATTTGCAAGGGCTTTTTTTATGATTAATTTTTTATTAAATACTCATAATGGTTTCCTATTTTTGGCCAACTAGCTTATCAAAAATGAAAAAAACTATATTATTTGCAATTGGGTTTGGATTTGTTTTGTCTGCTCAAGCACAGAACAATACATTAAAGCCTATAAAAGAAAACGCAGCTACTGCAGTTAAAAACCAAGGCCAGTCTGGCACTTGCTGGAATTACTCTACCACCTCGCTGATCGAATCAGAAGGAATACGTAAAGGTTTAGGAGAGCTTAATTTATCAGAAATGTTTACTGCACGCAACGTTTACATAGAAAAAGCTAAGAACTACATTCTTCGTCAGGGGAAAGCACAGTTTGGCGAAGGTGGCCTTGGACACGATCTGGTACGTGCTATATCTCTTTATGGCGCAATGCCGCAAGAAGCTTTTCAGGGTTTAAGCGGCGAAATACCTAACCACACCGGACTGGAAACTGCATTAAAAACATACCTTGATGGCGTACTTAAAAAACGCCCTCTTGATAATGACTGGTTAAAAGGCTATGAGCAAATCCTTGATGAAAAAATTGGAGTTCCACCTACTAATTTTGACTACAAAGGCAAAAGCTATACTGCAAAAACCTTTGCTAAAGATGTATTAAAGTTTGATGCTGACGATTATGTAAACATTACTTCTTTTACTCACCACCCTTATTATAGCCAGTTTGTTTTGGAAGCACCTGATAATTTTGCTAACGGATCGTTTTACAACCTTCCATTGGCGGAAATGGTAACTATGACAACTACTGCTGTAAAAAATGGCTATACCATTATGTGGGATGCTGACGTAAGCAGCAGAAACTTTCAGCAGCAAAAAGGCTATGCAATGTTATTTGCTGATACCGCAGATGCTAAACAAGCTGAATTAAACCCTGATATAAAAGAAATTGCCTACACACCTGAGTTGCGCCAGCAATTGTATGAGAATTTAACCACTCAGGATGATCACCTGATGCATCTTATTGGTATGGAACAATCGGCAAATGGCAAGGTGTTCTTCAAAGTTAAAAACTCATGGGGAGATGTTGGGCCTTTTAAAGGTTACATAGAAGTATCTGAACCTTATTTTGCAATTAACACCGTAAGCCTTGTAGTACCAAAAGCGGCGCTTACAAAGGAATTAAAAGGTAAACTGGGCATAAAATAAAACTCACATTATAAACAAAAAGGGCGGTTACAAATTGCAACCGCCCTTTTTGTTTATTTTTTCTGTTCTATCTCTCTATCCATCTCCAGTATATTAACCTGGTCAGACTGAGAGAAATCGCCAATCAGATATTTATTAAAATGATCTGCAAGTTTCCAGAAAGCATATTCAGTTAAATCACCAAAGGCATGGCGTTGTCCTGGTATAATAACAAACTCAAATCTTTTACCAGCTTTCATTAAAGCATTAGCTACCCTAATGGTATTTGCCGGATGTACGTTATTATCAACATCGCCTGTCATCAGCATTAAATGACCTTTCAGGTTTTTAGCAAGGTCAGGGTTTTTATCAATACTGTATTTAAATGTGGTATCGCCTTTGGCAGAAACGATTTCTTTTACACCATGGTGTTTTTCGCTCCACCACCTGTTATAAATACTGTTATCATGATTTCCTGCATTAGAAACGGCAACCTTAAAGAAATCAGGATACACAAGCATTGCGGCTGTAGACATGAAACCACCACCCGAGTGACCGGTAATACCAACTTTGCTGGCATCGATATACGAGTACCTATCGGCTAGTTGTTCCACAGCTGCCTTTTTATCGGCCAAACCATAATCACGAAGATTTCCGTAACCATAAGTATGGTACCATTTAGATCTTGCTGGATTTCCTCCCCTGTTACCAACCGTAATTACCACATAACCAAACTGTGCCAAACGGTCGGTTCTATCCATACTTTTACCAAACGACTTATTAACCGCCTCTGTTTGAGGACCGGGATATACATACTCTATGATCGGATATTTTTTAGCCGGGTCGAAATTAAAGGGTTTGTACATTACCCCATAAATATCTGTAATACCATCATCGGCCTTAACTTTAAATGGCTCAGGAAATTTATAGCCGGTAGCCATTAATAATGAAAGATCAGCAGTTTCCAGATCCATAATCTTTTTACCGGTATTGTCCATCAGTACCGATTTTGGCACTGTATTAACCCTTGAAAAGTTATTTATGAAATACTTATTCTCATCGTTCATGTTTACAGCATGATCAAAATCTCCAGGGTTCAGGAGCTTAATTCCAGATCCATCAAAATTAATGCGGTATAAATGCAGGTAATAAGGATCTTCTTTAGCCTCACGGCCGTTTGCTGTAAAATATAATACCCGGTTTTTTTCGTCGATATTTACAATACTCTCGCAATGAAAAGCACCTTTTGTGATTTGACTTTTTAATTTACCATTGCCATCAAACAGGTAAAAATGTGCCCAGCCATCCCTTTCAGACCAATGAATAATTTCATTTCCATCGTTTACCAGACCCGGACGGTTAATTTCAACGTAGGTATTAAAACGCTCGTCAATTACCGGAGTTACTACGTCGGTATTGATATCAACAGTACATACATCAACTCGTTTAAGATCTCTGCTGGTCCGCGAGAAATAGATTTTACTATTATTACCCAGCCAAATTGAAGGCCTGAATTCATTATCACGATCTTTATTTAAAGAGGGTGCCCCCCATACAGATACACTCTGATCTTTAAAAGCAGCTGTATTTAATTTTTTAAAAGTTTTGCTGGCAAAATTGAATAAAAGAAGCTCATCAATCGGAGCATCAGGCTCACCTGGCATCTGATACTTATAGGTCTCTAATGTAGGCCTGCCGGCTGTAATGTTGTTTACCACCCAAAGGTCTTTAACCTTACGGGAATCTGTCCTGTCTAATACAAAGTATTTAGAATTTGGCGACCATAGCACATAGGCTCTGCGTCTCTTTTTATTATTTTTCTCCTGTTCTTCATTGTTTTCTCCATCACCATCACTGCCGTAAGAATAAAACTTAACACCGTCTTTTGTTAACTGATGCTCTACTATGGTACTATCCTCTTCATTCTTAACCGCCTTTTTATAGTTTTCTTTATCCATCCAGTACAAGTTGTAGTTTCTACTGAAAATGATTGCCGAAGAATCTGGCGCTACTGAACCCCATGAAGGCTTTGCTTTAGGCTTGCTATAATTAGGAACCTCAGTAAGTTTTGCACTTGCAATATCATAGTTAAAGAAGAACACTTTCTTCTGCATAGAGTCAGCATCTTTCTTATCCTTGCGGTCTTTTTTCAATTCATCAATGGTACTTTTTACTTCAAAACTGATTTGTTTTTCATCGCTAGAAAACTTAAGATTTTCTAAAGGCAGATGCTGTGCATCAAAAGGATCACGAATGGCTGTAGTAATTTCTGCAGCAAGCTTTGCATTATCAAATATCTGCTTTTTACTTTTTGCAACCGGATCAACCAAATACCATAGCTTACCGTTTGGTGTTTCGTATTCATACCAAAAACGGTTACTTAATTTTAACCAATGCGGATCAACAGTGGTTGAATAAATGAGTTTTTTAAGTTTATTGGGCGAAAACCGGGAAGCAAGCTGATAATTTGCTTTTGGCGCCTGAGTTGTGGTTTCTGTTATTGTAAAAGTTTTAGTCTGCGAAACGGCACTAAAACCTACACTAATAAGCAATAAAAATACAATGTAAAGTTTCTTCATTTGAACTGTTAATTAAAACGGCTAAATTATTGATTAATACTAAAGAAGGATGAATCTTTAATTGTAATAAATATGATAGTTAATGCATTAAAATAGCCATTGATTTCATAGTTTTGCCATAAATTTTTATAGATGAAACAGCACCTTCTACCTTTATTGGCTGCAGCGGCAATTTTTACCGCCAGTTGCCAGTCAAAATCGCAAACTAACACTGACAATGCAGATGTTAAGGACACTTTAACCCAAACCCTATCAAAGGAAGAAGTTCAGGCAGAGAAAATTGATATAAGCAAAATTAAAGTTGCTGATGCCAAAACTATACTTGCCCGTAAACAGGTGCCTATTCTATGCTACCACCAGGTGCGTAACTGGAAGCCAACTGATGGAAAAGTAGGAAAAGATTACATTGTTGAAATACAAAACTTTAAAGATCAGGTTAAAATGCTTGCGGATAGTGGTTATCATTCTATACTGCCAGATCAGTTATATGCCTATTTAAATACAGGGGCCCCGTTGCCAAGCAAACCTATCATGTTTACTTTCGATGATACAGATATGGATCAGTTTACTATTGCTGCTCCTACCCTTAAAAAGTATGGCTTTAAAGCAGTATATTTTATTATGACTGTTTCTATTGGCCGCAAAGGCAAGTTTGTTGATTATATGACCAAAGAGCAGATAAAACAACTTTCTGATGATGGAAATATAATTGGCAGTCACACTTATGACCATAAAAATTTCAAAAAATACCAAGGAAAGGATTGGGAAGAGCAACTGGATAAACCAACAAAGAAGCTTGAAGAAATTACAGGCAAAAAGATGACGGAATTTGCTTATCCATTTGGACTATGGAATGCTGAAGGCTTCCCTGAGTTAAAAAAACGTGGATTTAGAATGGCCTTCTCACTTGCTGATAAACGTGACCAGAATTATCCTTTATATACGGTAAGAAGAATTATTGCCAGTGGTTACTGGAGCCCAAAAACCCTTCATAACAGCATTGTAAAAAGCTTCTAATGAAATTATTTCTAAATTTGGCGGCGGGTTTAATGCTGTTAGCATCGGCATGTACAAACTCTGGTCAAAGTAAAACCAGTTCCACTTCAGTAAATTCGGACAAAGACACTGTTGAAGCAAACGACGCACCTAAAAAGGAAGCTACTGCTGCTGAGATTTTGAGCAGAAAGGAAGTACCTGTTCTTTGTTATCATCAGATCAGAGACTGGAAAGCAAGTGATTCCAAACGTGCTCATGACGACATTATTCCTCCGGCAAATTTTAAGCAGCATATAAAAATGCTGGCTGATAGTGGGTACCATACCATTTTACCTGATCAGCTTTATGATTACCTGAATTATGGAACTAAACTTCCGGAAAAGCCAATTATTATAAGCTTTGACGATACTGATCTGGATCAGTTTACTGTTGCTGCGCCTGAGCTAAAAAAATATGGCTTTAAAGGTGTTTTCTTTATCATGACCGTATCTATTGGAAGGCCCAGATATATGAGCAAAGCGCAGATAAAAACCTTATCAAACGAAGGTCATGTTATTGCAAGCCATACCTGGAACCATAAAAACTTCACCCAGTTTACAGATGAGGATTGGGAAATACAAATAGATAAACCCACCAAAACACTGGAAACCATTACAGGTAAAAAGGTAGAATATTTTGCTTATCCATATGGTGTTTGGAAACCAGAAACTTTGCACAAACTAAAGGAGCATGGTTTTAAAGCAGCTTTCATCTTATCTACAAAAAGAGATGAGACAAATCCGCTTTTCACCATCCGTCGCATTATTGATCCTGGAAGATATACGGCTAAGAACCTTTATCAAAGTATAAATAAGAGTTTTAAATAGTTTAAGCAACAGCTTCAACTACAAATCTCTTATCATTAAAGTCAAAGGCATCCCCCTTCTTCTTATCCAAAAGCAATTTGCCAATGGGCGATGAAGGGGAAATAGCGAATATAGCCCTGCCATCAACTGTGAGTTGACCGGCACTAACACTGATGTAAAAAGCGCCGTTATTGGTATATACTAAACTGCCATGCTTTATAATTTCAGATTCATGATTTACTTCAATAATCTTTAACAGCCTTAAGTTGTCCTGCGCATCTATAAGTAGGCGTTTATTTCTATCTATATCCTGTTGCATCATTTCTCTGCTGGTTTCATATTTATCACCAGCACTGCTTTTAGTATCATCATTACTGGCTTCGCGTGCCTGCTGCAATGCAACTTCAGCAGTCTGAATTCTTTGTTCTATAAAATTTAAACAAAGTCGGTATAATGTCGCTTTAATGCCCTGCATAAATTATGATTCTATCCATTTAATCTTATCTTCAATTGGAGTACGTATTGCCTCGCGCGGTTCTTCATTATGGTATCCCATATAAAAAAGCCCAAAGCATTTTTCCTGTTCCCCTAAGTTAAGATAATCCTTCAAATCTGCAATCATTCCAGGCGAACTCCAATAGGCACCCACATTTAGGGCCTCGGCAGTTAATGCCATATTTTGAACTGCACAGGCAAGTGCAGCAAGTTCTTCCCATTCAGGCACTTTATCAGTGTGTAATTTGGCATTTAAGGCAACAATGCAACTGGCTTGTTCCGCCTTTTCCAGAATGCTATCATATTTCTTTTGTAAAAACTGCAGAGCTGGTGTAGTTTCCTTATACAAGCGTGCAAGCTCCTTACCAAAGTTTATCTTTCCTTCGTTTCTGAACACTACAAAGCGCCAGGGTTGTGTTAATTTATGAGTAGGTGCATAGTTTGCACTTTCCAGAATTTGCTGTATTACTTTAACAGGTACTTCCTGACCGGTATAGCTTATCGGAAAAATACTCCGTCTGCGTTTAATAATTCTGCTTAAAACTTCTATTTCTTGTTCCATACCTCGCAAAAATAGAACTTATGACTTATGGAAATGTTTGTACCATGTAATAGTTTTGGCTTTAAGCTTTCTGCTGAACTTTCTTTAATTGTTTTCTAATTTGTCTGGCTCTGGCAAAAAAAGCAATACTTTCAATATCAACCAGGTGATCGATAGTTTCGAGCAACTCATCTTTAATCCAATCGTAGCGAGGTGCCAGATTTGCAAGTGTTTGCATGCAATGTACTTTGGTTGCAACAAGTACCTCTGTATCAACAAGCCAGGTAAACAAAACATCAATAACAGGTTCAAAGTCTACTTCCATAGCTTTACCCTTATATATTTCGATGGCTTTTCTATCGGTTAATAAAGCAATGATTTTAGCATAGTGCCTCATTGCAGAGGGATTGTTCTGTTTAGGTAGTAAGGATATAAGGTTTGGTATATATGAAACAAAACTTTCTGGCTTATTGGTCATTAAATATTCCAACATCCATGCAGCTCTAAAGGCCACCTCCTTTTTTTTATAAAAACTAATATCCAGCAGGTCGGCCACTTTTATATCATCAGTTTCAATAACATCGGTTAAGGTGGCTACCATCTGAAACTCCATTGATGAGCCAAGCTTTGCAACTAATTCTTCCTTGTTCACTTAATTATATTATAAATCAGTTTTTGGTTTTCTAATTTAGATATTTTGCGCTTTAAACTTATATAAAACTAACGGTGGTTTGGCAGTATTGCTAAAAATCTAGCTGATTTTATAAATAATACCTACCTTTGCAACTTATTTTTCAGCAATATGATTTCAGTTTCTAATTTATCACTCCGTTACGGAAAACGCACTTTATTTGAAGATGTTAACCTAAAATTTACTCATGGCAACTGCTATGGTGTAATTGGTGCCAACGGTGCAGGTAAATCAACATTTCTTAAAATTCTTTCGGGCGATGTAAACCAAACTACAGGTAATGTAGCCTTTACACCTGGCGAACGAATGGCCGTTTTAAAACAAAACCACTATGAGTTTGATGAATTCAGCGTAATTGAAACTGTAATGATGGGACACAAGGAATTGTACGACATCATGAAAGAAAAAGATGCCATCTATTTGAAAGAAGATTTTACTGATAAAGATGGTGAGCGTGCGGGAGAGCTGGAAAATAAATTTGCCGAAATGGATGGATGGAATATGGAAAGTAATGCCGCCACCATGCTTAGCAACTTAGGCATTAAAGAAGAGCACCACTATAAGCAATTAAAAGAGCTTGATGGTAACCAAAAAGTACGTGTTCTATTGGCACAGGCTTTATTTGGAAATCCTGATATTTTATTACTGGATGAGCCTACCAACGATTTGGATATAGATACAATTGCTTGGTTGGAAAACTTCCTTGCTGACTATCAAAACATTGTTTTGGTTGTATCTCACGACAGGCACTTTTTAGATGCGGTTTGTACGCATATTGTTGATATTGATTTCAGCAAAATGAGTATCTACTCCGGTAACTATACCTTCTGGTACGAATCAAGTCAGCTGGCTTTAAAACAACGCAGTGATCAGAACAAAAAACTGGAAGAAAAAGTTAAAGAGCTCCAGGAATTTATTCAGCGCTTTAGTGCCAATGCTTCTAAATCAAAACAAGCAACTTCACGTAAAAAGGCTTTAGATAAAATTGATATCTCTGAAATTAAAGCCTCAAGCAGAAAATATCCTGCTATATTATTTAATAACCTGGGCAGAGAAGCGGGGGATCAGATTTTGCAGGTAGAAAACCTTTCATGTACCTTAAATGGTGAAGTAATGTTCAAAAACATTAACTTCATGGTTAATAAAGGCGATAAAATTGCCGTTCTTTCTCAAAATAGTCTTGCAACCACTGCGTTTTATAATGTTTTAACCGGCCGTGAAAAAGACTATTCAGGTGAATTTAAATTTGGAGTAACCATTAACGTTGCAGATATTCCTAATGACAACACCCCTTATTTTGCAGGAAAAGATGAGAATCTGGTTGATTGGCTGCGTGAATATTCAGGAACAGATCAGGACGAGCAGTTTGTAAGAAGTTTCCTTGGCCGAATGCTTTTCTCTGGCGAGGAGGTTCTTAAAAATGTAAAGGTATTATCAGGAGGAGAGAAAATGCGTTGTATGTTCTCGCAAATGATGTTAAGACATGCTAATCTTTTATTATTTGATGAACCAACCAATCACCTTGATCTTGAATCTATTACTGCATTAAACAATGGTTTAAAAGATTTTAAAGGAACAGCTTTATTTACCTCACGAGATCATGCATTAACAGAATCTGTAGCAACACGTATCATTGAATTGACTCCTAATGGTACAATTGATAAAATGATGACCTACGATGAGTATATTTCAAGTGATGACGTAGCAGCTTTACGTGCGGCAATGTATAAAACAAAATAAAGAAACCTGTTTGTTTCGTTTCAAAAAGAAGAAAGGCCAATTTGTAATACAAATTGGCCTTTCTTCTTTTTGAATATGGACATAATTTGATCTGGGAAAATAATCCATCTTTTTTAATTATTAATCCATTTTAGTTTCTAATAAAATACCAAACTTTAGGTCACCCAAACCAGACCCGATTTTATTATGAAAAGATTTTTTCAGAAACTTCATTTTGCCTTATTCCTTTTTTTATTTCTAACTATCACTGCTTTAAGTCAATCAAAAAAAGATCGTATTGATCTTGCAGGAACATGGTCTTTTCAGATAGACTCACTAGATAAGGGCATTTCTGACAAATGGTATACCCATAAGTTAGCTCAGCAAATTAGTTTACCCGGATCAATGGCCACAAATGGAAAAGGAGATGAAATTGGAATACATACACCATGGGCGGGAGATATTTTAGATATGTCGTGGTTTAAAAGTGATGAATTTGCAAAATATCGTAAGCCAGGAAATATCAAAATTCCTTTCTGGCTACAACCAAATAAATACTACAGGGGTGCCGCATGGTACCAGAAAACACTAAACATTCCAGAATCATGGAATGGAAAGCACCTGCAGCTTTTTATTGAAAGAAGCCATTGGGAAACAACAGTATGGGTTGATGATATAAAGATAGGTATGGAAAACAGCCTTGGAACAGCTCAGTTATTTGATATTGGCAGCAAATTAACAGCAGGTATGCATCGCTTAACTATAAGGGTTGATAACAAGATAAAAGATATTAATATGGGCGACAATGCCCACAGTGTTACCGACCACACCCAAACCAACTGGAATGGTATGATTGGAGAGTTAAGTTTAAGGGCTAAACCAAAAGTTTTTATTTCTGATGTTCAACTATATCCTGATATCTACAAAAAGCAGGTTTTGGTGAAAATTCAAATTGCCAATACAACAGGTACTAAAAATGATGCATCTGTAACCTTAATGGCCTCGGCTAATAAATCAGCCGCCGAAAAATTAAAACCACTAACGAAGAAACTAGTGTCTGAAGGAAATTCACAAGTGATAGAAATGACCTACCCTATGGGTAACTCTCCTTTGCTATGGAATGAATTTAATCCTGATTTGTACAATATGAGTGTAACCCTGAATCAAACAGGCTCGAAGGATGCAGATGTTAGGCAAGTAGGATTTGGTATGCGTGATTTTAAGGCGAAAGGCACACAATTGACTATAAATGACAACCTTATTTTTTTAAGAGGAACACTGGATTGCGCTTCATTTCCTAAAACAGGTTATCCACCAACAGATGTTGAATCGTGGACAAAGATTTTAAAAACGGTTAAACAGCACGGCTTAAATCATGTAAGATTTCATTCATGGTGCCCTCCTGAAGCTGCATTTACAGCCGCAGATAGATTGGGTATCTTTATTCAGGCAGAATGTTCTGCCTGGGCAAATGGAGAAAAGGGAGCTGTAATTGGGGATGGAAAACCTCTGGATAAATATATTTATGAAGAAAGTGAAAGAATGATAAGGGCATATGGCAACCACCCCTCATTTGTTATGATGACCTATGGAAATGAACCAGGTGGAAAGAATATGGTAAATTATTTAACAGAGTTCGTTAACTACTGGAAAGCAAAAGATAAAAGGAGACTTTATACAACCGCAGCCGGCTGGCCAGTGGTTGAAGCAAGTGATTTTAACAACACTCCCGATCCAAGAATTCAAGGCTGGGGAGCCGGACTTAACAGCATCATAAATAAGGAAGCCCCAAGGTCGGATTATGATTGGTCAGGCATCATCTCTAAATGGAAACAGCCTACCGTTAGTCATGAAATTGGACAATGGTGTGTGTATCCAAATTTTAAAGAAATCAAGAAATATGATGGTATATTAAAAGCCAAGAACTTCGAGATATTTCAGGAAAAGCTAAAGGAGAATGGCATGTCAAAACTTGCAGATAGTTTTGTTATGGCATCTGGAAAACTTCAGGTACTGTGCTATAAAGCAGATATTGAAGCCGCACTGCGTACGCCCGGATTTGCTGGATTTCAGCTACTGGGTTTAAATGATTTCCCTGGACAAGGAACAGCATTGGTTGGTGTTCTTGATCCGTTTTGGGAAGCAAAAGGTTATGTAACAGCCGATGAATACAGTAAATTCTGCAACTCTGTTGTGCCTTTAGCCAGATTACCAAAAATGAATTACACCAATAATGAAGAACTGGTTGTTCCTTTGGAAATAGCAAATTTTGGAAACGGACCAATTCAAAAGGCAACTATAAACTGGAACATCCAAGCAGAGAATGGCAGTAAATTGTTTACCGGAAATTTTAACAGTGAGTCTATTCCATTGGGAAATGCCATAAAATTGGGGACAATAAAGCAACCGCTTAAATCTATTAACAAAGCCCAGCGCCTCATTTTAACCGTGAGTGTTGGAAGTTATGAAAACCAATGGGATATATTCGTGTACCCCGAAACCTTACCGGAAACCGGCAAAGATATTCTGGTTACTCAAACTTTAAGCACAGAGGCTATTGAAGCACTTAACAATGGTAAAGATGTGTTGCTTACCTTAAAAAAAGGTGCAGTTAAACCAGAGATGGGAGGAGACATAAAGATTGGATTCTCTTCAATATTCTGGAATACTGCCTGGACACGAAAACAGCCACCTACCACTCTGGGTATTCTATGTAATCCAAAACACCCTGCATTGGCAGACTTCCCTGCCCAATACCATAGCAATTGGCAATGGTGGGATGCAATAACACATTCAAGTGCTGTAAAACTTAGTGCCGTTGCGCCGCAAATAGACCCTATTATAAGGGTAATAGATGATTGGGTAACAGCAAATCCACTTGGACTAGTTTTTGAATGCAAAGTTGGGAAAGGAAAACTGATAGTTTCTTCAATAGACCTGCTTTCGGAACAAGACAATCGCCCGGAGGCCAAACAATTGTTGTACAGCCTGAAAAAATATATGGCAGGATCTGCCTTCAATCCATCAAAAACAATAGCCCTTAGTAAGATAGAAGGCCTCTATAATTAACAATTGCATCAAAGATTGCTTAAACTTAAAATTAGTATCTTCGTGTTTTGTATATAATTAGTATGAAACTGGAAGAACAACTATTTGAAAGAAGCGAAAATAAGTGCGAATTATGTGGATCTGAAGACAATCTGAGTATTTATGAAGTGCCACCACAAACTCAAAACACAGCCGAAGAATGTGTGGTAGCCTGTGGAAAGTGCCTGGCCCAGATTGAAAAAAAAGAAGTATTGGATAGCAAACACTGGCAATGCCTTACCGGGAGCATGTGGAGCGAGGTTCCGGGAGTGCAGGTTGTGAGCTGGCGTATGCTTAACAGATTAAGACAAGAAAGCTGGGCAATTGACAATCTGGATATGATATATCTTGATGATGAAACATTGGCCTGGGCAAAAGCAACCGGTGATCATGAGAACGATTCAACTGTAGAGTTTCATAGAGATTCAAACAACAATATATTGGAAAATGGTGATACCGTTGTCATTATAAAAACATTAGATGTTAAAGGATCGAGCCTAAGTGCAAAACTTGGAACTGTGGTAAAAAACATTAAACTAGTTGATGATAACAAGGAGCAAATTGAAGGCCGGGTTGAGGGCCAGCTGATTGTTATCCTTACCAAATATGTTCGAAAACAAAGCTAATTTGTTTTGATAAATTAAGATGGATATTCAATATTTTAAAGATACCTTAAAGAGTGAGTTACCACTAAACTTGCCCGAACATTTGCAGGCACTTTGGTATGATGGAAAGGGAAACTGGAAAAAAGCGCACGATTTAATTGACCATCTAAACAATAAACAAGCGGCCCATGTACACGCCTATCTGCACCGTAAAGAAGGAGACATTTGGAATGCAGATTATTGGTATAACAGGGCGGGCCAATCCCGTCCAAATATTTCACTGGAAAAAGAGTGGGAAAATCTTGTTTCATTGTATTTGTCATTATTACCAAATTCTGCAGGTAATTGAAATGAATATGTATATTTAAGTTGCTTAAACCATTAAATTGCTATGAGACACTCTTACACACTTCTTTTACTTTTTTTTATTTGTTTTTTACCAAAAACACAAGCCCAAACTGAACCTAAAGGTGGCTCAGTTGCTGATGTATCTTTTATTCAGGGCCATTGGAAAGCTATCACCCCTGAAGGCCAGTCGATTGAAGGCGTTTGGTTACAACCAGAAGGTGAAAACATACTAGGCTTTATGCGAATGATGAAAGCCGGTAAAGCTGATCTTTATGAGATATTAGCCTATGAGCAAACAGAACAGGGATTGGTTTCTATGGTAAAACATTTTAAACCAGGTCTTCTGGGCCTGGAAGAGAAAGATAAACACGATCGTTACAACTTTGTAGAAGCAAGTAAAGACCGTGCTATCTTTCAAAAAGAGGGTGAAAGCTTACGTATTCTATATGAAAAACGTTCAGCCAACCAATTTGTAATTGCCAGAGGCAATCTTCAAGATGGCAAATGGGTGTTCAAAGATCTTTTTGTGTTTAACCGCACAAAAAACTAAAGCACTATCCTTTCATTTACGCCTATTTCATTAATGAAATACTCGTCGTGAGAGATAACCAGCAAAGTTCCTTTGTAATCTTTTATTGCTGAGGTTATGACCTCTAAACTTTGAACATCCAGGTTATTAGTAGGTTCATCCAGTATAATAAGTTCGGGGGAACTGTTGCTTATCATTAGGCAACAAAATATCAATTTGATCTTTTCGCCTCCGCTTAGTTGAGCGGAAGGTTTATTCCACATATCCTGTTTAAAAAGGAATTGGTGTAACATTGTTTTAAGACGATATTCTGGCAAATGTTGTTCGTTAAATTCCTGTACCTGCTGGAACAGGGTTAGCTCATTATTTAACAGTGAATATTCCTGATCAATATAAAGATGCTTAAAATCGGCTGTATTTAATGCCCCTACTGATGGTTTTATCGTACCCATTATCAACTTCAATAGTGTTGTTTTTCCCGACCCGTTTTTACCGACTATAGCTATTCTTTCTCCACTTCTGATCTGAAAACTCAACGGATTTTCCCATAAATATTTTGAACAGTAGCCAAAATTTATATCCTGAGCTGTTATCAATATTTTTCCGGTGTGGAGATTTGAATTTTCAAAAATCATTTTCAATTCCTTTACCTCGGGCAATTGTTGTTTAAGCTGCTGAAGGTTATGTAAAATGCCATTAACTTTATCAGAATGAACTTCCTGCAGCTTAGCTGTACTTTGCTCTGATTTGTTTTTAATTGTATTCATAAAAATCCTGGGAACGCCTTCCTTTAACTGTTTTCTATTCCCTCTCGAATTCTCTTTTTGCTTGCGCTCTGCTGCTTCTTTGGCAACTTGCATGGCTTGCCGTAATGCCTTCTCCTTATGATCAGCCTGCGCTTCCAAAGCTGTCAGCTTTTCTTCTTTTTGCAATTTATAGAACTCATAATTCCCTCCATAAACATCTAACCCATTTTGGTTTAATTCAAAAGTAGAATCCAAAAGGTTAAGTAAAGTTCTATCATGGCTTACTACAATAATTGTTGCTTTGCTGCTTTGTATAAAGTTGTTTAATTGTTCCCGGCCATCTCTGTCAAGATGATTAGAAGGTTCGTCAAAAAGTATGACAGAAGGAGAATGAATGGTTATACCCGCTAAAAATACTTTGGTTTTCTCTCCTCCACTAAGGGTTTTTATTAACTGGGCTAGTTCAATATGCTGCATGCCCCATAATCTAAGTGAGGTCAATGCTTTTTCTTCAATATTCCAATCGTCATCTAATTGGGTAAAATTTGCTAAAGAAGCATCACCATTAAGTATTGCCTGCAATGCTTTCATTTTACTATCAATATCCAGCGCCTGGGCAACGGTTAAATTATCGTACTGACCAAAATGCTGAGGAACATAAAAAGGCTTACTTGTTGATGAGACATCGCCGGTGGCTGGTGCAATCCGATTTGCAAGGATCCTTAATAAAGTCGATTTCCCAGAACCGTTGCTGCCTATCAGGGCAATCTTTTGTCCTTTAGAAACCGAGAAATTAATATTACGAAATAAGCATTCCCTATTGGAATGAATATAAGAAAGTTGTTTAACGACAATACTCATGAAGCATTATTGATAATAAGTAAAAGAATAAGAATTAATTGTGTGGAACACAAGATTGCGCAACAAACACTAGTGGTTTGCGTAGCACTTAAGCAAAAAAGAAAGAGTTATTGCTTCTGTTTATTGGATATTACATGGAGTAATTATTCGTTTACACAACAAATGTAAGTATTTTTTTAAAAAACGAGAATAATCTGGCCTTATCTGATAACCAAATTCTTATGAACCTGATGAAGAATCTGCTCATAATAATCTGCCAGTTTTGAGAAATCTTTTAATGGATCAGGAGGATACATCAAAGCATTAAAGAATGTTTCGATATCTCTTTCTGTAGTCAGAATCACTTCGTCTTTTATTGTTTGAACCGTCTCATTCAGAGCGGCAACACCCTGCTTTTTCATAAAAAACTTTTGATATACTAATATACTAAATAATCAGATCATTTGCTAAAATTTTAGCTATTTATAACTAGGTCTGAAAATTTAACAGCTCATCAATTTGCTTAGCAAGGTTTCTATCTTTTTCAGTAATGGTATCACCTGCATCATGAGTACTTAGCCAAAATTCCAGTTTATTCCATTCATTACACCATTTTGGGTGATGATTATTCTTTTCTGCTACAAATGCCACCTTAACCATGAAAGCGAAAGCTTCCTGGAAATCCTTAAATATTAATATTTTGTGAAGTTTGTTCTCAACAATATCCCACTCCTTTTGAATTACATTTTCCATACATTATAAACAAGCAATAATTACTTATGTTTAAACTACTTATAATTAATGCGATTCCTTTCAGTATCTTTTAAATAAGCAACAACAGTTGCCGGGAGTTCTTCGCTTTCTATCGGAAAACTTATAGAATCCGCAACGTAGTTTTTTGTACTGGATGCTTTTTGAAAAATTTCAAATAAGGCTATCGGCTCCTGATTAAAACTAATGCAAGTACTAATAAAATGCATTTCCTCTATCCTATAGTCTGGCTGCTTTAATTTCTCGTTAATATCTTTTAAACGTGAAATAAAATGCCGCTGTCTGATAAAAGTATTACTATTCATGATGATGAAGATGTAATCAGCATAAGAAGTTACTTTTCCATAATACTTATGATTATCTCCCCCACTTCTTTCTATGAAATATTCGCCTGATGATTCTGACTTATAAATTTCAACTGACGAGCGCCAGATTCTTTCTTCATTGATCTCTTCTGGGTTATCAGGCAAATTACGATTAAAAGAATACCACAATCCCACCAATTCATCCAACAACTTATAGTTAACGGTAACCTTAGGGATATCAATTTTTAAATCGTTAAAACTAAATGCCTCATTGTGCGAATTAATAAAATCGATATAGTTATCATAGCCCAACAGCTGCACTATCCGACTTAATTTACTAAGGTTCGGTTTGCTTGAGCCTGTTAGATCTTTCCGATTTTCATAAGCTTTTAGTTTGTTAATAATAAGATGTTCATACAAGTAATTTGCTCCAAATAAATCGGTTTCTTTTCTTACTTTTTGTTTTCTGTTACGATCTTGTAACAACCCATTTAATTCTTCAACAATATAAGCCCATTCAGACTTTGAGACGTCTTTCCATGTCTTCTTCTTTAGAAAATTACCCGCTAAAAAATTCATTAGCTTCTCAAGATGCAATAGATCTTCTTTATTCATAATACTAATATAAGATAAAAATACAACCATATAATACGTATATAAGACTTTTATATTTTCATGTTTAAGGAAGTTTGTTCTAAACAAAATGAATGAATTAAATCAAATTATATCTCACACTTTAAACTAACGATCATGGACTATTCTCAAATCTTTTTCATTTACTGGTGGGCATTCGCGATACTGTTTACCCTCCTATTTTACAAGTTTATATTAAGGGTTTTCCTGGGTATGGTTATAGTACCCGAAAACAAGGTAGGCCTGGTAACAAAAAAATTCGTGCTTTTTGGCAGTAACAAAGAACTGCCAGACGGGCGTATAATTGCAACTAAAGGCGAAGCAGGGTTTCAGGCAAAAGCACTGGCACCAGGACTTTATTGGGGCATGTGGCCATGGCAATACAATGTAAACATGCATGGCTTTACCATTATACCAGAAGGTAAAATAGGCTTGATCCTGGCAAATGATGGTGCTGAAATACCAACAGGTGCAATCCTAGCCAGAAAAGTTGAATCTGATAATTTTCAGGATGCTGAGAAATTCTTAAACAATAATGGGCAAAAAGGCCGACAAACCTCTTACATTACTGCTGGCACTTATCGTATTAACTTATTTGCCTTTACTGTTACTATTGCCGATATGGTTATTATCCATGAAAACATGGTAGGTATAGTAACCACACTTGACGGGCTTCCAATTGAGAGCGGGCAAATTGCAGGTAAGCAGATTACAGGTCACAATAACTTTCAGGACATTGATATTTTTCTGAAAAACAGTGGTAACCGTGGTTTGCAGCCATCTATCATTTTAGCGGGCAGTTACAACATCAATTCCTGGGCTATTCAAATAGAAGAAATACCTATGACAGATGTGCCTATTGGTTTTGTTGGTGTGGTTATCAGTTATATTGGGGAAGATGGCAAAGATTTAACCGGAGAGAATTTCAAACATGGCAATATTGTAAGCAAGGGTCAGCGTGGAGTATGGATGGAAGCTTATGGGCCGGGCAAATATCCATTCAACAAATACATTATGAAAGTAGAGCTGGTACCTACTACCAATTTGGTATTGAACTGGGCAAATGCCAGAAATGAATCTCATGAGTTGGATAAAAACCTGAGTACTATCACTGTCCGCTCCAGAGATGGCTTCCCTTTCAATTTGGATGTATCCCAGATTATCCATATCCCGGCAACAGAAGCACCAAAAGTAATAGCTCGTTTCGGTAGCATGAGCAATTTGGTAAGTCAGGTATTGGAGCCAACTATTGGTAATTACTTTCGAAATTCTGCTCAAGACAGCGATGTTATTAGTTTTTTGATTACACGCAAAGAAAGACAACAATCAGCAAAAGATCATATTAAAGCCGTACTGGACGATTATAATGTGAATGCTGTAGATACCTTGATAGGAGATATTCTTCCTCCCGAGGCATTAATGAAAACCCTTACTGATCGTAAAATTGCGGAAGAGGAACAAAAAACATATCAGACGCAAAAAAATGCACAGGAACAACGTCAGGGCATGGAAAAAGAAACCGCCATTGCAGATATGCAAAAGGAAATTGTGAAGGCACAACAAAGTGTAGAAATTGCCCAACGCACAGCTGATGCAACCGTAAAAAAAGCAGAAGGAGATGCTAATAGTTTAAAACTACAGGTTGATGCTGAAGCCACTGCCACTAAAATGCGTGCTAATGCAGAGGCTGAAGCTACCAAGGCACGTGCCGGTGCACAAGCTGAGGCGACCAAACTTAACGCTACGGCAGATGCAGAGAAGATAGCCAAAACAGGATTGGCGGAAGCCGAAAAAATTCTGGCAATAGGTAAATCTACGGCTGATGCTTACGACTTGCAGGCAAAAGCCATGGGTGACGACAACTTTACCAAGTTTAAAATAACAGAAGAAATTGGAAAAGGAAAAATTAAAATCATCCCTGATTTAATTGTGAGTGGCAGCAATGGCAGTGATGGTAGCTTAAGTGGCTTAATGGGGTTGCAATTAATGCAAATGATACAACAAGAAAAAGGAAAAAATAATGACTAATAAACCTTAATTACTTAAACTATGAACCCTACTGTTAATCACCAAGCTGAAATGACTCCGGATATCGCCTTGCAACTATTAAAAGATGGGCATGAAAGATTTATTAACGGATGTAGTAAACACCGAAACTTGTTAAAGAAAGTGCAGGAAACGAAAAATAACCCAAAGCCCTTTGCTACAATACTAAGCTGCATGGATTCCAGGGTTCCAACTGAATTGATTCTTGATCAAAGTATTGGCGATATTTTTAACATACGTATTGCGGGTAATGTCATATCTCCACATGTGTTAGGCTCACTTGAATATACAATAACAACCGCAGGCTCAAAATTGATTGTAGTAATGGGGCATACCAATTGTGGTGCGGTAACTAGTGCTTGCAATGATGTAATGATGGAGAATTTATCGGGTTTGTTAAGAGAGGTAAAAACCTGCATATCGCAGGAACTTACAGAAATAAGCAATCGGACAGGCGATAATGAATCTTTTGTAAATAAAGTGTCTATACTTAATGTTTACCGTTCTGTACAGCAAATACTTGAACAAAGTAGTATTATAAGACAAAGTGTGGATAGCAGAGCGCTAATGATCATACCTGCTATGTATGATGTTTCTGCTGGTAAATTGACTTTTTATTTTAGATAGGTACAAGGCACATTTATAGATTTAATCTAATAGCCTGTGCATTACACTCCAATCAGTCTTTAAAAAATTCTCCGAAATGCCAGAGAATTCCGGATGGATCATGCAAAAAACACTCTTTACCCCAATAGTCAACCCGTACAGGAACAAGCTTTGCATTTTTATATTTAACAGTAAGATCCAGAGCCAAAAGTTCCTGCCAATAGCGATCAACATCTTCCACCTCTAAAAAAATCATAGTATTATCAACCCAATCCTTCACGTAAGCATTTTGCAAGTAAAATGCGATGCCCCCTGTTTTAAAAACAGACATATCAGATGTGATCACTGTCTCCTCAAAGCCAAGATCTTTGTAAAAACTCCTTGAAAGTTCAAAATCTTTAGCGCCAATGAATGGTCTGATAGATAATGCTTTATGTTCCATTGGTTTAATTTTTAGAATTAATCGAGTTTCCAATCAGCCCTTTCAAAATGGCAGGTATAACCGTACGGATTCTTTTGTAAATAATCCTGATGTTCTACTTCAGCATTCCAAAAATCAGTAACCGGAACAACTTCTGTTACAATTTGCCCAGGCCATTTACCAGAAGCTTCCATATCAGCTATTAAAGCATTCGCCGTTTCCCTTTGTGTTTCATCTGCAAAGAAAATGGCTGAACGATAAGAAGTACCTATATCATTTCCCTGTCTGTTTTTTGTTGATGGGTCATGAATCTGAAAGAAGTACTCTAGAAGTGAACGGTATGATAACTGTGTCGGATCAAATACGATTTCTATGGCTTCGGCATGCGTTCCATGGTTCCGATATGTGGCATTGGGAACATCACCTCCTGTATACCCTACTACAGTGGAGATAACACCTGGTTGATGCCTAATTAGCTCTTCAACGCCCCAAAAACAACCTCCCGCTAAAATAGCTTTTTCTGTATTCATATAACTTTTCTTTTTAATAGCATAAAGGTACGATGCCAGAGAGTTATTTATATAATAGAAATCCCATTTTCGTCAAAAATCTCTAACACCAACGAGTTTACCCCTCCACTTTTAAGGATTTTAACAAGTTCAAGACTAATATTATTGCCGCAAACAATTCTAAGTATCTTATCACAATCGTCAAGATCAACAGACCACTCGAAGATACCAGAGAAAAAATTAACAGACTGGAAAACATGCCGTAAATCAGTTGGTGTATTAATTGCTGTAGATAGAATAATAACGTATCTGGGCATAGGAACTAAATAATTGAGGCGACAAATGTATAAATAATTTGCAAACAAACCAATCGTTCGGTATCTTTGAAAAATGGAAAATCCATATAAAAAAAAGAAAAATCCTGAAGCCAGTAAACAACTGATCCTTAATACAGCGGCCGAAATAGGTGCCACGGCAGATTGGCATCAAGTTACTTTCCAGGCCATTGCCGATCAAACTGGACTGAGTAAAGGTGGCATTATCCACCATTTCCGTAATAAAGAGGAGCTGCTAGAAGAATTGGTACGCCAAAGTCTTGTTGAATTGACCGATTGGACAATTGAAGAAAAAAAAATATCTGGGAACCATATTGCGCCTATCGCTTTTCTTCGATTTGTTATAAAAAAGAGCAGCGACATCAATTATAGGCGAGCTATGAAAGTCATTTTACAAGCTGCATTAGTTAATGAACATTATAAGAAAATGTGGGACGAATGGTTTACCGAACATATTTCGGGTGGACCGGTAGCAGACCTGGATATCAACAGTTTGATTATTATGCTTGTAGCAGATGGGCTTTGGTATGCAGATAACCTTGGCTTTTATGGCATCACTACCGAAAAGAAAGAACAGATCGTAAACAAATTACTCAACTTAAACTAGCTTTATGAACAATTCAAAGGAAACTTCAGTTCACGAAGACAAAACATTTATCAACATTAATTATGCAGAGAAGAGATTGGAGAACAGGGAGTTTATTAAATGTGAATTTGTAAACTGTGATTTCTCTAAGAGTGATTTAAGCAACAATGATTTCATGGATTGTCATTTTAAACAATGTAATTTCTCACTGACAATAGTTACCGGAACTGGATTTAAGGATGTTACTTTTACCGGCTGTAAGATACTGGGAATTGACTTTTCTAAATGTAATAAGTTTTTGTTTTCTTTTAATTTTGAGCGGAGTCATCTGGATTATTCAACTTTTTATGGCACAAAGCTTAAGAAAACTAACTTCATAGAATGTTCGCTTAAAGAAACTGATTTTGAAGAATGTGATTTAACTTCAAGCGTATTCCAAAACTGTGATCTTTCAGGTGCAACATTTGTCAGGTCTGTTCTGGAGAAAACCGATTTCCGCACCGCAAGAAACTTCAGCCTGGATCCATCTGTCAATAAAGTAAAGCAGGCGAAATTTTCTGTACTGAACCTTTCAGGCCTGCTTTACCAATACAATCTGGATATTGATTATCATGGTCAATAGTATGGAAATTACTTAATGGAAACAATATGATTAAGTTTATTGTAACCTGATGAAGCTTCCCAAACATTTTTATTGGCCAACCGGATGCTGTATTCGGGTCTGTCGGCAATACTTGCATATTCATCTGGCAGGTTAAGCAGCATTTCATAATCACCTGTTGCAAATTCGGAAGGTATTTTTATACTTTCTTCTACTTTAAAGCTTCCTGAATACCATTTTCTTACATCAGAAGCAAGGTCAAAAGATTTCAAACTTCCATTTTCCTTATTCCGTAGTACCAATTTTATTGTTCTTTTATTGTACGGTGATGCATACCCAACATTTTTAACATTGAGTACTATATTTAAGCTCGTACCTTTCACTACATTATCAGGTAAAACTGCAGACTGAAGGACAAAGCGATAACCCAGATTTCTCTTAATATTATCCATACAACCACCTGTTTGCCAGTCGTTATTTACCGCAGTATTATAATGGGCATTCAGATAGCTAAAGTGCATTGCCGCAAGTTCTTCTTGTGCTTTACCGGCAGGCTCACAATCGTTAAGACTGTAATCATCCGAACAGGTTTCTCCACCAACAACAACGAATCGACTGTCGGCCTTCATGTAATCCCTTAAAGTATTTAAAACCATGCCGTCTGATGTTCTTGGCGTGCTACTATTTCCATAATCCTCATAAGTTCCAAAGTCATTGGCACTGGCAAGGAAACAATCATTGTGAAAGCCGATACGAGATTCGTCCGATGCTGTAAATGCCATAAGTTCAGCAAGCGGAGGTGAAGAAAGTGCTGAATTTACACCAAACGAAAAGCGTTGCTTAAATTGCGGGTAGCGAACCTGAACCATTCTATCTGCCGGCATGGCAGCAAGGAGCGCTTTTAGTACCTCTATCCTGTCTCGCCAGTTCTGATCCGTTAATTTACCTTCTTGTCCACCATTTAAAGAGGCATCCCCAAAGAAATCTGTGTAATAATTTTCACCCCAGGTACCAATAAATCCAAGCTGCACACAAGCAATCACATCTGCATTCTCTGTAAGCACTGGTTTAAGCTGTTCAATATGGCCAAGAACAATAGATTTAGCGGCATCGCCATAGGTTGGGCAAATAAATCCTTCCGGACAATTACCAGCACGTGCAGTGGCAGTATACACAAAACGCGGAATCAGTTTCACCCCTGCTGTTCTTGCAGCAGTCATATCTTTTTTAATATTATTAAGAAAAGATTCTGATATACTTGTGGTGGTTACATTATCTAAGATGTAATATCTGAAAACGAGTGTACTATACACTTTGTAATTTGCTGTAGAAATATCTTGTAACAACCGATATGCTTTAAGAGTTTCTGCATCGAGTACGCTATAGCTACTTGCAGTGGTTTCCGAATAACGATAAAAACCACGCTCAGGATTAGGAAAATCCTCATCACTTTCAGAGTAGGTTACATTAACCTTCTCTACCCTAACCAGGATTTCATTTTCCTCTTTACAGGAAGTGAAAAGCGTAAGGATAACAATGGAAAAAATTAAACTATGGAGGGTCAATTTTATGTTCATAATGTTTTTACTTTTTAAATGAAACTATTTAAAGCTTAAAAAAAATATTGCGCTTGAACAGCCAGTAGCATAGGGCCCATTCAACCAGAAGCGTACTTAAGGCAGTCACTACAGCACTAACATTACTCTGCAATCCAAACAACGTTATTAAAGCATCTCCTGTAAAAATTCCGATTACACCATTCAACCACTGCACACCTATAGTTTCAAAAAATATATAGATAAATATGGCATTCATGCCCATTACAGAGCATATCCACACATATTTCACACATTTTTTCACATCGATTAACCAGTATACGACGGCTAGCATGATTAGCACCCAGCCACCCGATGCAAATACAAAAGAGCTGGTACTTATTCTTTTTATAATTGGAGTGATCTGTAAAGCATCCAGTCCGAATCCAATTATCAGAGCAAGCAAGCCAAAGCCGATCAGCATCTTTATTTTATAAGATGCTGATCGCGATGAAATTAGAAGTTTACCTGCAAGCACACCCCAGATTGTATGTGCAGCCGTAGGTATTGCATTTATGGCTACCCAACCATCTAAATTGATCTTACCCATCAGTAGCGTATCTACATACGACCCAAAATTATGGCCCTGTACAAAAGGTTGGTCATAACCCGGCATCAGTATTAAACGGTACATTACTTCTGTGAGCAACAATAAGCCCACTGAGCAGATAATTTGCCAGTTATAAGATTTACCAATTATCAGGTAGGCAACCAGGGTTGTAAAAGCCAATTGAGTAAGTACATTCCAAAGTTCCCAAACCAATTTTCCTTGATATACACAGTGAAGTGCAGTACCAAAAAGGAAAAGTTTAAAACTTCGGAATAAGATATGGCCCCAATTCTTCTCCCAGCTGCTACCCTTTTCGAGTTTGCGGCTATAGGAAATGTACATTGCAGCTCCCGCCATAAACATAAATGCGGGCTGTACTAAATCCCAAAACCGCAATCCATGCCATGGATGATGAAAAAACTGCTCAATAAGCATTGCTGCCGGCTGCACCGGATTAAGGTTTTTCAGGGCTCCATATAAATGACAGCTCTCGGCACAAAGTAGTAACATGATCAATCCTCTCATCACATCAAGAGATATCACACGTTCTGCCACAAACTGATTTACTGTACTTTTAGACATAAAAAATTACTTTAAAAATTATTCACTCATATCAAGCAGAAATGCCGAAGCTCCTGCATCAGGAATACTGCCCAGGGTTACCGACCAATCGCTTTTTGTTGCCATAATTCCTATCCGCATCCCAGTACCAGTTAAACCTTTTAGTTTTCCTCGGGCAATACGCATTTCAAATTTCAAAACATCACCCGTTTCAGTTATAGTACCCACATTATAAGCCTCTGAAATTGATTGCTGAGCGAAACTAAAGCTATTTTGCGCACCATTATGGTAGAAGATATCTACACCTGTACTCAATAGTTGGCCCTCCAGCAGAATATCAAACCCACCATCCGCATAGGCACTTAATAAACCGGTGCCGGCACTATTGTCTGAGTCGATATAGAAATCGAAAATATCGCCATTGGCTTTTTTAGAATTCATCTCTGCATAGACATAAATAAAATTGCCATCATAATCAAATTTAGCTGATCGGAAAATACCTCCCTGAGGACCAGCAGTAAGGACATTGGTAGTCACCTTATCCCAGTCACTCAAGGTATTGTCATCAAGCTTAACAGGTGATGTTTTAGCAATTCTGATAACAGTAGAGGCTTCTGTTACACTTCCATTTATTGTTGCGTAAAGCGTTGTCACGTATTTACCTTTACCTGCATACTCGTGTACCGGATTAGGGTCGGTAGAAGAACCTCCATCGCCAAAATCCCACCTGTATGATGAAATACCTGCTGTTACTGTTTTAAAAGTAACCTGATTACCATCCACCGTAAGATCATATAGCAAATCGGTCAGTTTTGGGGTAGTATCTTTTTTACAGGAGTTTAATATGGTAACCGCTGTGATCATGATCAGCAGTCGGAATATGTTATTTTTTAAATTCTTCATATCAATAAAATATTTATAATCGACTTTACTATTGATTTTGAGTAGCAAGTGGGTTACTCAACACTTCATCAATAGGCACAAAATAAATAACCCTTGGGTTGGTGTAGTTCACTGATAGGTTAGCATAGCCTGACGGCGTTTTGCTCAAATCAATATCAGTTTCTTTTAATCCGGCAAGATGATAACCCCAGTATGCTTTATTCATAGCTCTCTTATTGCGATAAACATCATAGGTTCTATGCCCTTCAAAGGCCATTTCTATACGTTTTTCTTCCAAGACAACATCTAATGCCGAATAGCCTGATGGTAATGTTTTATTGTACAAAGAGCTCTCCAGTCCACGGTTTTTACGAATCATATCCACATCATCAAGAGCAGCGCCAGCATTGCTTAACTTAGCTTCTGCTTCTGCTCTATTCAAATACATTTCTGACAATCGAAACATGATTGGAGAACTTAAGTTGGGAAGACCACCCTGGAAAGAAAACTTGCTTATATAATATACTTCGATACCATTTTTCTTTTGTATGATTCCATTGGAGTCTTTTAGTGGGACAATATAAGACCATCTAACATCTTCAGGGTGTTTTGACATTACATTCCTCAATGAAGAAGAAGCATACTCCTCACCCCATCCTGAATTTCCATCAGAATAAATCATCGATGCAATAGATCCGAATTTACCATAATCATCAACTGGGGTAAAGGCTATGCAAAAAATAGTTTCTGTACTTGTTTGCGCATTGGCAAACATAGACGGGTAGGTTGCAGCTGTTGCAAGACTGAACCGTTTAGAATTGATCACCATATTGGCATACTCAATCGCTTTCTGATTGTCTTCCTTATATAAATTCACTCGTGATAACAATGCCCATGCAGCTTCTTTTGATGCATATTGCACAGTTCTTGGCTGTGTCATTAAAGAAGCAGCCTTTTCAGCATCAGCAATAACAGCATCATATACTTCCGCTACAGTAGCGCGCTTCTTTTTAGATGGATCAGTAAGATTGGTACGTAGAATAATTCCATCAGCAGCAGGATCTACACTATAAGGTTTACCAAACAATCTAACCAGGTTAAAATGACAAAACGCTCTTAGAAAATAACACTCTCCCAGCAGCTGTAACTTTGCCGGATCCTGTGTTCCCGATTTCTCTACTGCTTCAATTACGGTATTAACACCGGTAATTATTTTATAAGATACATACCAAAAATACCTTGTATTGCCTTGCGATGGTGAATGACCAAGACTAAAACTATAAAACAGAGGATCAGTAGTGACTTGTCCGCATACAATATCGTCACTCGCAAAGTCAGACAAATGATAAAACTGACGTAAATACATATTGTTCTGGTCTATTGTACCGTTAAATGTAATATGATCTTTAAACAAAGCGTAAGCACCATTTAAGGCATTTGTTAAGCCGTCAGTAGTAGTAATCAGTGTTTCTGTACTAATGGCATCACTTGGTGCAACATCAAGATTTTTGCAGCTGTTCCCAAAGATGAGCAGAAGAACAATTATGGAGAATAAATACTTTTTCATATGCTTAAAAGTTGAAGTTAGCGGTAAATAAATATTGCCTGTTGTTAGGGTATTTGAAGTCTGACACCCCTGGCGTTACAAAACTTCCTGAACTAATCGTGGTTTGCGGATCCTGGCCTAAGAAATTTGAGAATGTAGCCACATTATCAGCCGTAATTCCTAAGGTGATTGCCTTAAAATGCAATTTCTTTACCAAAGAGGTAGGCAACGCATAACTAAATGAAATATTTCTGATGGTAAAATAACTCCCGTCTTTAAGGTAACGGGTAGAGGTTTCTGTAGAATTTGCCGAATTCTGAGGACTTGGTTCAGTAGCACCAGTATCACCCGGGCCAGACCATATCTTAGTGCCATCGGGCATTCTGATCTGGTTATAATAAGGTTCATGACCATCGTTCATCATAAAACGGAGATTATTGCTAAACACCTTATTGCCATAGTTAAAATAAGTACTTACGCGCAAGTTGAAGCCTTTATAACTCAAACTATTATTGAAACCACCCTGGTATTTAGGCAGTGCCGATCCTGATTCCTGAGTAGTAGCTTCAGCGTAATTGAGCGTTTTTTCAGTTGCAACTGCTTTACCCTCTTCATTGTAAATCAGTTTCTCCCAAACAGGCGCACCGGTCTGGCTATCTATTCCAAGCCATTTAGGCATATAAAATTCGTAAAGGTTACCTCCATTACGATAGATCTGGGAAATACTCCAGGATCCTGTCTTCACAATATCTGCTGGTAAACCATACAGTTTATTGCTATTAAAGTTTATGGTAAAATCTGTTGTCCATTCAAAATCGGTTGTTTTAATGTTTGTACTACTAATTCCCAGTTCGATTCCTTTATTGATTACATTTCCGGCGTTTTCCCATTTCGTTTCAAAGCCAACAGACAGAGGTTGCGAAACCTGCAAAAGCAGATCTTTGGTGTTATTACGGTACACATCAACCGTTAGATTAACTCTTTTAAATAAGCCTATATCAATACCCGCATTAATTTGATGCTTACTCTCCCAGGTTAAATTAGGACTTGCGAGCTGATAAGGTACTGCCCCGGTTAGTGAATTATATTGAGTGGTTAAAGAATATAGTCCCAGATATCTTGATGAACCAATATCCTGAGTTCCGGTTATACCATAACTTAGCCTTAGCTTTAAATTATCAATGAAATTACTATTTTTCAAAAAGTCTTCATTACTTGCTAACCAGGCTCCTGATACTGAAGGAAAGGAAGCATACCGGTTCCCTTCCGGGAAGGCAGAAGATCCATCTACACGAAATGACCCTGATAAAAAGTAGCGACTTTTATAATTATAGTTAACCTGCGATAATCCGGATTGAAGGTAGCTTTTATCGGTAAACCCATTTACAAGTTGATTGTTAGATACTACATTCAGTACCTTCAATCCCTCTGGCAAGCCTTTACCCGAAGCTCCGGAGTATTCTGTTTGTCCAGCTTCCAGGGCTATTCCTGCCAATCCTGTAATTGAATGATCTCCAAATTGAAAATTGAATTTAAACAGATTATTGGAGATAACACCATAATTTAGCGTATTCAGCTCATCAATAAAGCCAGTTCCATGGTAAGTACCTGCTACAAGTGGAGAGAAGTAATTTTTGCCTTTATTAAAACCTGCGGAGCCCCTATTGGTGCTCGAGAAAGTTAACCAACTATTAATATTATAGTTTAATCCGAAATCATAATTTACATCAAACCCTTTGTAAGGATGCTCAGAGTTCTTAACTGTATGAATGGGATTGATTTTATCGCGAGACCACCATTTAAAGGTCGAGTTCCCATCTACATAAATAGGCTTACCATTTGCGTCATATGGATTGTCCCAAGGCAGATTTAAAAAGGAGTAATATACGTCGTTATAATCATAACTTTTACCAATTGAAGCACTCAGGTTGATGTTATTAGTTACACTTAATTTCTTAGAGAAGGTATAAGTAGAGTTGGCACGAACATTAATACGTTGGAAACCTGTGTTTAGAAAAGTCCCTTTCTCGTTATAGTAAGATGCGCCTACATAATAATTATTCTTTTCTGTACTTCCGCTAGCCGACAAATAAAATGCATTTACCGGCGCGGCTTTAAAAGATTCTTTTGACCAGTCATAATCCTGATTCAGAAGTGATAACGGACGCTCACTATAAAATTTAATCAGATCTATTTTATATGAATTATCTGCGGCACCAATAATATAATCACGGTAAAATTCTTTCTGATAGTCATATAATTCGGCACTGTTCATTACATCCAGTTTACCAAAATCAGCTGTTCTAAATCCAGATGTAGCCTTAAACTCAAAGTTGGTTTCTCCGGATGTAGCGCGTTTGGTATTTACAATAATAACACCTGCATTTGCCTGAGAGCCATATAATGCAGTAGCTCCTGCATCTTTAAGCACAGTAACTGACGCGACATCATTAGGATCATAATTCCCCCCAATAATCCCATCTACCACTACAAGAGGGCTTTGATTGGCATTTACAGAAGATACCCCTCTTAATCTTATTTCTGGAACAGAGCCAGGTGCACCGGAACTGTTTACTACTTGCAAACCTGCCACTTTACCCTGAAGCATTGTGCCTACATTATTAGCTGTTACATCTTTCAATTTCGCTGATGAGACTACAGCCACAGCACTTGTCAATTCATTCTGTTTCTTACTATCATAGCCAACAACGATGACATTGTTTAGCTGACCAACATCCTCCATTAGCGTTATAACCAACTGTTGGTTTTTAACAACCTCAACTTCTTTACGGATGTAGCCTATAAATGAAACAATCAATGTTACGGGCTCCTGTACATCTTTTAAAAGAAAGATACCCTCGTCGTTTGTACTGACAGTCTTACCCTGTCCTTTTACACTTACTGATGCCCCGGGAAGAGGTTTACCTTTATCATCTACCACTTTTCCGCTGATATCAGCTTTAGCTGGTAAAGTTGTCATTTGCTGAAGCGCAGGCTTAGCCAACGCATTAATAAGAATTACTTTTTGATCTATCTTATACGTCAATTGCAAGTCTTTTAACAAGGATTGCAATACAATTTCTAATTCTGCATTATTAAATTCAACATTAATTAAAAGGTTACCATTTACATTCTGATCTGAATATAGCACCTTGTATCCGGTCTGTTTTTTGATTTCTTGAAAAACCTGACGTAGTGCAACCTGTTGTTTCTTATAGCTAAATCGCTGCGCAAAACTAGATGCACTGACTTGCAGTAAACAGCTGGTCATTATAATTATGATCAAGTTAATTCTCATTAGTAATTTTCTTTTATCAGTTGCGGCAAATTGCCGGATAACCGAATTCATAATTGATAAAAATTTCGGAGGTAGCCACTGGCATGGCACACCTAGGTTAAAAGTATATAATTTCATACCTTTGAAGCTTGGGTTAATACATTAAACTGATCTGGAATTTGTTTTTTATGGTTAACTCAGATATTGCTATGGAAGTGCTGAAACACTTTCATAGCTTTTTTCTTAAAAACCTAAGCGGAAATATCAGCTTGCTTTGCCTTTGATTCTTTTCATTTTGTTTTTGTTTAGTTGTTGATTGTATTGGTTAGGTTATTTTACTTTTATCGTCTTGCCTTCAATAGCAAAACGGACATTACTGGTTTCTTCAAGCATTCTCAATATGACGGATACATTTTCAAATCTGGACACGGAGCCACTAAAAGTAGGAACATCTAGCCCCGAACCAAGATCACGTATATAGATAATATCTACATTATACCATCTCGATACCTTCCTTAAAATATCGGTAAGCGGATCTTTATTAAAAACGAACTCTCCATTCTTCCAATCTATTGCATCACTGGCATTTACAGCCTTTACATTGAGCTTACCACCTGCATAAACAGATTGTTCTCCCGGAACCAGAACAACATCATTATTCACCCTTACTGATCCTTCTAGCAATGTAGTTTTAACTCCGCTCTCGTCCACATAAGCATTTACATTAAAATGGGTACCAAGAACTTTAACTTCCTGACCTGCACTGCGTACCAGGAATGGATGTTTTTTATCTTTTGCTACTTCAAAATAAGCTTCACCAGTTAATTCAACAATTCTTTCTTCTTTTGAAGAGAAATTAACAAGGTAATTTAAAGAGGAGGCCGAGTTGAGCCAAACCTTAGTTCCGTCAGGAAGATTTAACTGATACTGCCCACCCCTAGGTGTTTCAATACGGTTATAATAATCGGTTTGTCCTGTTGCTTTTTGATTAGTAATCGTATAAATAAGTTGTCCGCTGGATGTCTTACTGATTTGTATACCCGCCTGGGTAGCTATTGCTCCGCTGGATGCATCTGTCAAGCTAATCTTTTTACCGTTAGCTAAGGTTAAATAGGCTTTATTTCCTCCCGCAGGAATATCCTGAAACAATACCCTGGCTACTTTATTGTCATGCGATGTACCACTTTGATTGAAATACAGGACTGAACCAAGCGCTAAAACAAGGCAGGCAGTGGCAGCAATTGCCGGCCATAAAATGCGTCTTCTTGGGCTTTCTGCCTTTCTTTTGTTCCGAATTTCATTCCACATTTCAGCACTAAGAGTATCCAGCTCATTTTCAGAAAGCCCCGATTCTTCATCCTGATGAAGTTGATGCAACCAATACTTGGCAATTTGCTGCTCTTCGGCCGTTCCATTTCCTGAACTCACTTTATCTAGTATGGCTTGTATGTCTTTTTGCATAATCTTTTCTTTCGGGTTTAACCCTTACTAAAGACTAAGACGATTCAAAAGAAGCCATTAGGTACAATGAGGAAAAAAAAATTAAAATAAATCAAAAACTGACAGTTATGAATAAAACTATAATACCAAGTTTAACTTTAAGGTGCTTAAGCGCACGTTTCATTTGGGTTGAAACAGTATGTTCTGAAAGACTCAGTTCTGTAGCAATTTCTTTAGTACTTAAAAAATATTTCTTTTTTAAGGTATAAATCTCGCGCATTTTTGGTGGCATAGCTAATATTTCCTTTTCAATTAGCAGCGCAATATCCTTTTCACGGATTAGATAATCAGTTTCTTCATTACTTATTTCAATGTAATGCTCTCCACTGTCCACATATTTTCTAATAATACCTTTATGCTTAACGACATCAAAAATTCGATTAAGCACAGATTTATAAAGATATCCTGACAGGGTTGTGTTTATAGAAAAATCTTTACGGCTGTTCCACAGCCAGGTAAACACATCCTGAACAAGATCTTTTGCTTCCTCTCTGTTCCGCAATTTCTTATAAGCATAGATCAGAAGAAGCTTATCATAGCGCAGATAGATTTCTTTGAAAGCAGCATCATCGTCGTCTTTCAGTAAGAGGACAAGCTCCTGGTCAAAGCATGCGCTATAATTGATCATAAATCCTTATCCCCCTTTCAAATACGAGTTCGTTTTAAACTCAATATTAATAAATTAATTTGAAAAGAATTGATAAGCTGCGAAAAATCGTGCTTATCAATTCAGGTGAGCGCTAATGAACCTCGTGTTCACCATCGTGAACGGGGTGCAATTCAAATTTCAAATCCAAATCATTTGCCCCCGCAAATTTTGAAGCGAAATTAACATCATTCCAGTTCGCAGCAGTGATGCCGGCTTTTACACCAGGATTAAGGTGACGAAGTACATAGCGGAATGTAAATCCCTTTTCTGTCTGCTCATCAACTGTCAGATATCCCGTTACCCCAACATTTATTTTCTTATTTTCCTTATCCCTATCTGCATAAACATAAGTTAAAACCCCTTCAGGTGCGCCCAATATAAATGCCTGATGGATGTCGTGCTTTTCCAGGAACTCCTGCTGCATTTCGCGGTTCGCAAAATCAAATGATTTAAGTGTTAGTTTGTAAGTTTTACCCTCTATAAGATGCAGATGTGTACCAACAGGAGGCAAACCTTTACTATCAAAGGTTATACTTGTAGGTTTTGCTTCGGCAATAGGGTTATAATGGTAGTGATCTCCATGCTCCTCACGTTCAACTTCAAGAAAAGTAAGCTCCGCTTTTCCGATTTCTTCTTCCGGTACTTCTGGCTTGGGATCTTTCTTACAGGCATTAAATGTGAGTGCGATAAATGCTACTAAGATTGCTAATGAGTAATTGCGTAATTTGTTCATAATTGTAAATTGTTATATGTAATTGATAAGATTTATTCGGTTAAAATTTATAGGCTAGCCGTATGGTAATATTCCTTCCCATATCGTGAGTATAGTATCTATATCGGTTCATATACTCTTTGTAAGGGGTATTAAATAGATTATCTACGCCGAGGTTTAAGCCAAGTTCCTGTGCTCCAATCTTCATAGTTGTTCCACCTGAAAGTTGAAAAAGGTGATAGGCATCCGGAGGGGCTGCATAGTCGCTTTCGGGTTCATAACGGGTTTGACGACGAACGAAGCTGTGCCCTGCCTGTATCCAGATATTGTTTAAATTTTTAAATTGAAAATTGAGATGAATATGCTGATCTAGCCTGTCGGACGGGATGTATGGTAAATATTTACTATTACTTACATCCCTCGCCCTTATTAATGAAGCATTGAGTTTATAAGATATGACCTTAGAAAAGTGATAAGTTCCTGAGAAGTTTGTACCAAAAAAAGAAGCATTGGTTTGTTTATATCTGAATATTGGATAGGTACCACTTACCGTTTGTCTGAAAGTTTTATCAGGTTCAGAATAGATGTAATTATTAATGTACTGGGCATAAGCATCAAAAGTAAAATTTAGTTTTTCCTTATAATATTTTAAAGAATTTACCCATTTATAGCCCTGCTCAGTTTTAATATTAGGATCACCTATTTCATACAACCCTGCACCATGGTGCAGTCCATTGCTAAACAATTCATTTGCTGTAGGTGCCCTCCAGGCTAAGCCGAGATTACTACCTAATTGCCAGTACTCGTTAATTTTCCATAGCATACCAAATGACCCGGTAACATTATGAAACCGGCTCTGCCCGCCGTAGTATTGTTCTGTAATCTCTGAATTATCATCGCTATTATTAGCATATCGGTATCCGGCAGCATCAAATAGTTTAAAGTCGTATCGCAGCCCGCCTTCAAATTCAAAGTCTTTTGTGAGCCAGCGTTGAATCACAAAAACACCACCGGTGAAGCTATCATAGTTCGGAATAAATGTATTTGCCAACGTTCCGGGAATATTATTGTTCACCTGAAAAATCCCATTAAAGCCATATAAGCGTTTTGTTCCATGAAGGTTCTGCTTTTCAAAAACCAGATCCAGGGTATGAGTATTTAAAACCAGGTCTGTAATGGGAAGCGCTTCCCTATCACCTCTCCTGAAATCATACTCTTTCCGTTGATTCTTTTGAAAACCATATGTTATATCCAATGACTGACCATCATTAACGACATAATGGGCTTTGGTCTTTAATAAATCGTGTACAACTTTTTGGCGGGGGGCAGTAATATTATAGGTAAATCCGTAATTCTCCAGAGGCCTGCCTATTGCAATTCTGGCATCTATATCTTCCTTAGTACCTACGTGTGCACTATATAAAATGCCCAATTCAGTACCAAAACGGCTATAATAAATTTCATACGAAGCCCTACCTTTATTGTATCCTGCAGCTGCCGAATAATTTACCTCCTGAACTCCGGTGTTCCCCAGGTAGTACTCTGCAGACCGTACATTACCTGATCTTTTAAATGTCCCCTGTAATCTCCAGCCGAAGCCCGGTAATGATTTTAATCCACCATTAAGCATTGCCGATGTAGCACCCGACCTCCCATTTAATGCGCCGATAAGGTTAAGCGTTCCTGAAATACCCTCAGAAATTGGTAAAGATGGAGGTTCTACTATAACCACACCACCAATTGCTTCAGCCCCATACCTAACAGATTCTGCTCCTTTTATAACATGAATTCTGCTGGCAAGGAATGGATCAATTTCAGGTGCATGTTCTAAGCCCCATTGTTGTGCTTCGAGCCTTATCCCATTGTTTAGGATCAGTATTCTGTTACCATGCATCCCTTCTATAACTGGCTTAGAAATGGTTGAGCCTGTTTTTAATATGCTTACCCCGGCAATCTCTTTTATGGTTTCTGCAAGGTCAGATCCTTTGGTTTGCTGAAGTTGCTTTTCAGATAGCGTTACCGAAATACTGGTTCTGCTGATGGGTTTCAGTTTATCAACAATGCTTACCTCTTTCAGTTTAATAGAATCAGTTAGTACCTGAGCATAAGCATGAATGATCGATAAAAAGCCGAGGGCAAAAATTAAGAGTAATCTTATTAGCATAAAAAACAGCTTTTAAAGAACTCTTTCAAATGGATTTTCAAATTTCTCTCCCTGCCAGAAACAAATGAGCTCTTTATAGTTCAGTAAGCATGAAGTTAGTTCATTATTCAGGCTGTCTTTATCCATATCCTGTCCAATAAGAACAAGTTCATTTAATCGATCTCCAAAACCCATATCCCATCTGCTTTCTATGTCTTCTCTGTTTTCCAGATAATCTGCATAATTAAGTCTTTCCTGCAAAGGCATGCTTGCCCACCAGTTTCCTGCATTTTCGATTTTAAGAGAACCACCGGCCTGCGAGAAATTAAGTGCATAATCTGGCAACGCTGCAATCCAGAACAAACCTTTAGTTCTGAGAATGTTGTTTGGAAAATCTATATTTAAATAGTCCCACAAGCGTTGTGGATGAAATGGCCTTGAAGAGCGGAATACAGTGCTGCTAATGCCATATTCTTCTGTTTCTGGTTCGTGAACTGTATTTAATTCCTTAATCCAGCCCGCACCTTGAGATGAGGTTTTAAAATCAAACAATCCCGTATTAAGAATTTCTTTAACATCAATTTTGCTGTATGTACTTTCTACTTGCTTTGCTGATGGATTAAGCTTTTTAACCACAGCCCTTATCAGCTTTAAATCTTCTTCGCTAACAAGGTCAGTTTTATTAAGAACAATCACATTCGCGAACTCAATCTGATCGGTTAGCAAGTTTACAATAGTCCTGCGGTCTACCTGGTCATCAACCCATTCTCTATCCAGCAAAAGTTCATCAGTACCAAAATCCTTTTTAAAATTGTAACAGTCTACCACAGTTACCATTGTATCCAGTTTACTAAACTTATCGAGGTCTATGCCCAAATTTTCATCCACATAATTAAAAGTCTGTGCAACCGGAATTGGTTCTGAAATACCTGTACTTTCTATAATCAGGTAATCAAAACGATCCTCTCTGGCTAGTTTTTCAACTTCTGTGATCAGATCTTCTCTTAACGTGCAGCAAATGCATCCATTACTCATTTCAACAAGCCTCTCTTCAGTTCTTGACAGTGCATGTCCACTCTGCACAGTTCTTGCATCAATATTGATTTCGCTCATGTCATTCACTATCAATGCAACTTTTAAATCCTGTTTATTATCAAGGATATGATTTAGTAAAGTTGTTTTACCGCTACCAAGAAAGCCACTAAGTACGGTTACGGGTAATTTTCTCTGTTCCATAAATGCAATTATGTTGCAAATATATTTTATTTAATTTTACAAATGCAACAAAATTGCGTTTATATTTGCAATCACTTTCCGGAGCCTGATGGAACCGGCAGAAAAAAAATTAAACGACATGAAATACTTTATTAAATCCGAAAAATTAGATCAGTTGGGAATGACCGCCTCCTTAGCCTGCGCAATTCATTGTGCAGCATTGCCTTTTGTGCTTACCGCACTGCCATTGTTTGGACTTAGCTTTTTAGCCCACAGCTGGATAGAAATGGTCATGATAGGTCTATCTCTTGTTATTGGAGTGTATTCTTTAAGTACATCTTACCCTAAACATAAAAGACCAATGCCTGCAATAATTCTTACAATAGGCTTTGTAATGATAGCCACAGGACATTACCTCATAGAAAGTATGGAAGCTATATTAATCCCAATGGGAGGTTTTACTATTGCCCTTGCTCACTATATAAACTGGAAATACAGCCGCAGCTGCGTGCATAAATAAAATTGCATTTACTAACTTTACAAACCACGGAAGTGATGAACAGAAAATTAATATTTGGTGCATTTCTGCTTTTTATAAGCATGATAAACCCGGGTTGCAAACATGATAAAGTAACTGGCAAACAACTTTACATGAACTATTTAAAAAGCCATATTAAAAAATAGGATTAAATATGATTGCATTAAATGCGGTATCTCATAACTATGAGAATGGCCATAGAATAGGCTTTAGGGACTGGCAGGTAGACAATGGCTCTCAATGGTTGCTGCTTGGTGCATCCGGAAGTGGTAAAACTACACTCCTTCATATTTTAACAGGAATTTTAAAACCACAACAAGGTAGCGTTGTTATTGATGGTACTTCCATTTACGATTTATCTTCAAAACATCTGGATCAGTTTAGGGGTCGAAACATTGGAATCATTTTCCAGCGTCCGCACCTTATAAAAAGCCTTACAATAAAGGAAAACCTAATTATGGCACAACGCTTTGCCAATCTTCCTACCGACTTAAGCAGGATTCAGGAAGTTCTTACTTCTTTAAGTATAGCCGATAAAAAAAATGCTTACCCCAATGAATTGAGTCATGGCCAGTTACAACGTGTATCTATTGCAAGGGCTGTAGTTAACAGACCCACATTAATTATTGCAGATGAACCAACGTCGAGTTTGGACGATAAAAATGCGGCAGCAGTGCTGGAACTTTTAATAAACCAGTCAGGCATTAATCAGGCCACGCTTATTGTGGCTACGCACGATAAAAGAGTTAAAGATGCATTTACAAACACCTACGAATTATCATGAGTCCTTTAAAGATAAGCTGGAAAAGCATCTGGTCTAAGCCACTATCATCAGCGTTAAACATTATACTGATTGCTTTTGGAACTGGTATCCTAACCATACTGTTGCTTGCTTCAAAACAAATCAGTGATAAGCTGGAAAACAATTCTAAAGATATTGATCTGGTAGTGGGTGCTAAAGGCAGCCCATTGCAACTCATATTGAGCAGCATTTATTATATCGATTTCCCTACCGGTAATATTCCTTTAAAAGAAACCCGGGAACTAGCCGGAAGCCCTTTTGTTAAAAAAGCAGTACCACTGGCTCTTGGAGATAATTACAATGGAGTCCGCATTGTAGGTACCGACTCCAATTTTGTTGGCATTTATAAGCTTAAGATTAAAGAAGGTAAATTCTGGCAAAGCGATTTTGAAACCACTATTGGAAGCTCTGTTGCTCAAAACCTAAAACTGAAGATAGGCGATACTTTTTTTGGTGCACATGGCCTTACGGGAAGTACTGATGTCCATAAAACCCATGCCTACAAAGTTGCAGGCATTTTAACACCACAAGGAAACGTTACCGACAATCTGATATTAACAAACATTTCGAGCGTTTGGAAAATGCACGATCCTCAAGAAGAAAAAGAGCATGATCATGGTGATGATCATCATCATGATTCAAAAGATCATAAAGAAGAGGCTCCTGAAATTCAGAACAAAGAAATCACTTCCCTACTAATCCAGTATCGTTCACCAATGTCAGTTGTTATGTTTCCTCGTATGGTAAATGAATCTACAAATATGCAGGCTGCCTCTCCCGCTCAGGAAAGTACCAGATTGTTTTCTTTAATAGGCGTTGGTGTGGATACCTTGCAATGGTTTGCCCTACTTATTATGTTCATTGCTGCAATAAGTGTATTTGTAAATCTGTACAACTCATTAAAAGAAAGAAGTTATGATTTGGCCATTATGCGTACACTAGGCGCATCCAGAACTAAGCTGTTTCTGATTGTAATTGCCGAAGGGATTATGCTTACTTTAGCAGGTACAATTATTGGAATAGCATTAGGGCATTTGGCATTAGAATTTATTGGAAGCAATCAGGAAAGCAGTCAGGCGCGATTAACCGGATTCATTTTACTTGGCGATGAGGCATATTTATTTGCAGCCGGACTTGCTATTGGTATATTTGCAGCCGTAATACCTGCTGTACAAGCTTATAGATCAAATATCTCTAAAATATTGTCGAAGAATTAAAACAAACATTTATGGTAAAAAATATTGTGCTCTTCTTATTACTTTTTACTGGTCTGGCCGTTAAAGCACAGCACAATCCTGATGATCAGGTAATGTCTGACAACTGGGATGTTATTGGCAGTGTGGATTTTAAAATCATTAAGGATACAGAGATGATTGCGATTTATAATAACAATATAAAAAAATTCGCAAACAAGCCCTTTGAACTTGAAGGTTATATTGTTCCAATTAAAGATGGAATGAAACAGACCAAGTTTATGCTTTCTACTTTACCAATTAATCAATGCTATTTCTGCGGTAAAAATGGAGTACCTATTATGGTATTGGTAGAGATGACAGAACCCATAAAATTCACGTATCAGACAATAACTGTTAAGGGAACTTTAAAATTAAATACTGGAAATGCAATGGATAACCCGCCAATCGTTTTATCTGCTGCAAAACCAATATAAATAAGCCAACATGATAGATCCAGCTAACATATTAAAGACGCACGATTTAAAGCACACCAAACAAAGGGTTCGCGTACTCGAAGAAATTGCCTTGGACAAAGCTGCTGTTTCGCAACCAGATCTTGAAAAAAAACTCGGTAAGGAGATAGATCGTGTTACGCTATACAGAATATTGAATACTTATGAAGATAAGGGCATTCTACATAGGATAATGGATATGAATGGAACGGCTAATTATGCAATCTGTTCGGCGTCATGTACAGAACATCATCACCATGACGAACATGTGCACTTTAATTGTACAACTTGTTTTAAAATCTATTGTCTGGAAGTTACTGTTCCGAGAATTAAAATGCCACAAGGTTTTACAGCTACCACCATTACCTCAACAGCTTACGGAGTTTGCGAAAAATGCAATAGCAGTGCGGTTCATTAAAAAAACCTGATCTTTTTGTACACCCTGCAATTCCCCTATGACCGTCAAATTTATAGCGCGTCTAATTAAAAACCCCTTACCTTATTTTCCGACATCCGGATTCTATTTCTGAATCCGAGGAGAAAAATAAGGTAAGGGGTTTTTAAGCAATTAGCTATTAATGACCAGAATGGCCATCAGCACCATGGGCATGACCATGACTCAATTCTTCTTGAGTAGCCTCACGTACAGTTAAAATCTTACCTGCAAATATTAAGTTTTTACCAGCCATTGGGTGGTTTAAATCTACAGAAATAACATCTTCATGAACAGCGGTAACGCCAGCTCTGAAATGGTTACCTTGATTATCTTGCAAAGGTATAACATCACCTACCGATGGTAATTCAACATCTTTAAACATATCTTTAGGCAAGTCTGCATAAGCTCCTGGATCTAATTCACCGTATCCATCAGCCGCACTAAGCTCAAAGCTATATTCATCACCAACGTTTAGGCCACCTAAATGCTCTTCAAATTTAGGCAACATCATTCCTGTACCATAAAGAAATACTAATGCATTTTGCTCATCTGCTTTCTCTACAAAAACTTGTTGTCCTTCTTCATTAGTCGTATGCAATTCGTACGTTAATGATACTACTGTATTGGGTTTAATACTCATTATGATGTTATTTAGTTATCAATTGTAATGCTTCGTCAACGGTAGCTACCGGCAACTGGCACGCTTTATTTCGGCAAATATAGATTTTTGTTTCAATGCTTTGCTTATCTTTTAACAAAGGTAGGTTCGAATTTGTTCCGGCCAATGTAATTTTATTGGGGATGTAATGTGCATTTAGTTCTTTTTTTATGTCATATACCTTACTCCCTGTTATTGCTACCTCATTAATTCCGAATACTTCATTAAGCAATTGAATTGCCCAGTTAGAATATGCCGAGCCATAAGTTTTTATTTGAGGATGTACAGCAGCAAGCATAGCTGAAGCCTTGCTCACATATTGATCATTATCAAACAACAGTCCTAAAATATGTAAATTCTGAGCCATTGTGGAGTTCGAAGAAGGAATCACATTATCCATTATCTCATGTTTACGTGCAATAAGAGTTTCGCCGCTGGCCGAAGTATAAAACAGCATCGGGCTATCCTTATCTTCAAAGTTTACCAATACATAATCTGTTAGTTGCTTAGCCTCGTTAAGCCAGCGCTCATCATAATCTGATTGATAAAGGGCTATTAAAGCTTCAATGAAGAAAGCATAATCGTCCAAAAATCCAGGAATGGTTACTTTTCCATTTTTAAAGTTACGGTAAAGCCCACCATCAGAACCACGTAAATTTGCCAGAATAAAGTCGGCAGCCCTTTTTGCCAGGTCATAATAATGTGGCATACCAAAAATACCTGAACTTTCGGCTAAACCCTTAATGGCCATTGCGTTCCACGCCGTCAAGCATTTATCATCTAATCCTGGTCGTACCCTTTTACTGCGTGCTTGTAATAGTTTAGCCTTTGCCTCCTTTATTTTTGCCTGAAGCTCCATTACCGTAATTCCTTTTACATCTGCATATTCCTCTTCCATAAATTTCCTTAAAAGAATATTGGTATCTTCTTCTTCCCAGTTTCCATCACTTGTAACATGATAATAATCTGCCAGCAGATGGGCATCCACTCCAACTACAGTATCAAACTCTTCCTTTTCCCACACATAAAACTTGCCCTCAACACCTTCACTGTCGGCATCCAAAGCAGAATAAAACAAGCCCTCTGGCGATGTCATCTCCCTTTCAAGCCAGTCAATGGTTTCAATAACTACATCCTTAAACAAGGGGGATTTGGAATACTGGTAAGCTTCAGCATAAAGACTAATGAGCTGCCCATTATCATAAAGCATTTTTTCGAAATGAGGAACATGCCATTTACCATCAACAGAATATCTGGCAAAGCCTCCACCTACATGATCATAAATACCGCCTAAGGCCATTTTTTCCAGGGTAAGCAAAGTTGATACATGAGTAGCATCATCCTCCATCAGGTGGCTATACCTCAGCATGAACTGCCAATTATTAGGCAATGGGAATTTCGGGGCACGATTATAGCCACCCTCTGCAATATCAAAATATCTTTTCCAGGGCTCAATAATTTCTGTCAGTTGAACCTTGGTATATTCATCCACTTTAACATTTGGAATAACCTTTTCAGAATTCCGAATTCCATCCGTAAGCCTATCGGCATACTGTTTAGCTTTATCAGGCTCATTAGCCCATAAATTAGCAACACTTAATAAAACACTAATCCAATCATCTTTTTTAAAATAAGTACCACCGTAAATTGGTCTTTGATCTGGCAGGCAAATGCAGTTTAAAGGCCAGCCGCCGCTACCTGTCATTAACTGTATTGCCATCATGTAAATCTGATCTATATCCGGTCGCTCTTCCCTATCCACTTTAATACACACAAAGTGCTGATTCATAACCTCAGCAACATCGTGTCTTTCAAAACTTTCGCGCTCCATAACATGGCACCAATGACAGGCCGAATATCCTATACTAACCAATATTAATTTATTTTCCTGCTTCGCCTTTTGCAAAGCTTCTTCTCCCCATTCGTACCAATTTACAGGGTTGTAGGCATGTTGCAATAGGTAAGGTGATGAAGCTTTAATTAAATTATTAGGTTCTGAATTCATACTATAAAGGTAAAAAGATAAGTTGTATTTTTACAGTATACCTCTGATAACATGAAGATTACAAATATCGAAATTTATCGTTTCAGCATACCAACAGAGCCGTTTGTAATAGCAACCGGCACTATGTATTTCGCTCAGAATGTGCTCATTAAAATCTACACAAGCAATAACATTTACGGCATAGGGGAATGCTCAGCCTTTCCTATGATTGTTGGCGAAAGCCAGGAAACCTGCATCGCAATGGCCAAAGAGTTTGCCAGGATTCTAATTGGTAAAGATCCGCTCGACATACCCGAAAGGATGAATGACTTACTAGGATTTGCCGCTCACAACAGCACCATCAAAAGTGCATTTGATATGGCCTTATTTGATATTGCAGCAAAGCATAACAAACAGCCACTTTATAAATATCTGGGAGGCGAAAAACGTATTGTAGAAACGGATATGACCATAGGTATTGATACTCCGGAAAATATGGCAACCACTGCTATAGAATTAAAAGCCAGGGGATGCGGTATCATCAAGATAAAACTAGGCAAGGATGTACACAGTGATATAGAAAGGGTGAGTCTGATCAGGCAAGCAGTTGGAAAAGAAGTAATCCTGAGGCTTGATGCGAATCAAGGTTGGAGCTTTGATGAAGCCCTGTATGCACTTGGCGCATTGGAAAATTTTGACATTCAGTTTTGCGAGCAACCAATGCGTACCTGGTTTGACGATAAATTACCTGAACTAAAAGCGAACTCCCCTGTAAAAATTATGGCAGATGAAAGTTGCTACAACCATCACGACGCGCGAAAGCTGATAAACAGCGGCTCTGTTGATTATCTTAATATTAAGTTTTCAAAATCAGGAGGTATACTAGAGGCACAAAAGATTCATGAAATTGCTTTGCAAACCGGAACAAAGTGTATGATAGGTGGAATGCTTGAAAGTAGAATAGCAATCAGTGCAAATATGCATTTTGCTTTGGCTAGTCCAAATGTTGTTTTCTTTGATTTAGATTCTTGCTTGCTCGGGCATCTGGTTGACCCCGTAATTGGCGGCATTACCTATAATGGATATTTTGTTGAGGTCTCTGATACTCCCGGGCTTGGAGCAGATGCAGCCCCTAAGTTCCTGAAAACATGCGAAAAATGGATTATTTAAATAATTAAGCCTTATTGCAACTGCAATAAGGCTTAATTATACCTTACTGGCTTTTCTTCTTAAAAAGCCCATTAAGCTTATCAGCAATTGCATTTTTTGCCTTTTCTGTTGCTTGCGCTTTTATCGTATCAACCTTGGCCTGAGCCACTGCTTTAATCTCTTCCTTTTTCTCTGCAACTACCTGGTTAACGGCTTCCTTAGCTCCCGCTTTTGCATCACCTGCACCATATTTTAAGTTAATGGTTGGTTTCAGAATAGTACCTCCTAAAACTGCATTTACCTTTATAGTCTCGCTCATAGCAACATTAGTACCGGCCTTGCTGTTCAGCTTTGCAATAAATGCATTTGCAGTTTCATTTGCTTTTGCACCCAGCATAGCCCTTGGAACATTTAATCCAAGCTGATAATCCATAGTCTGATCCAGACCATTTGAACCCTGCACATTCATTAAAACACCTTCTTTCTTAATATCAAAAGGCGCAACATTTAAACGACCATCTTTAATTTTGAATTTGGTAAGTACATTGTTTAGCTCCAGCTTTTTAAATTTATCAGAACTTAAAGCAGATGCAAGCTTATTTAAAGGCTCAAATCCATCAAGTACCGCCTGAATAATATTTGTTAAGCCCTCCGCATTTATAGAAGAATAAACAGGCATCATATTCTGATCCAAATCAGAATTGAATTTTAAATTGGTAGAGAATACTCCTTTTGCAAATTTGGCAACAGGAGCCAGTAATTTCACGGTATTGAAAGCTGTAAACGCCTTTTGAATGTCCATTTTCTCTATACCAAAATCAACATCAACTTTTGGTTTCTTAGGATCAATTGTAGCGTACGATCCGTTCATCTTCACCGTACCATCAAGCATATTCATACCCATATCCTTAAAGTATATGGTCTTGTTTTTAACCTCTAAAGCTCCCTTTGCATTAGTAATGTCGTAATTATCATATAACACACGGCCCGCTTTTGCTGTCATATCAAAATCAATGTTTCCGGGCACTTCAAATACAGTTAGCTTTGAATCTCCTCTTTTCTCTGTTTCCTCAGTGCTTTTTGGTCCCATCAGCTCATTCACATCAATTAAGTTCGATGCCACATTAAATGTTCCTTGTAAGGCCTGGTTCTTTTTAAAGAAATAGCTCAGGTAATTATTTACTGTACCATTTGCAGTGAAATCACTTTTACCTACTTTAGCAGTAAGATTGCTTAACGTAATATTTTTAGGGCTAAAAGCCATTTTTGCAGAAGGAACGCTAACAGGCATTGGTACATTTTTACCTGAATAATTGAAATTACTTGCCAGCATTTGACCTGATGCTTTAAAAGCTTCATACTGTCCTTTATCAATAGATGATTTACGGCCGGCTGCCTGAACATCTGCATCCAGAATACCACTTAAAGTCATGTCCTTCATCGGAAAAATAGTGGTCAGCTGTTTTAAATCCAGCTTTCCTTTAAGGGCCATATCTACAAATGGATCAGTTGTAGGATTTTTCAACAATAATCTTCCATCAATTGGTGCATTACCAAACTCCATATGAAATGCAGGTACATTTACAACAGTATGATCCATTACACCATCCGGATTACTGATTTGTGATTTAACCTGAATGTTATTAATTGCAGAAGGCAGTGATGGATATTTAATTTTACCATTTTCTATTGAAAGGTCTACATTAAATGCAGGTAATGATTTCTCATTGTAAGTCCCTTTTGCACTTCCATTCATTGCAAATTTACCTGTAGCATCCATATCCTTAAAATTACTGGCATAAATAGCAGGTATTAAAGAAAGGAAATTTTTAAGTTCAGACTGCTTGGCATCAAACTTAAAATCCATAACCATGTCCTTATCATTTGGCATCGCCAGGTAACCAACTGCCGACAATAGCAATTCATTAAGTTTAATCTTGTTCTCGGCAAAAGTGAACTTCATATTCTTCATATCTATATCAAGAGGAAGATCAGCATCGAGCTTTACTTTATTCAGATAAGGGATTCCACCGTACTTAACAGTTAATTGTTCAATGGCCGATTGAGTTTTAAGCGTAAACAAATCCTGTGTAAAATCGCCTGTACCCGTATGGTTTAAATTGTTCATCTCCATAAAGAAACCTAAAGAGGCATCATCATAAACAACTTTACCTTTTTCAATTGCATACTTTTGCAAGGCTACTTTAAAAGCAGTTTTAGCAGTATCCGTCCCCTCAGTAGCCGCACTATCTTTCTTTACAATATCCCAGTTAGCCAGACCGCTTTTCAGTACCTTGGCCAAAATCCTTGGTTCTTCAAGGTTAATTGATTTTATCTCATATTTTTCGCCCTTAATCACACTCATTAAATTCACATTCAATTGAAGTTGCTTAATGTTCGCTAAGGTGTCTTTTGCAAAGCTATCAATACCTAAAATTGTCAGGTTGTTGATCTTTATCCCCATATCAGGGAACGAACTTATTAAGGTTAAGTCCAGATCCTTAAAATCAACCTTAGCATTTACACTTTCATTAATCGACGATTTAATTTTTGCATCAATCTCCTTTTTAAAGAACAAAGGAATTGCGGCCGCAGCAGCGAACAAAACAACAAATAAACCTATTACAATAATTGATACCTTTTTAAGCATGTATTTAATATATAAAATCTTTTAAAGTTTCTGCATAGCAATAAACACACCAAATTACTTTTATTGATTAAACCATTCTTATCTTTATCCCTCTATAAGTCTAGAATAATAAAAAATCAACATGAAACATATGAAAAAATTAATCTTCACAGCTATATTATTCGTTAGCATGGGTACTATGGCATTTGCTCAACAAAGTGATAAAAAAGTAAAAAAAACACCTGAACAAAAGGCTCAGCTAGCAACAGAAGAATTAACCAAAAAGCTATCACTAAATGCTGATCAAAAGTCAAAAATTGAAGCAATAAACCTGGAAAGCTTCAAAAAAGTAAAAGACAGCAACCCTAAAGGCGAAAAGAAAGACAAAGCTGCTATAAAAGCCGCTAAAGATGAAAGAGATAATAAAATAAATGCTGTATTAAACGATACCCAGCGTAAAGCTTACAAAGAATTTAAAGCAGAAAAGAAAAGCGAAAAGAAAGCAAATAAAACAGATGCGCCAAAAAAAGCTAATTAATAACAACAGCTTTAAAACAGTAACTTTACTGCATGAATAAAGAAATTGCTGTCATTTTTGATATGGATGGTGTGATTTGCCATACCAATCCATATCATTCCCTTGCCTTCCGTGAGTTTTTCTCTACAAGAGACCTTGCCCCAACCGATGAAGAGTTTGCACAACATATGTTTGGAAAATCTAACAGTTACATCTTAAGCCACTTTTTAAAAAGAAAAATTGAAGGCGAGGAATTACTGCAATTAGAACGGGAGAAAGAAGGTCTTTTCAGAAAAATATATGAACCTAATGTTGAGCCTGTTGCCGGTTTAGTAAAGTTTATAGATAACCTAAAAAACAATGGTGCAAAAATCGGTGTGGCAACCTCGGCTCCATATGCCAACCTGGAACTGATACTTAGTAAAGTACCTATTAGAGAAACATTTGGTTCTATAATGGCCAGCGAAGATGTAAAAAAGCACAAACCCGATCCTGAAGTTTACCTTACTTCTGCTAAAAACCTGGGTATATCACCCGATCGATGTATAGTATTTGAAGATTCTTTTTCAGGAGTATCTGCTGGTTTAAATGCCGGAATGAAGGTTGTAGGCGTACTTACCTCACATACTAAAAACGAACTCCCTCCCTGCAATATGTATATTAATGATTATAAAGATTTAACTTACAATACCATTAGCCAATTATTAGATCATTAAAATTTACTTCTTTACAGTAATTATCCTTCCGGTTACAAGTATAAACTTGTAAATCCGGTATAAGCCATCATCAGTAACTTCAATTTCCTCAACCAAACCGGTTTTACTAAATGTATCGGTAACCAGATCACCTATTTTTACATCTTGTAATACGTTTGATGGCGTTTCGCTATTTAATCTAATCATGGGTTTTACTGTAAAAATCTGGAACCAAAGGTAGTTCTAAAATGTTATTTAAACGCTAACCAAATATAGAGAGGAGAACTTGTCGCAAACAGCCCCTAAAATTGACTTTTTCACACCGCTTTACGGCTATGTCTAATCTTTAAATTTGTTTACAATCAGAAAGTATTAAGTTTTCACTTGTATTTAATGGTTAATTAACAACAAATTTTGAACTTACATAAAACTTAGAAAACATGGCTAAAATGAATCCTTACTTAAACTTCAACGGCAAAACCGAAGAAGCTTTTAATTTTTACAAATCTGTTTTTGGAGGCGAATTTAGTGCCGTTCACAGAATGACCGAAGCACCTGAGGCTTCGCAACTTCCAGAAAACGAAAGAAACGGAATAATGCATATTGCATTGCCAATTGATGGGCATACCACATTAATGGCTTCAGATATATTGCCTTCTTGCGGGCATGTTTTAAATGAAGGAAACAACGTGCAAATATCGCTTCACCCTGAAAGCAGAGAAGAAACTGAACGTCTTTTTAATGGATTATCAGCAGGAGGAAATGTTGAAATGCCTCTTGAAGATACTTTCTGGGGTGCTTATTTTGGGAGCTTTAAAGACAAGTTTGGCATCCAATGGATGGTAAATTTTGAACAAGGTCAAAAATAAGTAATCATAATGCGGTAGTTAGAAAAAATGCCTGATGGATTAATCTATCAGGCATTTTTTAACATATAACCTCTCCTAAATAAACACTCGTACTCACCTTATTCCCCTCTTTGCTTACACAATGCTATCAATTATCTTCCATCACCCCAAGCCTAATTCCACTAAATATTCTTAAAAACTCGCTGCAGATCTAGTATAATCTCACACTCCTATCTTCTATTAAAACCTTAACAATTCCAAAAATTTGACATGGATGTAGCCATAAGCATCATTTTTGTGCTTTTATCGTACGTATTGTGTATATGATTATCTTAGCCTGTAGTTCCCCCGTCATCTCGACGATAGGAGAGATCTCTTGCTATCGATTTGTTTATAATTCTTTTGTTTTTATTCTATACTGGCGAGGCGTCTGCCCGGTCTTCTTTTTAAAATACCGCACAAAATAAGGAGGACCACTAAATTCTAAGTAATAGGCGATCTCCTTAACTGATAGTTCAGTAAATTTTAAAAGCTTTAAACTTTCGTTAAGACGTTGCTCTTGTATAAGCTCATAAAGGCTTTTTTGTAAATGATTAATGCATATTGCATTTAAGCGTCTTAATGAAACACCTATACTTTCACTATAAAACTCTAGTTTCTTATGAGTCTTAAAATGTCCTTTCAATAGTTGTTCAAGCTTCTGAATTACCCTCAAATCCGAGGGTAATTCAGTCTCGTCAAAATGAGATATGATGAGCGCTTCTATTTGACTGTCTAAAAACATGTCATTGCTTTTTAGGTTCTACTAATGGCCAGGTGGGAACGCCTGTCTTCATTTTCTCTAATGTTTCACCGAAAACAGGATTTGGCTTGCTATTATTTTTCAAAGCATTTTCCTCTTCAAGTCGTAAAGCTTTACTTTCCCACTCAATAGCTTCTTGCTTCTTGCCTGATTTGTAGAGCAAATTTGCATAGGTATCAAAAGCCTGGAGACTCTTTTGATCAAAATGCTCAATATCATATTTCATAGTTTTAATGGCTATATCCAGCACCTTTGGATCATTTACATATTCAAAGATCGGCCATGATATATTATTGATGTGAAATTTACTTCGACTATAAGCCGTTGTATAATAAAGAGCATAAAATTTACCAAAATTGGTCCAATCCTTTTTTTCCGAAGCAAATCCCATCCGTTCTCCATAATAAGCCTCTAAGCCAATCGCCCCGTACTTGCTTCTAATGGTTTTTTCAATATTTACCCAATCTGGAATCTTTGTTTGATCTTTAACAATAGGGTCTATTTCTTCTTTGATAATTACTTCTCTCACCTTCGTCTCAGCGGTATTGGCTCCAAGAACAATATTAACCATCTTGCCTTCCTTTCTGAATATCTTAAAACCAAAATCATTTGGAGATGTGGTAAACCGATGAACAAATAGGAGATTTTCCTTTTTAAATAATTCCTGATTATTTAAACTGCGAATATATTGTTGAGCAATTGCTTTTGAAATCGATGTTTGTCCTATTTGTTGTCCCAACTCAACGAGTTTTTTAACAAATCCAGAATCTCTTTTTGCATTCTTATACTGCTCATAGAGTATCCTGAATTCTTCTGAACCGGCAATCGCTTTCTTTACTTCGGCGATAAGCTTATTAGCATTTTTATAGCCAACAGATCTGCCTGCTAGGTTGCCTTCAGGAGAAAAGAACAGTATTGTGGGATATGCAGTGATATTGTATTGCTGATCAAGTGATTTCGCATCTGCATACCAGCTTTTAATGAATTCATCGTCTGATTTGGTTTTATCCATTTGGATTTTTACTGAGATGAATTTGTCGTTTATAAAATCGCCAACTTCTTTTTTAGGAAAAATTTCTGCGCTCATGGCTTTACATGGTCCACACCAAGTGGTGTAGGCATCGACGAATATATACTTATTTTGTTCCTTTGCTTTGGCTTGGATTTGATCCCAATTTAAGTTTTTTTCAAAGTTAATACCTTGTGATTTTACTTCCATTCCAACAAATAAGCAAAGCAGTGGCAAGACAAGTTGTTTTAAGTTGTTCATTTTGTGTAATATTTTAGTTAAAAACTGTGTTAAGGTTGTACTCCCGAGTAATCTAATTCCAGTCCATCTTGAACCTGTTTATCTTTGTAAGGAATGCCACGGGTCATCCAGACTGGGGCGGGAGTATTTTTTAAATAGTGATCAAAAAATTGCTTCATTCGCGTAGTTAAATCTATAGCATTATTCCCTCCAACAGCATGTCCATCGCCATCATATTGCAATAGCCATACCTTTTTATTTGCCCTCCGCATTCCCAAAAACATCTCAATTCCCTGTTCAAACGGTACAGAAACATCATCTTTACAATGCCAAATTAATAAGGGAGTAGTTACATTTTGTATGCCGAAAACAGGCGAATTCTCGACATAAAGATCTGGTCGTTCCCAAGGTGTTACGCCAATAAAACTTTGATCTATCTCAAATAATGATTGTCTACTGCCACCACTCCCCTTTTGTAGTCCACCAGTAAGCTGACTATAAGAACTAATTAAGTTGGAACTACCAGATCCCTCACATGCAGCCTTGAATATATTTGAGTGTGTTATTAAATAGTTTGTTTCATATCCTCCAAAACTTTGACCATGAATCCCTAATCTGTTTGAATCAACCCATTCATACTTAGATAAGTATGCTGCAGCAGATACTACAGAATTCACTGTACCTTTCCCAATATGTCCTTTCTTAAAATGTATATCTGGAACAAACACAAGATATCCATTACTGACATAATAAGGAATATCTATAATTGCGCTAGAATAACGCGGTTGCATGAACATATGTAAACCATCACTTTTTTCCTCATAATAGAGAAAAATCAAAGGGTATTTCTTCTTTTCACTAAAATTCTCAGGTTTATAAAGAATCCCCTGAGAAGGCTTTCCATCAAGCATCTTCCAATGATGCAGTTCAGCTGTAATCCAATTATACTTCGTTTCAGGATGTATATCTGAAATCCTTTTAAAATTTACTAAATCTTTGGTCGTAAATAGGTTTATCGACTCATCGGATTTCATCCTATAAACAAGGAACAGATCAGTGTTTTTTGCTTTAATGGGCCAACCTGCACTTATCAAATCCCTTATAGTACCAAGCCCTTTAACGTATGGTACAGTTCTCGGGATGCAAAACGAATAGCTTTGCATTTTACCTTTTCGAGTAATTCCACCCTTCCCAATTACAGTTTTGAAAAAGCCATTTTCTTTAGTATTACGATTAAAACCAGCAATTAGAACAGTATCATTTTCTTTAAAGTTTCTAACAATATTATTATCTGCAACTCCCAAAACAATGCGATTATTACGGCCAAACTTATTCGTTGTGTTTATGGGTTTTCTTCCATTTAAAAGATTCAAATCCCAAATATCGTATCTATCATAAACTAAAATTGATTTGCCGTCTTCAACCCAGCCAACCAGTCCAAATGCTGCTTGTTTATTCGGGGAGGACTTTTCATTGTCAAACAGTGGGTAAGGAAGATCCTTTGAGAGATTTCTAATTTTCCCTGATGCAATTTCATAGCTATAGTAATGATGTGCGTTTGGATCATACCAAACAACGAACTCCTCAGATGGAGATAATTTAACATTTCTAATTATGTGTTTTGAATTATTCAGCACTGGTCTTCTAGCTCCATCCAAGGTAGAAACAAGCTCTATGTTTTGAGCAAAATCTTTATGCCACCAATAGTCAGAAAAATAATTAATCTTTTCTGCTATGAGGTAATTTCCTTTTGGGCTATTATTATTTGATGAAAAACTTAATGAAGAATACTCGTCCTCTAATCGAACTAGCATTTTAGTATTGAGATTTACTACAGCTCGAAATTGGTCCTTTGATCTTCTTCCAACCTGTTCTGATTGTAGTAATTCATCTTTGTAATTCCAAATATCTACACTTGCCGATCCTGTCTTTTTTAGATCATGATTTGCTATCCTTGATAGATTAAAGAATATTTTATCACTTTGGCTGTTGAATTTCAATCCATCTGATCCGATCACGAAATTAGGCTCTAAGTTGGTGACAGTCACAACCGCTTCTGCTTCATCTCTATCATTTTTATAAATCCATATTGAGTTATTATTCAAGTCATTATCAGCATGTCCCACAATGAATGCAATCTGTGTCCCATCATCATTAAAAGCAAAAGATTTTATACTCTCTGGCTTCCCGTATTTACTAGTCCAAATTGTACTTGTATTCTTACTTTTCAGTGAAATATATCGTAATGAATAATCGTTTATCTGTTCATCCTTTGCCTTTGTCTCTATCAGTAAGAATTGGCCATTCCTATCAAAACCATAATTAATTACGGATCCGTAGGTCTTCACCTCATTTGTGTAAATATTGTATAACATTAAAGAATCATTTCTACCTTTGATTTGATAAGCTATCCAATCATTGTTGTTAATTTCAGGATACTTAAATGAATCAACAATACCTTTAAATTTCAAACTGTTATCTGAAAACTCCAAAACAAATAAACTATCTTTAATAGTAAAGATGCCCTTCTGGCTATCACTAGAAAAAAATTCGAGTTTCCCTCCGATGATATTTTTTCTCCATTTATCAAACAATTTTTGGATAACCAACGTGCCACCATTAACTGGCTGATTTTCGATTCTATAGCTTACAAACTTACCATCGTTGCTAATTAAAGGGCAGTTAACATACGGCCATCCATTAAAAGCAGTCGTATCAAGAACAGGCTTCTGCCCAAATCCAGATGAGTAAATTAGTACAAGAATTATAATTAGTATTTTCTTTCTCACTTAAAAAAATTATTTAAATAAACTTAATATCCGGTGTTCTGAATCAAATTTGGATTGTTTTGAATATCACCTAGCACAATTGGAAATAGCTTTGCATTCGGAGTCCAAAGGCCACCTTTTGAAGTGCATATCGCAGGCATAATTTCATCGGCCAGACTTACTGATGAATTTTCAAAGCCAGCCGTCCTTTTGATATCTAGCCATCTATGGCCCCATTCAGTGAATAATTCCAACTGTCTTTCATTAATTATTGCCTTCAGAATAGATTTGCGATCATTTGCTAAGGTATTTTCTAAACCAGCTCTGTTTCTTACAACATTTAGGTCTTCTCTGGCTCCTTCCAAGTCATCTTGATATGCACGTGCTTCTGCCCGAATAAGATACTGTTCTGCTAATCGCAATACAGTTACATACTCCTTGGTATTCGAGGTAATATCTGCAATCTTGTACTTGCATGCGTAGTAACAATTGTTACCATTCCCCGTCGAAAATATGTTTACCCAAGCGAATTTTCTCTCATCTAGGACTTCGAATTTATTCAACAGATCTTCACTCAAATAAACTGGATTATTTTCGCTAAAACCGGAGCCAGGTATTACAAATAGAAAAGCATCTCCCGTATTTCCAGGTGATTTTTGAATCGGTTGTACTTGCCAAATACTTTCTTTACTGTTTTTTAGGAAGACATTTACTAAGGGCACATCTTTTACATTGTACAGTGCTGTCTGGTTAATAATCTGTGTAGATAGAATTTCAGCGTTGATATAATCTTTAGTATACAAACATACACGAGCAAGTAAGGCAATAGCCGCCCATTTGTTAGGACGAATTCTTTCTTCAGAACCGATAGTATATTTTGTTTCCGCATCTGATTTAACATATCCGTCAGTCAATCCCTCTCTAGCCTTCATCAAATCGGAAATTATCTGTTTGTATACCTCTGGCACTGGTGATCTTGCAAGAACAGAATTCTCTTTGTAATCGGTAGTCAAAATCTTTGGCACATCATCATAAATATTAACGAGATAGAAGTAACAAAAGGCCCTAAGGAACTTAGCCTCACCTAATAATTGCTCTTTGACTCCTTTGGAAAGATCATTTGATTTTTCTATTCCTTCAATTGCAGAATTACAGATAAATATATAATTATAAAATTCGCCCCAGAACTCTCCACCAACTATGTTCGCCCTCAAGCGGTTTTTATAATAATCATTTTCTAGCTCCGATCCAAAAGAAGTAAGCACAAACTCATCTGCTGATAACCCTAGCAAGTAACTAACACTACTCTTATAGGATCCAATACTGCTATATGAGCCCATCCTTGCATATAAATTAGTTAAAACTGCAGCAGCAGTTGCATCAACTTTAAAAACGCTTTCTCCTGTTAGAGAGGTCACTGGCGGCGGGACTTCGACCCACTTCTTACATCCTGACAATGCAATGATTAAGAACAAAATTAGAAACCATTTGTCTCTAATTTTTCTAATTGATTTATTTTTTCTACTTAATATCATGATATTTTCTTTTACAATCCAAATTGGATACCTGTTGTTATAACCCGCAGTGAAGGCAATGAACTTAAATTCATTCTTTCAGGGTCTAATCCTTTATATTTCGTAATTGTTACCAAATTTTGTCCCTGTATATACACTCTTGCTGTTCTTAAGTGGATTTTATTTATAATTGAATGAGGAAGATGCCATGACAGGGATACATTCTTCAATCTAATAAATGATGCATCAGTATAAAATGCATCACTGGACTTTGCATTATCGAATTCTGAAGCTACACTAAAATTAGAGCTAAACCTTTGAACAGAGGCAATGTCCCCTGGCTTTTGCCACCGATCCAAAACTGTTGTTGGTTGATTCCCTGCACCAGCGCCAGTTGCTAAATAACCAGGAGATAAGAAGGTAGTGTTTCCAAATAGAAGGTTGGGACCTATTTGTTTTACAAATTGCAGAAAAATATCTAGTTCAAAGTCTTTATACTTGAATGAGTTTAGAAATCCTCCATCAAATTTTGGTGCGGTATTTAAAACCACAACCTTATCTTTCAGATTGTCTGGTTCAGATGTTACATTTCCCTCCCGATCATAAATTTGATATGTCCCTGTTTGTTGATTTACTCCAGCATACTTATATAACTTAGTGATACTCAATGGCTGGCCCACTTGATACAAGAAGCCATATGAAGTATTCTCAATATTTGGGAAAGACAAAAGTTTATTTCTAACTGCTGTAAAGTTGAGATTACTTGACCAATTGAACTTTTTTCTATTAAAATTTATAGTATTTAATGAAATCTCCCACCCAGAATTTTGAACTTTTGCTGGAAAATTACTTGTGATACTTCCAAAACCGGTCATAACAGGTAGAGTAAATGGGAGTAATTGATTAGAAGACCTATTAATAAAGTAATTTGCATTAACTAATATTCTATCTTTTATAAGGCCTAAATCCAAACCAAAATTCATCTTTCTTGTTACTTCCCATTGCAAGTAAGGATTGGGAAGATTATCAATCGTAAGTCCGGTGGTCTGTTGATAAGGATTAGGAAGATTATTTGGCTTAAAAAGACTTAATGTTTGATATTCTCCTATTTGGTCATTACCAGTTATTCCATAGCTAGTTCTGAGTTTTAAAAAGCTTATAATAGCACTACCTTTCTTTAGCGATTCTTCATTACTCAATACCCAACCGAGACCTATGCTCCCAAAATTATGAAACAGATTTTCCTTTCCAAATCGACTACTTCCATCTCTTCTTGCTACGAGATTTATTAAGTATTTGTCCTGCCAATTATAGCTAAATCTTGAAAAATAGGCGTTATATCTATACTTGGTAGACAAAGTTGATCCGATACTAATATCCGATGCTGATTTAATATCCTCTAATGTTTGATCACTTGAATATCCTCGACCTTGCAAGCGTTGTCCATCACTTGTATTTTCTTGAAAAGTAGCTCCGATCAAGATATTGAGCTTTCCTTGAGCAATAAACTGCTCAAAATTCAGCTGTGGTTCCACAATCCACGAAGTGAATATACTGTTAGTGTAAGAAGCGGTTCTAGTGCTTATAGATCTTCTCTCTGGTTTAAATGTGGTTAGCGGGGTTCCAAAATACTCATTAGTTTGCAAATCTGTATATCCAAGATTTGTCTTAAACTCAATATTCTTCAGAATCTTATAAGAAACAACACTATTTCCAATTAGATTTCTAGTTTTGTTTGAGTACGTCAACTCAAAAACAGACAGTGGATTGGTCCATGTCGAGTTCCCTATGCTATTTGGCATCCAGTTTAGACTTCTATCATCATTATATAAAGAAGGTGCATTCGGTGCTAACAGTAGTGCTGTAACTGTTATGTCTGTTTGTGGCAACAAATTATTATCAATTAAGTAGTTTCCGGAAAGTTGAATCTTTAATTTCTTATTAGTAGAAATACTATTAATGTTAAAATGTAAAGAGACTCTTGAATCATCAAAATCAGATGGAAAAACGGAGGTTTGTTTATGGTATGTCGTACTGATCAAGTATTGAATGTTACTTGTACCCCCGGAAGCACTAAGATCAATGTGATCATAATTGGCTGTCCTACCTATTAATTCATTTTGCCAGTCGGTAAAGCTTTTGGTATCCCATATCTTTAAATCAGGCGCATAATTTGGATCGACAGGATTAGAACTTGGTGTATTATTCTCATTTTTAAATGCCTCTGTTCTCATCTCAAGATATTGTTGTGTATTCAGTAGACCCAACTTCCTTGAAACGACCCCCAACCGTTATACATATTGAGACCAATCGTCAGATCACCGGCCTTCGCTTTTTTAGTTGTAATTAAGATAGCTCCATTTGCAGCTCTAGATCCATAAATTGCAGTAGCATCTGCATCTTTTAATACTTCTATGTTTTCTATATCTAATGGATTAATGTATGTCAATGGACTACCCCCAAGAGGACCACCTTGTCCAAGATCAGCACCTCCAGAACCTCCTAAAGGCCCACCTCGTACTGTGCTTAGCATTTGGGAAACATATGGAACACCATCAATTACAAAAAATGGATCGTTGCCTTTCCCGATACTATTCTGTCCTTGAATACGGACAGTTACACCACTTCCACTCATACCGTTATTTTGGGTTATCAATACTCCTGTGACTCTTCCTTGTAAAGCAAGCAACGGATTAGTTACAGGCTGCTTTTCAATATCAGCTGCCCTTACCGTAGATATATTCCCAGTACTCAACCGTTGTGTTGTTGTTCCATACGCAATCACCTGAACCTCATCTAGTTTACTGTCGCTTTGTTGAAGTATTATGTTGCCCATTTCCTTTTGCGAGGTTACTTCTTTGTTTTGATACCCAATAAAACTCACCACCAGTATAGCACCCTCCTCAATCTTCTCTATGTAAAACTCCCCTTTAGCATTTGTACTTACACTCTTTCCTGTGCCTTTAAACTTTACTGTTGCTCCCGATAACGGTTTCCCTTCCTGATCCACCACCCTACCATGCACGTCAATAGCAGCCCAGCGATCAGCCAGGCGTTCCAGAAAGGTGGGTTCTTTTTCCTTAATCAACACCGTTTTTTCATCTATGGTAAATGATAGCGGCTGCCCTTCAAGGCACTTTTCCATCACCTGTTCTAGTGGTGTGTTTAAAAAATTAGCTTTAATAACCTTATCTTCTTTTACTTTGCCTGCCTGATAGAATACATCGTATCCGATTTGCTTTTTAATTTCAGCAAAGATTTGTTTTAGCGAGGCTTTGTCTTGGCTCAGCGTAATTTTCTGTGCAAAACCAGCCGCGCTTACTTGCATTAGGGATGCTATTAGTATGAAAATACTCAATTTCATAACCAGCAGGATTTTAGATAACCGATGCTTATTGGTGCATCGATTATTATCGTAAATAGTGTACATTTGATGTATCTGATTTAAGATTTAAAAATTGTTTAATAGACCATTTTATTTCCATTCAGAAACCGACCGGGAGTGTTACTAGCGCTTCCGGTTATTTTTTTACCTGAATGAAATTCCTGTATTTCCTGCTTTAAGTACTGTTTTGTTCTTTTCTGATCATTGGTTGGTTTGGTTTAGTTGATATTTATTTATTACAGGATGGTTCTACTTTAAAAAAACTGTTTTCCCTTTGATGGAATAACTTACATTACTGATTGCAGCTATCTTCTTCAGGATTTGACTGATGTTATCATATCTTGACATGGTTCCGCTAAACTTCAGCTTCTTTACTTCCGGGTTTTGGTATTGAACATTAACATCGTACCATCTGGCAACTTTGTTCATTACTTCTTGTAAGGTTTCGGTATTGAACATGAAGTATCCGTTTTTCCAGGCAATGGCATCTTCGGGGTCAACTTGTTTAACGGTTATGTTAGTGTTGTCAGTAAGAATGGCTTGCTGATTAGGTTTCAGGATTACCTCATCCATGGTGGACTTGCTAGTGTGAGATCCTGAAATAAATTCAGGATGACGGGGCGCATAAGCAACGCGCACAGACCCTTCAAGTAAAGTGGTTTTGGTGTTGGGTTCATCCGCGTAGCTGTTAATGTTAAAATGTGTGCCCAATACCTCTACTTCTTGTTTTTCTGTAGTTACTATAAAAGCGTGGGTTTTATCTTTTGCTACCTCAAAGTAGGCTTCGCCGCTTAGTTCAACTTTTCGGTTACCTAATCCTTGAAAAGTTGATGGGAATGAGAGTGAAGAAGCAGCGTTTAGCCATACTTTGGTGCCATCCGGCAATGTGATTTGATAGGTTCCTCCGCGAGGGGTTTGCACAGTGCGGGGTCCTGAAACAAGTTCAGGATGACGACCGGTTATAGCAGACGTGTTAACTTGTGTGTTATCGTTATACTTCAGGCTAGTAGCATCTATAATAACTCCGGTTTTAGCATCGCTCAGTTGTATGGTTTTACCATTGGCTAATGTTATAGTAGCAGTGTTTTTTCCTGGGGCAATGTCATTAACAGCCACGTCATCCTGAACTTGTTTCTGGATCCCGCGATCGCTATTAAAAAAGAATAGACCAGCGCCCGCAACCAAAAGAATAGCTGCTGCCGCAGCAATACGTGGGCAAAGTTTAACTGATTTTGATTTTGGCTGTATCTGCTTGTTGATATTCAAAAGAAGACGTTGTTTTACCAATACCTCCTCGTTGAGCTGCTCAGATAACCATGCAATCTCTTCACCGTTTTCGGTATTGTACCAATCAAGCAATTCCTGCTGCTCTTGTATTGTAGCAGTTTTAAGAATATACTTTTCTATTAACTCGTCCAGTCGCTGATTTTCCATCTTACAGTTGGGGTCTATACTGTGATGTACCCGCTCAGCTACTTTTACCCTTAGTCGTTTTCGAAAAAAATTAAATTATTTGTAAATAACATCTTTTGATGGCGGTTTTTTACATCGTTTAATGGCGGGACATATGCCCTTTCAGTAAGAGAAGACCACTTTTTTCGATTTTACTTAGGGATATGTAACAGATGCGTTACTCGATTTGCTTTTGGCCTTCACCAGTTTCCTGCCTTTTTCATTTGATAGTACAATAGATCACTCATGCCGATCTTTCTTACAGGTTTTGTGATCATTATCGTTTTTTCTGAATAATGGGGCAAAATTATCCAAACCTTAAAAGATGGGTATTTATTATTTATAAATACCTGTTAGTAAGTTAGTTAAATCTAATTATCCCGCCATTAAATGATGTAAAAAGTCAATCATCATACGTCGGAACCTCTATTGTATTAGAATCCTTTGATCATTAAACCGATTATGGCGGCCAGCAATATGATCTGTGGCTCCTTGATTTTTTTGCTATACACCAACACTAGTCCGGCTCCCAATGCGATGACGGTTGTCGGGATATCGACAATGGCCCGGCTGGCAATAATGATTACGGCGCCGACCAGAGCGCCAACGACCACAGCTGTGATGCCGTTTACAAACTCTTTGATGCTTGCATTCTTTGCGATCTTTTTAAAGGAAGGGGCAAATGCCACAGTAAACAGATAGCAAGGCAGGAAAGTAGCAAAGGCGGCCACACACGCCCCCGGAAAGCCTGCTACCAGGTATCCGATAAACGCAACAGTGATGACAACTGGTCCAGGCGTGATCATGGCTACCGCCACTGCATCGACAAACTCCTGCTCATTCAGCCAGTGATATTGATCCACAGCACCGCTATGCAGAAAAGGCACAACGGCAAGACCACTGCCAAAGACCAATGCACCTGCTTTTAAAAAGAACCAGCCGAGTTCCTGCAAAGTCTTTCCCTCATATTGCCAAAACCCAGTTCCGGTCAAGATCAGTGCAGGTAAGACGGTACGTTTCCTGATCCATTTGGGCGGTGCTTTGACCAGCATATAAAAGATACCGCATCCAGCAAAAAGAAGGATGTCTTCTTTTTGGGTAACTACCGTAACCACTATACCTAACAGGTAAAACAACCAGAGCAACCACTTGGATTTCATGGTGATAATACTAAGGTCACTTACAGACTTAATGGTCAGTTTATAAGCACTAATGGCAATAATACCGATCACTGAAGCGCTTACCCCATAAAACACGGACTGCATCCATGACAAGCCACTATAAAGTTTATAAGCCATTCCCAAAAGGACGACCATACCAAAAGAAGGCAGAACAAAAGCAAGACCGACAAGTGTCGCGCCCAAAAAGCGGTAATGGACAAAGCCGATATAAATGCCCAGTTGAGCGGCAAGCGGCCCTGGTGCCAGTTGGGCAAGTGCCAGGCCTTCTTTATACTCTTCTTCGGTTAACCATCCTTTATTTTCAACAAGATCACGGTTCATATATCCGACCAGCGCAACAGGGCCACCAAAGCCCCAGGTACCTAGTTTCAGGAAATAGAGAACCAGATCGGTCAGTTTGTAGTTTGGCTGCTGTTTTTCCATGATTAAAAAGCGATACCAAACTGAAAGCCAATGCCGAATGAGGATGGCTGGTCGTTGCCAAACCTTGCGGGTAGTGGGATTGCTACAAAATAACTGCTTCCTTTATTCTTTTTAACGGTCTTGTTGATGACCGGAGTTAGCCCATATCGACCGGATGTTTCGAAGGCTGCCCGACCGGCGAAAGTAAAGCCACTGCCCAAGGCAACTAAAATTCCAGGATGGAACAGGACATTACTCACCTTGCTGCTGCTGCTGGTTGCTTTGATCGTAGGCACGATCTCACTGGAGAAACCGATTTTGGCGCTTTTCCAGATGTTGATGCCAGTAGGCATGCCTACGGTGTAACTGTCCTTAAAGTTGGTGTGCGTCCCATCAGAGCTGAAGGTAACTATAGGATGGACGATACCTACATAGCCTGCCAGCTTTGGATAAGTCTGGGTCGCTTGAGCAAAGGTGCTGGAAACTGTGGTAATGACTAGTAGTATCACCCCTGCAAGAATTTTATGTACTTGTGTTTGCATAGCACAATGCTACATCATTCCGGCAAGCCAAAATAGAACAGGATTTACTCTTGGTACAGAACTTACTTTTTGTTCCTGTTTTTCTTAAATTCAGAGGGGGTAAAGCCCGTTTCCAGTTTAAAGATCCGGGTAAAGTGGCTCTGGTCAGAAAACCCGGTCAGGTAGGCGATTTCAGATAAAGCGTATTCCGAGGTCTCCATAAAGGTGATTGCTTTTTCAATACGCAGTTTCCGGATATATTCACCAAAGGAAAGATTGTCGAAGTATTTGGAAAATTCCCTCGACACATAGGCGGGGTTAATATTCAGTTCAGTAGAGATTCCGGTAAGGCTTAGTGCCAGGTTTGTATCGATCTGATCCTGTATAATGGTTTTCAGTTCTTTTGCCCAGGTGGGGATCTTAGCCCCATTACCTTTCTTCAGGTATTTCTGGTAGACATCGACCAGTAACTGCTCAACCGGGCTTTCGGTATGTCTGACATTCTGGAGATGTTTGGCCCAGGTATATAATGCATTATAGATCATCATACCGGCTTTGAGCAGCTCTTGGTCATCTTTGATATTATAAGCCATTCCTGCTGCTATCGCCCATAATCCTGAAGCCTGGCTCGCAAGGCCATGCTGATCAGTATCCGCAGCCCTTATAATGGGAGCCATGATCTGCAAGGCTGGATCATCAAGCTTATATTTCTCCATCAAAGCATCAAAAGTACACAAGCCATTTTTATGAGTCAGTTCAACGCCTAATACGTCAAATGGAGTTGCATTCAGTTCTTCTGCTTTTTCGATCACGGTATCAAAAGGCACATAATAAAACTGCGCCTGTGGATCAATAAAATTCCTGATTAGCCAGGGACAGGCAATCCGGTCAATCTTCGGTCTTTCGCGGGTGATCCAGTTCATAAATCAAAACTAATTAGAATAAATGAGATTTATATCCCGCCATTAAACGATGTAAAAACCCACCATCAAAAGATGTTATTTACATTATTTTGGTTTATATTCTTTAAAGGCACATTTTAAGCTCTTTTACTGGCTCGGTGTATTCTCGTTGATTAGCCAAAGGTTACCAACTCTGTAAATTTAGGCGGTTAATTTCCTTAAAGTGCCCATCCTTCGTATGTAACTTCAGGTCAAATTGCTTAGAGACTGCGGCTATCCATATATCATTTTCCGGTATTGGCTTGCCCTTTTGCAATAAGGCTGTTTTGATTAGAGCATATTGATTGGATGCAATTTTCGTGTTTCTATATGCATGGATATTATTTTTTGCTTAACAATTCCGCCAGCAAAACAAGCAAAGCACCAGTATCTGGCAGATTCCCTTTTAATGTTTTTAAAGCCTTACCCAAATGGGCTTCAACTGTTTTTTCAGAAATCCCCATTTCTTTAGCGATCTCATGATTCTTTAGCCCTGTTTCTCTACTGTATTTAAACACCAGTCTACATTTTTCGGGCAGGGTTGTAACAATGGCATCCACCTGCTCCTGCAAAAAGCGGGCAGCAATCTCATCTTCTATTTCATAACTTTCCTGATAAGGCATTTTACTGATCATATCAGTACTGCGTTTGCGCTTACGGTAATAATTGTTAAAAACAGTAAACTTAACGGCTGTAGCCAGGTATCGCTCCACAACAAGAACATCTATCTGCTCCCGCTTATTCCATAGGCTCACAAAAACATCCTGTACAATCTCTTCGGCATCAGATTTATCCCGGGTATGGTTATATGCAACAGCCAGCAATTTATTCCAATACCGGTTAAACAGCTCTGTATAAGCCATATGATCGCCCTGCTTTAGCAAAGCCATCAACTCCTGATCAGAATATTTACTATAAATAACCATGAAAAATAAGTCCCTTTCTGTAAAGCTATATAAAAACCACGATATAGTGTTTACACTGTAACAACAAAAAATTGCAAACAAGTTATGCCTATATTAGCTTAATCCGGACGTTAGAAAAAAAACTACCGTGCTATGTGTTAGAACGCTGATGGTTCGCCGAATTATCCAATAACCAACACAAAAAAAAGTGGCTATCTAGTATAACTCGTAGCAAACAAAATAAAGTTTATTTTAATATTGGCCGGTAAGCCTCGAAAAAATAGCCTGCTGCCCTTTAATAAGCGCAAGATCTGCGTCAATCTCCATGTTAACCCTTAAATTAAGCTCATTACAAGCCAATTTATACAAAGAAGCATGTACAGCTCCACCAACCAGGTATATCGGTACATCTGGTTTTAAGCCACCTAACTCTGTACCAATCAACAGGCCACTTAAATAGTGAAAGTTCTGTGTAGGAGGAATATTTTTAAGCACCTGATTGGTCCTTACCATAAAACTGGCATGTAATAGATTCGAATGCCTGCTTGCCCTAACCCCCTCTATAAAGCTATCCTGATTTTGAGGATCGTCTAAATCTCCTCCTTCTGCTACAGAAGCAGAAAGGATACTGTCAACAGAAAGAAGGTTAAAAAACTCACCGGTCATATAGGTTTTAAAGTCAATGGCCTGGTTATTTTTTACCACAATATGCTTAGGATGAGTTCCCGGCAGAATTAACAATTGCTCCTGATCGCTATTATCCAACAGCGACTGGCAACCTACAATTTTAGTTTCCTCACCGCGCATTACATCACAATCAGTACATGCTCCGGAAATAACTACAAACGGATTGGCTGCCGCACTGTTTGTAATAAACTCTATTTTCAGATCAGAACCGTCTAGGTTAAATGGCAACCTTTTATAAGGCAGGTCTACCATTCCAATTGTAGATGATGCCATCCCCGAAAACAAAACAGGAATACCATCTGTAGGCATACTTAAATCTTGCTGCAAAAATTTTATTTCGTCTTTTACAATATTTGCATAAAAATCTGAGCGCAGTGATAATGTCGATGTTTGCTGCCAAAGTTTATAGGTATCAGAAATTCCACGACTACTTTTTGTTTCGGCAATAACCACAAGATCACTTGCGCGAATCAGACGAAGCCTGAAAGAACTTGTTCCCCAATCACAACTAAAAAAATAATCCATCAATTTTTTGATTTAATCCGTTCCACATTACCAACCAAAAAAATATATGAGCATGCTCCCATTAATCCTAAAACTGCGATAAAGATTAATGCCGGGGCAAAATTACCACCGCTGGCCAGAAAACCGATAACAATTGGTACAATTATCCCCGAAAGCTGCCCTATAAAATTGAATACCCCACCGGTTATATTAATGAGGTGCGTTGGTGCAAGACTGGACACAAAAATCCAGGTAATGGATGCAAAGCCTACCCCAAAAAAGGATAAGGCCATAAAGAATATGATTAGGCCGGGGGTATCAACAAAGTTGGCCCCAAGGATAAACACGGATATTAAAAGCCCTATAATTATTGGCCTTTTACGCGCCTTTGCGGCCGACACGCCTTTTTTAATCAGATAATCAGATAAAAACCCAGAACAAAGCACACCGGCAAATGCTGCCAGATATGGTATTGATGCCCAGTACCCCGATTTGATAAAATCAAGACCCCTGTAATCTACCAGATACTTAGGAAACCAGGTAAGGAAAAACCACAAGGTAGAATTAACAGCGAACTGGCCTATGTATATGCCCCATAATTTGCGGTGCGACAATACTTCTTTCAGATCTGCCCATTTAAACTTCTTTTTTGAATCTGCATCAGCAACAGATTTTCCATCCATTAAACCACCCCCGCTCTCTATAAGTTTAAGCTCGGCTTCATTTACTTTTGAATGTTTTAAAGGATCACGGTAAAAAACGTACCATACAATTCCCCACAACACACCTATTAAGCCTGTTACTACAAACAACCCCTTCCAACCCACATAAAATTGAATTTTAGAAAGTATTGGCATCAAAAAGGCCAAACCAAGGAACTGTCCTGATGTATAAACAGCAATAGCCGATGCCCTTTCATTATCAGGAAACCAATTACTTACAACCCTGTTGTTAATAGGAAATGCAGGAGCCTCAAATGCTCCGGTAGCCATTCTAAGACCGAACAGCGTAGTAAACCCTTTTGCAAAGCCTTGTACAACAGTTGCAAAAGACCAAGTGATAAGACTAACTGCATATAAAATACGCGGACTAAAGCGGTTAACCAATATTCCTCCGGGAATTTGAAACAGCAGATAGGTCCAGCTAAAGGCAGAAAAGATCAGCCCCATTTGCACTGACGAAAACTTAAATTCTTTGCTGATCTCAGAAGCTGCAACGGCCAGGTTACTCCTGTCCATGTAATTGATAACTACGTTAACAAAAATCAGAAAAAGAATCTGGTAGCGGATTTTTGTTGGCTTTACCATTCCGCAACACTCCCATCCTGATGTCGCCAAACAGGATTTCTCCAGTTGTGTCCAATGGCAGCCATTTTTCTAACATGCTCTTCATTAATTTCAATTCCCAACCCAGGCTTATCAGGAATGTTTACATAGCCATTTTCGTACTCAAAAACAGTTTTATCAGTTAAATAATCCAGCAAGTCGCTACCCTGGTTATAGTGTATCCCTAAACTTTGCTCCTGGATAAAAGCATTATGGCAAGTTGCATCAACCTGCAGGCAGGCTGCCAAAGCAATAGGTCCCAGAGGGCAGTGTGGTGCCGCAGCAACATCAAAGGCCTCTGCCATTGAAATGATCTTTTTACATTCGGTAATTCCACCTGCATGAGAAACATCGGGCTGAATAATATCGGCATATCCTTCTTTAAGCAATGTTTTAAACTGCCACTTCGAGAACATCCTTTCACCCGTAGCTATTGGAATAGAAACATGATTGGCTATCTCTCTAAGGTCTTCATTATTTTCTGGCAATACCGGTTCTTCAATAAACATTGGGCGGTACTGCTCCATCTCCTTAGCCAAAATTTTAGCCATAGGTTTATGTACGCGGCCATGAAAATCTATTCCAATTCCAAAAGCAGGCCCAACAGCCTCTCTTACCGCAGCAATGCGTTTTATGGCTTCATCTATCTTATCATAACTATCAACATACTGAAGCTCTTCAGTAGCATTCATCTTTACCGCTAAAAAACCTTGCTCAGCCATTTTCTTTGCGGCAAGTCCCACATCAGCAGGGCGGTCCCCACCAATCCATGAATATACTTTCATCTTATCCCTGGCCTTTCCACCTAGCAACTGATGAACCGGTGCATTGTAAAACTTCCCCTTAATATCCCATAATGCCTGATCTATTCCTGCTATGGCGCTCATCAGAATTGGACCACCACGATAAAAACCAGCCCTGTACATCACATTCCAATGATCTTCAATATCCATTGGATTCTTACCAATCAGATACTCCATTAACTCATCAACTGCAGCCTTTACTGTGGCTGCTTTACCTTCAATAACAGGTTCACCCCACCCAACAATACCCTCATCGGTTTCAATTTTTAAAAACAGCCACCTTGGCGGCACCTGGAATAATTCGTAGCTTCTAATTTTCATATTTTATGAGTTAACTGCCTTAACAAACTCCTGAGCTTTGGCAGTAAGTTTTGTAAGGTATTCTGATGTAACTTCTTCTTTGGTATTAACAAGTGCGCTGCCAATTCCAAATCCAACAGCCCCTGCTTTATTAAACTCTTTAATATTTTCAAGAGTAACGCCGCCTGTAGGCAATAGTGGAATTTGAGGCAATGGCCCTGCAATATCTTTCAGGTAAGATGGAGAAGTTGCCGGAAAAACTTTCACAATATCAGCACCATTTTTATAAGCATAGTGTATTTCGGTAGCTGTATATGCTCCAGGAATATTTACAACACCAAGGCTTTTCGCAATTTTAATAACATCTGCATCTACTATTGGCGAAAGGATAAAGCTAGCTCCGGCAGCAACTGCTTTTTTTGCAGATTCAACATCAAGCACCGTACCCGCTCCTATGATCATTCTATCACCAAATCTATCATTAAGCTCTTTTATAACGGTAAGTGGTTGTGCCGAATTCATTGTAATTTCAAGGATACGAATTCCGCCTTCATAAAGTGCTTCGGCTATTTTTAATACATCGGCAGGATTGGCACCACGAATAATGGCAATAATTTTATGTTCTAAGATTTGGGACAATGTGGACATAGATCTACTTTTAATAAATTGTTATCGGCTGTAATAAAAAGGGTTTTATAATTATCTGCAAAGGCACAGTTAGAGGTACTGCCTTCAATCTTTATTTTTCCAAGCAGCACTCCTTTCTTATTATATATCCAAACGCCGCCCTGGCCGGTTGTAAAAACATTTCCTTGCTTATCAATTTTAATCCCATCAGTACCCCTGTCATTTTGAAAGATGCGGCCATTTACCAGCAACCCATCTTTGTCCAGATCATAGAGGTATAAATAGGGCTTTTCACCATCAGAATTTGCTATTAATAAGCTCTTTTCATCAGGAAAAAAGGCAATACCATTTGGTCTGGAAATCGAATCTACCAATAAGGTTACTTCACCATTTTTAGAAATTCTATACACCCCTTGATAGGGAGCTGCTTTGGACGGATTATTAACACCTTTTTCTAGTCCGTAAGGTGGATCTGTAAAATAAATATCTCCATTACTCTTAATCACCAGATCATTCGGACTATCGAATTTTTTACCTTCATACTCATTGGCCAGCGTAGTATAATTAGCCTTAGGATTATCTAATGAGGCATTCATACGGGCAACTCTGCGATCACCATGCTGGCATAGTAGCAATTCCCCTTTATGATTGAGTGCCAACCCGTTCGACCCTAATTCTTCTGTTCTTGGTACAGTTCCGGTATAACCTGAATACTCCAGATAAACCTCTTTGCCTTTTTTAGGTGTCCATTTGTAAACAGTATTGTTTAAAACATCTGAAACCAGCAACATCTTTCGGCTCTCTATCCACAAGGGTCCCTCTACCCAACCAAAACCATCAGCAATAACTTCAATCTTGGCATCGTGTTTTATTATGGCGTCCAGTTCTTTACTTAGTTTTTCTATTTTCCCATTAAACTCTTTCTTTGTAGGCTGAGCAAACAAAACAGGAATGCTCAAAAAGAATATAAAAAAAACAAATATGGGTCTGCAGGGTTTAATTTGGTTCATCATTTGGCATAAAAAAAGCATGAACAATAACGTAAGATAAAAATAAAAAACATTTATCCTCGTAATGTCATGCTTCTTTATTCTGATTTGCAATATTTTACAAATCAGCTTAGCCTATACCTGCTTATTCTTTTACAGGTTCTGTAGCTTGTTCAGGAGCTTTACCTATTAACTCCATAAACTGATCTAATTTAGGTGTTATAATAATCTGTGTACGTCTGTTTCTTGCCTTGCCATCAGGTGTATCATTCCCTGCAACAGGATTATATTCACCTCTACCACCAGCAGTTAGGCGTTTTGGCTCTACACCATAATTATTTTGTAACGATTGAACTACTGATGATGCTCTTAATGCACTTAAATCCCAGTTGTTACGAATATTTGTCTGCGAAATGGGCACATTATCAGTATTACCCTCAATCAATACGTCGTAGCCCTGGTAATCTTTAATGATCTTGGCAATTTTATTTAGCGTTTCACCCGCTTTATCAGAAATCTCATAGCTGCCCGATTTATATAGCATATTATCCGACAAAGAGATGTAAACTACCCCCTTAAGCACTTTCACATCAACATCTCTCATTTCTTCTCTGCTTAGTGAACGGGTCAGATTATTGGTTAACACTAAATTAAGTGAATCACTTTTGTTTTTAGTATTTACTAAATGCTGGATGTATTTATTCGAAGCATTAATTTCATCAACCAATTTGGAGATGTTTACGTTCCCCTGGCTTGTAGAGCTCAAACACTTATCAAGCGCTGCCTGCAATGAAGCTGAATTTGCTTTTTCAGAAGCAATCTGCTCTTCTAAGCTTTTAACACGTGATGTAGATCCAGACAGGTCCTGTTGACCGGACTGATATTTCTGATTCAAGTCCTTGCTCTTTTCCTTCAATTGATCATAACTAGCTTGAAGATCTTTATACTTTTTGCTACTTACACAACCTTGAGTTACCACAGCTGCAATCAGTACTACTGGTATTAAACTGGAAAATTTCATAATCCTATTAAATTTATAAGTCAAAATAATAGAACTGCAATCTTTATGCCATGCTGATAAAATTGCGATAGCACACCCCCTATAAGAACTTTACAAAGTCCTTAGGATATTCAACAAAACCCTGCCTTAAATAAAACCGATGCGCATCGGTGCGTCTTGCATTACTATGAACCATAATACGTTTACACTTCCTTTCAACAGCTAATGCCGTACAGTGTTCTTCTAAAGCTTTACCAATTCCCAGGCTCCTGGAATCATCATCAACCACAAAATAGCTAATTACAGCATAGTCTGCTTCAAAAGCAATTTGAGGAATAAAGTGAATAGAAATAAAGCCCAGTACTTCTCCCTCTAATTCACAAACAAGATCCCGATGATCAGTTCTATCTGAAAAAGATTCCAGCTTTTTCGTCATAAACCCTTCTTCGGTTGGATAACCAAGCTGTTCCATTAAAATCCGAATAGCACCGGCATCCTTAAGTTCTGCTTTTCTGATGTTCATAACCTTGCTAGAAATAAAAATCTAATCTATAACTTTTAGGTGTTTAATTTAAAACATATAAAAATAGGGCTGTTGTTGCAGCCAGCAACAACAGCCATTTCCTTGATAATATCGTCATCTCGAACGCAGAGAGAGATCTCTTGATTATGCTACTTCATGAGATCTCTCTCTGCGTTCGAGATGACGGGTTTTATAAACAAGTTGTATAAAATAACAAGAAGAGTAAAACTAGTAATTTGGATTTTGTTTTAACACTCCATTACTTTTATCTATTTCAACTTGTGGAATTGGATAATAATAATGTTTAGGTCGTATAAAAGTCACTGTTTTGTTCTGGTCAACCGGAGCTTTTGATTTTGCCAGATTATATATTGCGGCAATATCAACTAAGTTCTTTTTATCCCATCTCATCAAATCCTGATGTCTTTCGCCCTCTCCTGCTAATTCTACTCGTCTTTCATGAATCAATTCTTTCATTCCTGCATTAACCACAGGAGGTAATAAAACCGATGCTCTGCGCCTTACCTGATTAATCAACGCATCCCCTGCCCCAGCACCCTGAGTACGGATCTTTGCTTCGGCAACTAAAAGATAAATATCAGACGATCGCATTAATGGAACTGCATAATTATGGTCTACACCATTTCCTTCTGAAGAACCAGCCGGGAAAAACACCGCATATTTACGGAAACTATATCCGGTTGATGACAAGTCCGAGGTAAATTCTGTATCGCCTTTTCCATCCCCTAAATCTATTTTATCTCCAACACTTAATAGTGTAGCAGCTTTACGTGGGTCATTTAGTTCAAATTCGTCTGCTAGTCCTTTTAGAGGCTGACTAAATCCATACCCGCCCCAAGCTCTTGGAATATAATAAACCGTATAATCATTCGACATTACATTTTGTAACCCTTGTACAGACATCAAAAGCTCAGTGCTGTTTTTATTAGCTCTTGTAAAGTTCTCTGAGTAAGTAGCCGCCAGTGCATACTTACTGTTGTTTATTAACTTTTCACCAGTCGTAATTGCTTCAGGAAGCTTTTCCCAATACATATACAATTTTGTCAGCAATCCTAAGGCTGTCCCCTTACTTACCCTTCCAAAGTCTGCAGCACCATAACTTTCCGGTAACAGATCGATAGCCTTCAAAAGGTCTGCTTCAATTTGTTTACGAACCTCCTCAATAGAAGATTTTGGTATATTGAAATTACTCTTAGCATAATCTTCCTCACTAATAATAGGTACATCACCGTAAATCACCATTAATCTCCAATAACCAAAAGCCCTGAAAAAATAAGCTTCACCCATGCTACGGTCTTTTATGGCCGGGGTAATATTGGTAATTTTTGGAATGTTTATAATCGCATTTGTTGAGCGGTTAACAGTCTCATATTTATAGGTCCAGCTAAAATTTACCTGTGCATTTGATGCATTATAAGTCAAATTCTCTATTGCTTCATCCTCCGCATGATCTCCTGAACGCCAATAATCGTCTGATGCGACATCAAAAGTAGTTTCAGCATGAGATATGTAATCTTCCTGTTCCAATAAATTATAGATACCGGAAATTGTATTCACAGCATCAGTTTCGTTCCTAAAATAGTTATCTGTATTGTAAACCCCTTTCTGTGTGAGGTCTAGATTTTTCTTACAAGCAGTAGAAAAAGTAACTGCAAGCAGACATGTATATATTATATATTTTGTTTTCATGGAGATTAGATTTTAAGGGTTAAACCAAATGTGAACGAGCGTACAGATGGATATTGAGCAACATCAACACCTCTTTGTCTGTTGCCATTTGTATATCCCAATTCAGGTGTATAACCAGAATAGTTGGTAATCATGAATAAATTCTGACCGGTTACATATATCCTTAAACTATTGAAGGTGGCCTTTTTAACAATAAAATCTGGCAGTGTATAGCCTATTGTTAGATTCTTTAGGCTAACATAGTTGCCGTTTTCAACAAACAGGTCAGAAGTACGGTAATTCTCATTTGCACGATCCAGTGACATCCTTGGTATTGAGTTACTTGTTCCCGGCCCTGTCCATCTGTTCAATGTTTCTGCATACAGATTAAAGGAATAGGTAGGATCCATGCCCTGCATCCTGTCGGCATTATACAAACTCACACCAAATACGCCTGTTAGGTTTGCAGATAAATCAAATCCCTTGTACGACAAGCTGGTCTGAAAGCCCAATGTTGCTTTCGGATTAGGATTACCAAGGTAAGTTCTATCCCCCCATCAATCATTCCATCACCGTTAATATCAACAAAACGTACATCTCCTGGCTTTATAGAACCTTTTCTTGTATCATTTTTCAAATAAGGATCATTATCAACTTCTGCCTGAGTTTGATAAAGTCCTGCTGTTTTCCATCCGTAAAAAGATGCTATAGATTGACCTTCATAAGTCCTTGAAATTTCCTGACTTGAGCGACCGTATACGGTAGAAGGAATAAAAGCATTTACTCCATAAAGCTTGGTTACTTCATTTTTAATGAATGAACCATTAACTCCAAAAGAGTATTTAAAACTATCGCCCGATTGATAATTTACCTCAGCCTCTACACCACGGTTGTTCATATTACCAATATTAATATCAGGAGCAGTTACTCTTCCTGCTGTTCCTATTAATAAAGCAGGCACAAGCATTTTATTGGTATTTTTATCAAAATAGGTAATTGTAGTGTTTAGCTTATTATCTAAAAATCCAGCCTCCAAACTTACGTTAGTCATTGCTGCACGCTCCCAGGTAATATCAGGATTAGCTGTTATTGTTACCGCAGAACCATTAACACCAAAACCACCAAAAGTATAACCATTTGTACCATAGGTATTACCCACAACTATCGAGCTTGCATACTGGAAACCACGTATATTCTGGTTACCCAGTTCACCCCAGCCTCCGGTTATCTTTAAATTATTTATCCAGCTAATGTCTTTCATGAATTTCTCATTAGATACTCTCCACCCTAAAGAGAATGCAGGAAAATAACCCCAGCGATTTCCCGCAGCGAATTTCGATGAACCATCTGCTCTAAAAGTCAGTGTTGCTAAAAACCTGCCATCGTAATCATAAAACCCTCTTGCAAAAACAGATTCTAAGCCCGATGGATCATCATAACTACCATCAGCAGTTAAAAAGGCATTTCCCTTCCTTAAAGTTCTTTGGTCTTTCGAAGTATCATCAAAACCAACCCTGCCGGCAGAAAAATAACTTCCTCTAAAACTCTGTGAAGAATACCCACCGGTGAAAGTGATATGGCTTTTGCTGATTACTTTATCGTAAGTAAGTACCAAATCTAATAAATGAGAGTAATTCTCTGCCTCTGTCTGCGTTAATGTTGAACTTGTTGTTTCTCTTGTTTGGATTCTGTCTTCAATATTAAAAGAATAACCACGGCCAATTGTACCATCAAAACCATAGTTAGCACGGAACTTTAAGTCGGCAAAAATTGGAACCTCAGCAAATACGTTCGCAATGGCCCTATACTTACGGTTATAAGCATCAGCCTGCTGAATAGTTGAATAAGGGTTATTGATATCACCCAATTGATTGGCAAAGGCTTTTGATGTTCCATATGTCCCGTCCTCATTCATTGTAGGAATTGCAGGATTAAACCTTAAGGCTGAGAAAAGCAGACCAGTCTGAGAATCATTATTATTAAAACCATTGGTTTCCCCATAAGTTACCTGTAGATTTTGCCCTAATTTTAACCATGGCTTAATCTTGTGTTCCGAATTAATACGGGTACTAAAGCGTTTAAAGTAAGACTTGTCAATAATTCCCTTTTCATCATAAAAAGAGGTAGAAAAGTAATAAGTAGAAACCTCATTACCTCCCTGAAGGTTAAGATCAATATTGTTCACTTTTCCGCTTCCCAGGATAGCTTTCTGCCAGTCGGTACGCTGGGTCGAATAATATGCATCATTCCATGGTGCTTCAATAGCAGCCCCATCATTAGTAAATCTTTCCCTTTTAAGTGTATAAAGATCAGGAGCTGTAAGCAAGTCAATATACTTGGTTGACTTGGAAACCCCTGTATATGCATTGATAGAAGTGGCCAATTTCTGACTATAATTACCTCTTTTAGTAGTTACCAGAACCACTCCATTAGCAGCTCTTGTACCATAAATAGCACTTGACGATGCATCTTTTAATATTTCAATGGAAGCAATATCGTTAGGATTAACATCACTTAAGGCATCAGGATTGCCTGAAGGAACCCCATCAATTACCACTAAAGGATTAGCATCATTTATAGTACCGGTACCTCGAATACGGATACTTGGTGCCGCACCGGGAGTTCCGTCATTACGAACAATATTAACACCTGTAGCCCTACCTTCCAATGCCGAGGCAACTGTACTTACGGGCAAGTTTTGAATATCGCTACCTTTAACACTAGCAATTGACCCTGTAACATCTATTTTTTTTGATGTACCATAACCTACCACTACAATCTCGTCTAAATTAGAGTTTGTTTCAACCATAGTAATGGTCAGGTTAGTTCGCCCGTCTATATTAACTACTTGTTTTTCATAGCCAACATAAGTAAACTCTAAAATGCCGTTTTCAGGAGCATTAATAACAAACTCACCATTTAGATTGGTGGTAGCCCCTATATTAGTTCCCTGCAATTTAACACTAACACCTATAAGTGTTTCTCCCTTTGAATCAACAACTTTACCTTTTATGGCAATTTGGGCTTCTGGTGCACCGATTATTACCACATGGTCATCGGCTATTTTATAGGGCAATTTACTACCCATTAACGCTTCCATAATGGCATGGATGCCGGCATCCTTTACCTGCAGATCTACCTTACCTAGTTTTTTTAAACTGGCATAATTATAAAAAAAGCGGTAGTTACTTTGTTTTTGAATCTTTGTGAGGATGTTGCTTACTTCCGTCTGTTTTAAACTAAGTGAGAACTTTTCCTGAGAATAAACATTCGCCGAAACCTGTAAACAGGTGAACATAACTAGTAATAATGCTCCTTTCATTAGCAAAATTATTTTAAAAGTTGGTTGCATATAAAGCCACGCAAAAGCTTTTGTAATCTTTTTCATTACATTTGTTTTTGAAAATTAAGGGATAGAGTAAGTCCATTTACAACGCTTACTCTTGTGAATTAAATCCGAATTTTTAGGGGGAAGAACTGCAATTCTTCCCTTATTTATTTGCGGATCTTTAGGAATCGGTTAGATAAAATTTCTCCATTGTTTTAGTTTAATTTGGTTTTATTATTGGTTAATTATTTTCTATTGTGCTGAGAGATGAACTACTCCTTTGTCTCTTCTAAACTTAAATGGAGTGGTCATTTTTATTAATGAGAGTGCTTGTTCAAGGGATTCTTCTTCAAATACCCCGCTAATTTCTTCTTTTTTCAAAGCTTCATCGTCAAATACAATTTTTACATCAAATCGTCTCTCAATCTGTTTACCTACTTCTTCAAAACTTTCATTCGTAAAAATCATTTTATTATTAAGCCAGGCTATCTCCTTAACGTCCTGTGCATTGACTTCAGACAACCTCTCCAACTGATACGCTAATGCTGCAGCTTTTTTATAATCATTTCTGCCATGTTCCAAATCATTAGCAACAGTAAGCTTTTCATTAGGCATCATCACAATCTTCTTTTCTGGCTTATCATTTAATTCAACCAGTATTTTTCCGCTAAGCAGCGTAGTTTCAACCTTCTTATCTGTTGCATAAGCCTTAACATTAAATACAGTTCCTAATACTTTCACAATTAACTTATCGGTATGAACTAGAAAAGGTCTTTTAGGATTTTTTTGTACCTCAAAAAAACCTTCCCCTTTTAAGGTTACTTCTCTGCTTGAAGCTGAGAATACTTCGGGATAAGTAAATGTACTACCCGCATTTAATTTAACTTTTGTACCGTCAGACAATTTAACATCTTTGGTTTCCCCAAAAGGAACATAGATCCGGTGCATTTCTGAACCTGCAAACTGATCTGAAGCAGCTGGTTTTCTTCCGTAGAAAAAAAACACTGTTAACATTCCCATTAGTAACACAGCAGCTGCCCACTTCCAGTATATTAATGAGTCCATCTTAGCCTCCTTGGCAGGTGTACCTTTGCTTTCTTCTATTCTGATCTTATCCCAAAGCCCATCAATCTTTTTATTAATATCACTTTGCTCTACTAAAGTGTCTGGTTCTTTTTCCTCTGTAGTTAATGCATCAGTAAAAGCCTGCATTTTTCTATATTCCGGAAAATGAATAAAAAATTCCTCCAGCTCCGCTAATTCTTCAGGTGTTGAAGACTTCGAGATGCTTTTGGCCATTAATTCAATAAACCTGGATTTTATCATATATATAAATAGTGTGTCTTAGGTAAAGACACGCGAGGTTATCGATATTCCTAAAAGAAATAAAAATATTTTTGAAACTCTATTTACTGTGAATTGCTGAATCGAGTTTTTTAAGGGCAATGGCCAGTTGCGCAAATACAGTCTTATCAGAAAGGCCTAGAATGCTTGCTACCTCTTTACAGGACAAATCATCTTCCTTCACCATTTTAAAGATGAGTTTACATCTGGCAGGTAACTCATTAATAGCGCGTAACATATTATCAGATAATTCCTTACTGATCAAAATTTGGGATGGATCTACAGATAAATGAAAATAATACGCTTCCGTTACCTTCATTTCATTATTTCTTTTAGAAGATATACTGCGTAAATGATTTAAAGAGGCATTTTTTATTGATGTATAAAGGTAAACCTGCATATTTTTGATCCGCAAGTTCTCTTTTCGTTCAACCCAAAGTCTTACTAATACATCATTTACAATTTCTTCGGCAACCTCCCGCTCTCCCACAAATGACTCTGCGAACCGGAAAAACTTATGTGCATGCTTTTCGTAAAGCTCATTAAATGCAGATTCGTCCTCATTTTCCAGAATGCGAATAACCAGCTCCTGCATACCCCAGTATTTAAAAATAATTTTCAGTAATATTAGAAATAATGATTCATTATATATTTATAACTGCACTTATTTTTCTTTAAAACCATATAAGCTAACAAACTATAAAAAGGATTTATTTGATCAGCATTTGTTTAAACGCCGTACTATCGCCTTTAAAAACATTAAAATCCACCACATGATTAATGCCCGAAATTCTTGCTTTATCAGAATGCTGCCAAAAGAACCACTTAGTAGCTTCGTTAACTTTAAGCTTTGGCTGATGATAGTGAGCAATCCACAAAGGATAATCATCAAAATAGCCCTTTAAATAGTCATTATAAAACGAAAGCCCGGTATAAATAATGGGCTTTACCTGTTCTCTCTTCTCTATATAAGAAACAAATTCCCTTAATTGCGCTCGCATATTTGCAGGCGAAGTGCCGTTTAATTGTTCTATGTCAACAACAGGAGGCAAATCACCGGCTTCAAATTTTACAGTTTGCAGAAAGAACTTAGCCTGCCAGCTACCCGATTTCTGCGGTCTGAAAAAATGGTATGCACCACACACAATACCTACTTTGGCAGCTTCGCGCCAGTTTCGCTGAAAATACGGATCAACGCTAAGCATTCCCTCTGTTGCTTTTATAAACGCAAAATGCACGCGCACATCATCTTCTTCCATCGCCTTAACCCTTTTCCAATCTATCTTACCCTGATAATAAGAAACATCTATACCATGTATATTATAATTTTTTGGTATCCGGATATTAAAGCTGCGATAGGTACGATATGCTGGATCCTCACCCAAATCTTTTAACCATCTCCAGGTCGAAGTAAATCCCTTAATGATATAGGCATAATAAAGAGGCGATAGCAGAACAAGTAACACAGCAACAAGCAAAAACTTAACCTGCATTGGCCATGGCTTTTTCTTTGTTTGCTTTTTTCGGGGAGCAGCTCTTTTACGTGGTACAGTAGATTTTCGTGGAACAGAAGTCTTTTGCGAAACGGGTGTTTTTCTTTGTGCTGGCGGCATGATGCAACAAAAATACAAAAGTATTTAAAGGCTCAACATTAAATTATTTCCAATACAATAATATGCTGAAATACTAACTCAATTAATAATAATTATAATAGCACACTATAAAATAAAAACACCAATGTTCCTGATCGACATGCGGATTTTATTTCTAAATCCGAGGAGAAAAGGAATATTGGTGTTTTTATTAAAAATGCCGAACCTATTTACTCAATTCCGCAAAATATTTATGGAACAAAGGCAATGTTTCAATTCCTTTATAGTAATTATAAATATCATACTTTTCATTTGGCGAGTGCAGCGCATCGCTATCCAAACCAAAACCAAAAAGCACAGATTTAATACCTAAAGCACTTTCAAACAAAGCAACAATAGGAATACTTCCGCCACCACGTGTAGGAATAGGCTTTTTACCAAAAGAATCAACAATAGCCTGCTCAGCAGCACGATAAGCTACACTATCAGTAGGTGTTACTACCGGCTCACCACCATGATGCGCAGTAACTTTAACTTTAACATAATCAGGTGCTATAGACTCAAAATGCTTAGTGAAAATCTCAGCAATTTCATCAGAACTTTGATTAGGCACTAAACGCATAGAAATTTTAGCATTAGCTTTTGAAGGAAGTACAGTTTTAGCACCCTCTCCTATATAGCCACCCCAAATTCCGTTTACCTCTAAAGTTGGTCTTGTTCCGGTACGTTCTAATGTCGAGTAACCCTTCTCTCCCCATTCAGCTGCAATATCCAGGTCTTCTTTATACTCTTTCAAATCAAATGGAGCAGCATTTAAAGCTGTTTTCTCTGCATCTGTAAGTTCAATTACTTTATCATAAAAAGCAGGTATGGTAATGTGATTGTTTTCGTCATGTAACGAAGCAATCATTTTACACAATATAGTAATTGGGTTTGCTACCGCACCACCATATACGCCGGAGTGCAAATCGCGATTCGGACCAACAACTTCAACCTCCATATAAGCCAAACCGCGCAAGCCTGTTTCAATTGACGGGTTTTCCATACTGATCATTGAAGTATCAGAAATCAATACCACATCAGCTTTTAAACGTTCTTTATTAGCATTTACAAAGATGCCAAGATTTGCAGAACCAACTTCTTCCTCGCCCTCTATCATGAATTTCACGTTACATGCAAGTGTGTTCGTTTTCATCATCAATTCAAAAGCCTTTACATGCATATAAAACTGGCCTTTATCATCACAAGCACCGCGAGCGTAGATTTTACCATCGCGTACAGTAGGTTCAAACGGAGGCGTTTTCCATAATTCCAACGGATCTGCAGGCTGCACATCATAGTGCCCGTAAATTAATACCGTAGGGAGACTTTCGTCAACAATTTTCTCTCCGTAAACGATTGGATAACCGGCAGTTTCACAGATTTCTACTTTATCGGCACCCGCGTCTTTAAGTTTTTGGGCAACATAATCAGCAGTTTTCAGTACATCTCCCTTGTATTTTGGATCAGCACTAACCGATGGGAAGCGCAACAATTCAAACAACTCATCTAAAAAGCGTTGCTTGTTTTCTTCAACATATTTTTTGATTTCTTGCATAACAAATTAGTTTTACGAATTAATGTTAAGTTAGTTTAAAGACACCTTTATGCTAGGATTTTCTACAATTTTCGACAGAAAATAGTCCTTAATTTGTGTTAGCAAAACTAATTAAATTATACCAGTTGATGGTATTCAGAATACGCTAATTTATACTTGGATTACTTATTTTAAATACTGCTAAAAAAAGAAAAGGGATAAATCCGAAGACTTACCCCTTTAAATTAACGCTCTCAAGATAAAGGTAATTATCTTGTTACAATTAAACAAGAACTATTTCAAAAAAACCTTTACATCAAGTAATAGCTAACACTATTGATATAATAATAGGAACAGAAATAATTCCTTAACTTCGTTTAATCTATCAAAAGCGCTATATGCAGGAATTCACTAATGAAACATTAGACACCAGTTCATTACCAAAGTACCAGGAAGTTCAGCTTAACTCCCTTAGCATGAAATACTGGAATGTAATATTGATAAATATCTTTCTCTTTTTACTATTTGCGGGTATTGGCATTGCAGCTCTTTTAATTTTTAGTGCCGACGCAAGATCTTACACATTAGCAATACTAAGTATTTATGGCGTAATTGCCCTTTTATTAGTTCTTTTATACAGAACCAGTCTTAAAAAAAGAGGATTTGCTGTTAGAGAAAAAGATATTCTTTACACCAGTGGGATCATTGCATTATCAACCACAATAGTTCCTTTTTCCAGAATACAGCATATTGCTTTAGACGAAGGCTTGTTTTCAAGAATATACGGTTTAGGCGAATTAAGAATTTTTACTGCCGGAGGGAGTTCAGGCAGTCTACATATCCCCGGAATTGAAATCGACAATGCAAAAAGCATTAAGGAATTGCTCATGAAACAAATAAATGAAGCAGATTAATGATAACGGCAGAAACCAATAAGGAATACGATTTTTCCACACCACGAAAACAATCGGCATCAGGCATCATTATCATGTTTGCCAATAGTTTTCAGCATATAGTAAGGGCTTTGGCACTTCCCCTTATCCTGATTATTGTTAAATCAAAAGACTCAGGCAACCTTGCACTTATCCTTATCGTTTTTTTATCCTTACTAACCATTGTTCTGGCACTATATGCTTATTTCAGCTACCAAAAATTCACTTTTTTTCTGGACGAGAAGAAACAGGAATTCATTATAAATAGTGGCATTTTCAGCAAAACCTCACTTACTATTCAACTCAATAAAATACAACAAGTTAATATAAATCAGAACCTATTGCAACAAGTAGTTGGCGTATACAGTCTGGAAATTGACACTGCCGGAAGCGAAAAGAAAGAAGCCAGCATTAAGGCCATAGACCACGCTACAGCAACTATTCTTAAACAAAAATTGCTGAGCCGAGACCTGGCAGAAAATGAGACTACCAATATCCAAGCCGACGATCAGCTTATAAAATCAGCTCCCCCATTACTTAAATTAAGCATCAATACATTACTCAAAATAGGCATAACTACCAATTACGGAGCTAGTTTATTGTTATTAACAGGTTTCATTTTTGGAGCTTTCCAATTATTTAAAGACTATACAGATGCGCTGGATATTGAAAGAGAACAATTTACAAAGATGTTTAGTCAGGGTATTACCATTTTCTCACTCTGCTTTTTGGTAGCATTTTCTTTAATCATCATTCTGGCAACCAACATTATCAGAACATTTATAAAATATTTCAACTTCAAGATCATTAAGCAAAAAGGGGCACTTGCAGTTAGTTCTGGCCTTTTTACACACAAAAACGTACTCTTAACTCCTAACAAAGTTCAGTTAAGCGCATACAGTCAGAACTATTTCCAGAAAAAATTCGATCTGCTGAACATAAAAATTAAACAAGCTTCATTTGATTCAGCAGATAAGGAAGACAATAAAAAATCAGATATAGAAATTCCTGGCTGTGATGAACACGAGCGTGATGAAGTTTTAAAGATGATTCTTAGTAATGTGCCGGCCAAAGGAGCCGAGCTTGCCCCAAACTATCGCTTCATCTTTCTGCAAACAATGATCTGGATTGTATTTCCAATATCAGTATTCGCACTGTTAAGTATCTATGCCCTACCCTTGTTAAAAAACTATTTACTTATGGTTATACCATATATAATAGTGGTAGGCACAATGCTGTATTTCGAATTTAAGCGCCACAGATTATATGTTGATGAGCAATTTATAATTAAAAGAAGTGGCATTTGGGATGTAGAACACGAGATTATTGAACCGCATAAAATTCAGGCAATAACGGCCAAGCAGTACTTTTGGCATAAAGCTGCAGATGTGGGTCATTTAATAATCCACACTGCAGCAGGTGTAATTCACTTTAAATATGGAAACTATACCCATATTAAAAGCCTTGTAAACTATTGGACTTATAAGATTGAGGTTTCCAAAAAAGATTGGATGTAATTAGTTATTATTCCTCTAAATTCAGTTCACACACTAATTGCGCTAAATCCCCCAGAAGAATTGCTTCATCACTTAATGGATCATCCCCAAAAGAATCTAAAAATGTATTAATTTTTGGCAATAGTGGATTAACGGTATTCATCAATTCTTCCTTCTTATTTTTTGACGTTTTCTCTAACAGCCTAGCTCTTTCAACATCATCAGAAATGCACCATTTATTTAGCAAAGGAACCAAAACACGTAATTCAGTTGGAATATTTTCCATGGAAATTGCTTACTATACTTGTCTTTTATTCTCAGGCAAATAATACCAGAAATAACAATTGCTACAATAACTATATAATTCAGATTATCATTCATTTTATCAATTTTAAATGAAGGTGCTTAAATTTTAGAATCTCCCAAAACAGGATATTGAGTTAATATATCTTTTACTTCATTAATTAGTAAATTAAGCGAAAAATTATCCGTACTAAGTGAGACGGTTAAGCTATTCCCAAACATATCTTTTGCAGTCACATCCCATAAAATGTTTCCCGTTGCCTCCATTTGTCCCTTAATATACAATCCCTCTTCCAGAGTTTTAAACTCGATAAGCTTAACTTGATCGTTACATAATTTTATTAGGTCTTCATGAAAACTTTTAAAATCAGTGCTTCTAAGATCTGTAGAAAAGTTAGCTTTAAATCCACAGCAATGAATATTAATCAAGGACTTTAACCAATTCCCATCCCAGTAATCATTACTTATACGATTTGTATTATCTTTAATTTCAATTGCAACATAATTACCATTCGATTTCAGTATCATATCATAAGCCATTTACTTTATATGAGCAACATCAAAAGAGAACCCTAATAGCTTTTCATCTACAACCATCCGTCTTAAAGACTGGGAACAAAGAAAGATTTCACTAGGCCTGATGACTCCCATTCTGGTTCCTGCAAGTTGCTTTGTAGTTGCAATGTCCAAATCAAAAATATCAATACAACGATCAACATACAGCTCAGAAATCAGGTTTCCTCCCAGCAAATGTCCTTTTGGACATTTGAATTGAACACGCTCAGTAATTTCGCGTCCAAGCTGATCAAACCAGCTTCTGTCTTCGTAGTCTGGCATATCGTTAAAAACATCCAATCCTACTTTAGTCGGTTTTGCTACTGAAAAAGCAGGTGTCAAAAATTTCATTTGATAAAAATCCGAGCGACCATCTTCGAAAAAGACAGGCTCAAAATTTGCCCCTTTAAAGTTCCTTTTCTTAAATAAATCAACAAATTTCTCTGAAAATACCATTTCACCTGCAATTGTAGATGCTACATCACTTTTAGGGATACTTTTTCTTTTCAAGACGAGAGGCCCTGTTTGCTCAGGATAGGCGCCACAAATTTCACATGCCACAGAATCGTTATAGATAGTTCCACATTCTTCACCAACTGGTTGAAATTGTTTTTTTGTAAAAAGGTGAAGTAAATCAGCGCTATCCAATTCTCTTTTGGTATAGCTTCTACTACAAAATCCTATTCCATAAAATAAATCATTCAATTTTTTCTTAAAATGCTCATTTAATCTGCCTATCTCTTGAAACAATGGATCTTCCTCTGTAATCTTTAATACCCATATAGCCCCATTGAACACAGCGCGGTTAGGCTGGGATAATAAATGATAATTGTCTTTAAAAATTCTAAATTCAAATAATTCTTTCATTTATGTTCTATGAAATGTAATTATAATATTTTGTTAGTTATTATGGGTGGCTTTACCAAAGATTCCTATCAACTCCATTTTTCTGAACCTTCTATTGAATGAATCGACAAATTTAGTAGTCAATACTTCAAATTCATCAATTCCAACAAGAAGATACCTAACTATAATGTTTTTTTTTTGAATTATTCCTACAGAATTTCTGAATACTCTTAGAATTTTTAATTCTAACCACCTATTTAACCCGGGCAATCTGAAAATCGAAGCCTGTCAATTTCTCATCTATAACCATTTCCCTAAACTCAGGAGAACAGAAATAAAGTGGTTCTGGCCGTAATAAATTCAATCTTACACCATAATATTGAATGCTCTCGAAGATATCATAATCCTTGAAGTTAACACGATCGTCAACATAGGGTTCAGAAATTAGATTCCCGCCAATTAGGTGCCCCAATGGGCATTTATAATAAACATAGTCTTGACGAGGATTATCACCTAAGGATGAGCGTTTTTCATATTCAGGCATTGCGTTAAATACATTTCGTCCTACAACTGTTGAACTAGTAATGTTTAATTTTTCTGATGTGGGGATAAGTTGATGAAATTTTGAGATTATTTTATTAAAATACACAGGCTTAAAGATTGCGCCCCGCATTTTTTTTTCTTTAAACAACCTCACAAACTTTTCGGAGACAATTACCTCTCCACCGAATGTGCGGGAAATATCTTTTTGAGGAATCTTACCCTTTGCTAAAAAAAGAGGTGATATTTGTCTACCTCCAGATCCACATATATCACAAGCAACCGAATCGTCGTACTCAGTACCACACTGTTCTCCCGTTGGTCCAAATTGCTTTATCGGCCAAAAATGAAAAAGTTTCGAATCCTTGAGTTCCTGATCAGAATAAGCTCTCTTTATAGTAGTATAGGAAAACATGATACCTTTAAGATTACTACTTACGTACTCATCAACCTTACGTAATTCCTCAAAAACAGGGTCTTGTCGAGTGGTTTTAATTATATAGACGGCACCATTAAACAATGCTTTATTAGGCTTCGACAACAAATCGTAATACCTTTCATAGACCCTAAATTCGAATATTTCTTTCATCTGCCTATTTGTTTATAAACCTTCTGCATTAAAATCTACAAATACAACTTCCGGATGAGGCTGTTATGCATCGTTCAAAATTATCAAGATTCCCATTATCAAATATGATTATGACTTTCATTACTATAACTGTCCAATACTTTTGTTGACAAATGGAATATAAAGACGACATTTTTTACCTAGGGTTGAAGTCTACAGAACAACGGATAACTATTCTAGTATTTCTACTACCCTTCCTTCTCCTAAAAATTTAGAGCCTTCGCCAAAGAAAAATACTTTTCCAACACCAAAGTCATCACCGAGATACTTCCTGTTTAAAAATAATATTTCAACATTTCCTTCCTCCCCAGGATGAAATTCTTTTCGGTCTATCAGTTTAATCCTGCCTGAAGTTTTCATTTCATCTATAAAATTGAATAAAGGCCTATACCCAGTAAAGAATGGTGTATGACGACCACTTTTATAAAGTTTTATTTGTGCATTTACCTTAACCATGGACTAAGATTTAAAGGTTTAACTTTTAGCAAATGTAATTGATTGGCAGGAATTGAAATAGCTCTCATTCCATCAGCTCCAAATTTAGTAGCCTCTTTCATAACACTGGCCAGAACATTTGCTTTAATAACTGTATTAGGTATTTTATCTAGACCAAAGTTATACTTTCCGTACTGAGCAGCTTCCTCAATTGTTGGTGCAAATAATTTACCTGATGTTCAGCAATATCATTAAGCTCATCCTGAGATACAGCTCGATAAATTGAACACGCTATACAAAGAAGAGTAAAATTGAAAAAGAGAACCATTAATAAGCTAAGTCAAATTAGCTTATCAAAAAAGTTGTTTTATTGTAAGCAGTTTGACAAGTTGATTGCGGAACGAAAAACCGGAAATCTGGAGGAACTTGCAAAAAAATCGACATCACAACTTCGCTTGCTGCCGACATCATAGATCATATGACCCGTGAATTGAACTGCCCCATTGAGTATAGTGATGAATACCAATCTTATTACTATCAGAATAAAGGTAAGCTTATCCTTGGTTTTTTGCCTGAGTAAATTGAAATAAATTTCGTTAAAACACTTATTTCTAAAAAAATAAATAAAAAAATTTCTTTGATTCCAGCCAACTGACCGCATTTTTGAGCCTTTTTAACAGGGGGGTCCGGGACCCCCTGGGACTGCCATAATATTTCTTTTATGTTTTACTTTGAATCTGAAATGATTTGGATTGTTATAAGCGTTGTACTGACGCCTGATTTGGTCTGGTTCAACTAGCTTAAATAAACGACTTTCAGACGACTATTTAACGACTTTGAAACGACTCTGAACGACCCTTATCATCTTAACCGCTTTTTAGGGTGATCTAAAAGGAGCCAAAAAAGCGTAGTTGTAATAGAGCACAATAAGATAATTAACTAAATATTTAACACTTAAAATTAAAAAACAATGGCAAAAATGAAAAAAGGGATCTTAGGCGCAATATCTGGTAAGATAGGCCCTGTAATTGGAGGAATATGGAAAGGTATTCCTTATTTACGTCAACTTCCAAAGAAAAAAACCAAGAAAACAAAGAGCCCTGCTCAAATAGAAAGCAGGCAAAAGTTAAGGTTCATGAATGAACTGCTGGTACCTTTCCACCCTTATGTTTCAATCGGCTTTATGCATCATGCAGAGCATAGAACAGAGATTAGTGCAGCTTTTTCTGAGAATTATCATAAGGCCGTTATTGGTTCATATCCAAATTACATGGTAGCTTACCATGAATTTGTAATCAGCAAAGGCAATTTACCGATGGTTGAAGATGTAACAATGGAGCTGCAGGCTCCCGACGTTTTAAAGCTTAACTGGTCTAAGAACGACATTAAAAATACATCTTTTGATGATCAGGTTATGCTGGTAATTTATTGCCCTGAACTGCATAAAACAGATGGTTTTTCTGGAGGTGTAAAGCGCACCGAGAAACAGTGTACTTTTAAATTTAACCCTGGAATGGCAGGCAAAAGGCTTGAAGTTTATGTAAGTATTAGTTCTTTAAACAGGAAGAAAATAGGAAACAGCAAGTACCTGGGAAGTATCCAGTAAAATAATTAAACTACATTTATGCTAATTGATTTATCAGAAAGCGTAAATGTAGTTTATGCTTTGTAACAATATATACCTCAGCTGCTCAATATTTGATAACTTCGTAATCATGTCTAATCTATATATTATAGCAGGATGCAATGGTGCAGGTAAAACCACTGCTAGTTATACCATATTGCCAGAAATACTGAACTGTAAAGAATTCGTGAATGCTGATATAATATAGCAGCTGGTATTTCACCTTTCAATCCGGAGGGAGTGGCTTTTGAAGCAGGTAGAATAATGTTAGGACGCATCCAGGAATTAATGAATGAAGGTGCTGATTTTGCGTTTGAAACCACATTATCAACAAGAAGTTACATTACAATGGTTAAGAAAGCACAAGAAAAGGGCTATGAAGTAAGCTTGCTTTATTTTTGGTTAAGCTCCCCCTCAGATGGCAATACAACGGGTAGCAAAACGCGTAAGTAATGGAGGACATAATATACCCGAAGATGTAATTAAAAGAAGATATTACCGTGGAATTAAAAACCTATTAAAATTGTATATGCCAATTTGTAATGAGTGGACTTTGGTTGATAATATGGATTTAATGCCTGAAGTTATTGCTAAAAGCGACAGCTTTGGAAAAACAGTTTTTAATAACGATATTTGGGATAGAATAATAAAGCAAGGCCATGAAAAATATTGATCATATAATTCAGGACTCTACATTCACTGAAAAGGTAATGATAGGACTTAACAAGGCGCTTCGTAAACTTGCTGAATCTTCAGCGGCCAACAACGAAAACTTGATAGTTGGCGATAAAGATGGAAATGTTAAATCTGTTCCCGCCAAGGAGCTGTTGAAAACACTGTCTAAGTAAAATTCGAATTGGAAACAGTACCAGATACTTTTTGAAACAACTCCTAAAAAATGTAGCTTTGTAACCTAAAAAGATTATATCTTAAGTATTATACCCTCAAAGCAGAACAGGAACGGATTTTGGATTATTTAGCAGGTTTAAACCCCCAACAACGCGCAGCAGTAGAAAACACACAAGGCCCGGCAATGATTGTTGCAGGTGCTGGCTCCGGTAAAACGCGTGTAATTACATATAGAGTAGCCCATCTGATTCAAAAAGGTGTGGATCCATTTAATATTCTTGTACTTACCTTTACCAATAAGGCATCTAAAGACATGCGCGAGAGGATTATGAAAGTAGTTGGTCCGGAAGCTAAAAACATCTGGATGGGTACTTTTCACTCTGTGTTCTCTAAAATATTAAGGGTTGAAGCTGAAAAAATTGGTTATCCGTCGAACTTTACAATTTATGATACTGACGACAGCAAAAGTCTGATCAGATCTATATTGAAAGAGTTGCAGCTTGACGACAAATTGTACAACGCCAACTTTGTTTACAACAGAATCTCATCTGCTAAAAACAACCTGGTTTCTTATTCTGAGTATCTTCAGAGTCCTGAAATTCAGGCCGAAGACATTAGCAATAAACGCCCTTTAATGGGTTCCATTTACGAAACATATACCAAACGGTGCTTTAAAGCCGGGGCAATGGATTTTGATGATTTACTTTTCAAAACCAATGTTTTGCTTAAAAACCATCCGGATGTATTAAATAAATACCAGCAGAAATTTAAATACCTGATGGTTGATGAGTACCAGGATACCAACTTTTCGCAATATACGATTGTAAAAAAACTGGCTGCTGCGTACCAAAACATATGTGTTGTGGGTGATGATGCACAAAGTATTTATGCTTTTAGGGGTGCAAATATCCAGAACATATTAAACTTTGAGCGCGATTATCCTGATTTGCAGGTGTATAAATTAGAGCAGAACTACCGCTCTACCCAAAACATTGTTGAAGTTGCAAACAGCATCATTGCAAATAACAAAAACCAGCTTGAAAAGAACGTTTTCTCTGATAATGAGGCTGGCGACAGGATTAAAGTTCAACGTGCGTTTACAGACAATGAGGAAGGTAAATTAGTTGCCGAAGCCATTGTTCAGGACCGTAGTTCGAATGGACTTAAATTTAACGATTTTGCCATTTTATATAGAACAAATGCCCAATCAAGGGCTATGGAGGAGGCTTTAAGAAAACTTAATATTCCTTATAAAATATACGGAGGCCTCTCCTTCTATCAGCGTAAAGAGATAAAAGATTTAATTGCTTACTTCCGCTTAACCTTTAATCCGAGTGATGAGGAGGCTATAAAAAGGGTAATCAATTACCCTCGCCGTGGACTTGGAGATACTACCGTTGAAAAGATCATAGTTGCTGCCGATAAGCATGACATCACCATGTGGCAGGTAATATGCAATCCGCAACAATATATAGAAGGAAGGATAGCAAATCAGTTGAATGATTTTGCAATGCTGATACAAAGCTTTGCTGCAGAGTCTAAAAAACTGGATGCTTACGAAACCGCACTCTATATTGCACAACACTCTGGCATATTAAAAGAATTACATACCGACGATAGTATTGAAGGCCGTAGCCGATACGAAAACATTCAGGAGTTACTAAATGGTATAAAAGAATTTGCTGAACGTGAGGATATTGAGGACAGGAGTCTTGCAATTTTTATGCAGGATATTGCTTTATTAACCAACGACGACAGACAGGATGAAAAAGATAAAGATACGGTTTCGTTAATGACCATCCACTCTGCAAAAGGACTGGAGTTTAAAAACGTATTCGTTGTTGGCTTGGAAGAGAACCTTTTCCCATCACAAATGAGTCTGAACTCGCGTACTGATCTGGAGGAAGAACGTCGCTTATTTTATGTGGCTATAACAAGGGCCGAGAAAAAGCTGACTTTAACATATGCTACTTCAAGATACCGCTGGGGAACTTTAACAAACTGTGAACCAAGCAGGTTCATTAATGAAATTAATGCCCGTTATTTAGAAATTGAGGTTGTAAAACCTGCCAAAAGCAATTTAGGACAGGATAGTTTTGATAACGAACGCAGAAGCTGGACACAGCAAAGGGATAGCTTTAGCAAACCAAAACCTGCGATGACAAGTTCGTCGGGCACTGCAACAGGAACAAGCTCTCCTGCTGCCCGTCCAAAAACCACTTCATTGCTTCCAAAGGCTCACGTACCAACTCCTGGTTTTGCTCCGGATGCTGCTAATTTGTTCCAAAATGGCATGGAAGTAGAGCATGAGAAGTTTGGTTTTGGTAAAATTGTTAATTTAGAAGGCACTTTACCTGATGTAAAAGCTACTGTATTTTTTCAGGGACTGGGTAATAAGCAGTTATTATTAAAATTTGCTAAATTGCGAATTGTTAAATAAGATATATATTTGCTATATCTGCATTAACTTAAGCAGGATCATAACGCTTATAAATAATCACTAACTAGAATTATATAAAAAATAGAAATTTAGCCGTTATTCCTGAACGACTACTTCATAGAAATAAATTAAATGAATTTCGACTATAATACCACAAGAAACGAATTAATTCTGGCCGAATATGGCCGTAATGTACAGAACATGGTTAAGTACATTATAGAATTACCCGATCGTGAAGAACGTAATAAATATGCTCAGGCGGTAATTGACCTAATGGGATTCTTAAATCCTCATTTACGGGATGTTGCCGATTTTAAACATAAACTTTGGGACCATTTACATATTATATCAGGTTATAAGATAGATGTAGATAGCCCTTACCCTAAGCCTACCCCTGAAGCGGCTTTAATAAAACCTAATCATATTGGGTATCCTCAGCAAAAAATAAAATACAAACATTACGGCAAAACCGTTGAAGTAATGATTGAAAAAGCTAAAGCTGTTGATGAACCGGAACGCAGAGCTGCAATGGTACAAGGTATAGCAAATTTCATGAAAATGGCTTACGTTACCTGGAATAAAGATAGCGTAGCTGATGAAACAATCTTCAAAAATTTACGTGAACTATCTGGCGGTCAGCTTCAATTAGACGACAATATTAACTTAAATAAGGTTGAATTTAAACCTGTTGTAAGCAGACCTTCTAATAACAACAACCGAAATAGAAATAACAAAGGCCGACAAAATAACAACAACCGTCAGCAACGTAATAATAATCCTAAACAAAGACATTAATCCTTACCGATTTTAAAATTTAGATCCTTAACAGTAGTATGAACGCATTCGAAATAATTGGTGGAAAGAAGTTAAAGGGTGAAATTCATCCTCAGGGAGCAAAAAATGAGGCTTTACAGATCATTGCTGCTGTTTTATTAACAGATCAGAAAATAACCATCAGCAATATCCCAGACATTAAGGATGTAAACAAACTTATTGAATTGTTAGGCGACCTGGGTGTTAGTATAGAGCGTTTATCTAAAGATACTTACACTTTTGAAGCTAAAAATATTGATCTTAACTTCTTTTTATCTGATACTTTTAAAGCTAAAGGTGGCGGTTTAAGAGGCTCTATTATGATAGTAGGCCCGCTTTTGGGACGATTTGGAACTGCTGCAATCCCTAAACCGGGTGGCGATAAAATAGGCAGAAGAAGGCTAGACACCCACTTTTTAGGCTTTGAAAAATTAGGCGCTAAATTTATTTACGACTCTAAAAAAGAGTTTTTTAACGTTGATGCAACAAACCTTAAAGGGGCATATATACTATTAGATGAGGCTTCTGTAACGGGTACAGCTAATATTGTTATGGCAGCTGTACTTGCTAAAGGTACTACAACCATTTATAATGCTGCATGCGAACCGTACTTGCAACAATTATGCAAGATGCTAAACCGTATGGGTGCAAAAATTACCGGTGTAGGTTCTAATCTTCTTACTATTGAAGGAGTTGAAAAACTTGGTGGTACTGAACACAGAATGCTTCCTGATATGATTGAAATAGGTTCATTCATAGGTTTGGCAGCAATGACTGAGTCTGAAATTACCATTAAAAACGTATGCTATTCTGAGCTTGGGGTAATTCCTGATGTATTTAGAAAGCTGGGTATAAAATTTGAATTACGTGGTGATGATATCTATATCCCTTCTCAAAAACATTATGTAATTGAGTCGTTTATAGATGGTTCCATGCTAACCATTGCCGATTCTCCATGGCCGGGCTTTACTCCCGATCTTTTAAGTATTGTGCTGGTTATAGCTACACAAGCCAGAGGAAACGTACTTATTCATCAGAAAATGTTTGAAAGCAGACTATTTTTTGTGGATAAACTGATTGATATGGGTGCTCAGATCATTCTTTGTGACCCACATAGAGCAGCAGTTAATGGTATTGACAAGAAATACAAACTTAGAGGTATCAGCATGACATCTCCAGATATACGTGCAGGGGTTTCTCTACTAATTGCAGCACTATCTGCCGAAGGAAAATCTACAATCTTTAATATCGAACAAATTGAACGTGGTTATCAGGATATTGACATTCGCTTACGTGCATTAGGTGCACAAATTAAGCGTATCGAAGCTTCTGCCCCATCGCATTAAATCATAAATAAAAAAGCCCCAATCGGGGCTTTTTTATTGTATAGTGGTTTTTTGTCTCGGTTGCTTATTTAAGCAGAAATAGCGTTAATTATATCGTATTGAGTGATAATTTCGATCTTACCACCCTCAGTTTCAACCAGTACTGCACTGTTTTCTTTGTTTATTAACGCAGAAATTCTATCAATTGATGTGTTGAGGTCAACAAAAGGAAAACCAGATGACATAATCTCCTGAACCTTAGCCGATTTAAGCGATGGATTTTCCATTAATGCTTTTAAAATATCTCCTTCGGCGAGTTTGCCCACAACCATCTCCTTTTGGGTAACCGGAATCTGCGAAATATTTAACATATGCATCGTATTAATTGCTTCAAGAATGGTTTTTTCGCAATCAATTGTTACAATTTCTGTTTTGTCCTTTTTGTCGATAATTGTAGCAGCAGTAAGCTTTTCGTCTTTTAAAAAGCCTCGCTCCCTCAACCAATCTTCGTTATACATTTTACCCATATACCTGCTGCCATGATCATGAAATATAATCACTACAACATCTTCAGGTTTTAGTTTATCCTTTAATTGTAACAGTCCGGCAACTGCAGAACCAGCTGAATTACCAACAAAAATCCCCTCTTTGCGTGCTATATCACGTGTCATCAGGGCAGCATCTTTATCTGTTACCTTTTCAAAAAGGTCTATGATATCAAAATCTACATTTTTAGGAAGAAAATCTTCTCCAATACCTTCGGTTATGTAAGGATAAACCTCATTTTTATCAAATATTCCAGTTTCCTTATATTTTTTAAAAACCGATCCGTAGGTATCAATACCCCACACCTTAATATTGGGGTTCTGTTCTTTAAGGTATTTTCCGGTACCAGAAATAGTGCCGCCGGTACCAACACCAACTACCAGATGCGTGATCTTTCCTTCAGTTTGTGCCCATATTTCGGGACCAGTTTGCTCATAATGAGCCTGGGAGTTCGATAAATTATCGTACTGATTTGGCTTCCAGGAATTCGGAACCTCACGCTCTAAACGTGTAGATACCGAATAGTAAGACCTTGGATCTTCAGGTTCAACATTAGTTGGACATACAATTACCTCAGCACCAAACGCACGCAAAGCATCTACCTTTTCTTTCGATTGCTTGTCGGTAGTAGTAAAAATACACTTATAGCCCTTAATAATGGCCGCCATGGCCAATCCCATACCGGTATTTCCTGATGTTCCTTCTATAATAGTACCGCCAGGTTTCAGTTTACCACTTTTCTCAGCATCTTCTATCATTTTAACTGCCATACGGTCTTTTATTGAGTTACCTGGGTTGGTTGTCTCAATTTTAGCCAATATAGTAGCAGGAATATCCTTTGTAATGTTATTCAATTTTACCAGTGGAGTATTACCAATGGTTTCTAAAATATTATTGTACCACATGACACAAAAATACAGATTGAAGATTGGAATTTTATTTATAAATAGATATTCATAATTTAATATTGAAATAACGGAATTTATAGAATATTATTTTAATCTAGTACTCCAATAGACTTACAAACAAAGCAATATATAGGTATATAAAAAATTTCATTACAGACCTGGCTGGGCCTAACCACTAAGTTTATACATTTTACCTGGTAAAGAAATCAGAATTCCCTGCATTTCAAGGTTTAACAAATGCATGGCAAGCTTGCTTTGAGGTATTTCTGTTTGCAAAGAAAGCTCATCAATCCTTAAAGAAGATCTTCGTAAAAGATCAACAATTTTCTGTTCCTCATTTGAGAGCCCTATTAATAATTGAGTTTGTTCTGTTTTTTTTGGTTTCACTTCATGCCATCCCATGTAATAAACCAAATCTTTTGCATGATTAATCAGCGCTGCCCTATTCGTTTTAATTAAAAAATTGCAACCTTCAGAGCTTACATCGGTTGTTTTGCCAGGAAAAGCATACACATCGCGGTGATATGAATTTGCAATATCAGCGGTAATTAATGCACCCCCTTTAGCGGTTGCTTCTACTACTATTGTGGCATCGGCAAGCCCTGCAATAATGCGGTTTCGCTTAGGAAAATTCTCCTTATCGGGATTGGTGTGCAGGGAAAATTCTGTTAGCAGACCGCCATTTAATACCATTTTTTGAGCTATTGGCTGATGTAAAGGCGGATAAATCCTATCCAATCCATGTGCAAGCACTCCAACGGTAGGAATATTTTGATATAAGCTTTCTTTATGAACAGCTATATCAATGCCATATGCCAGGCCGCTAACTATAACAACATCATAATCAGCCAAAGTTACAGCCAACTGTTTACACAATTGCCTGCCGTATTCTGTAGCTTTTCTGGTGCCAACAATGCTTATAATCCTACCATGATTAAGATCTGCAGTACCTTTATAATACAACAGCACTGGCGCATCGAAACAGTTTTTTAGCCGTTTAGGATAGTTATCATCAGTATAAAATAAAACATCCACCTTATGCTTTTTAATAAATTTCAATTGCTCTTCGGCAATTTTTAATGCATCATTAGCTAAAATCTGGTCCGCAGTTACAGGTCCTATTCCGGGAATTTGCAATAATTCCTTTCTTGTTGCTTTAAATATAGCCTCTGCTGTACCAAAATGCTCAAGTAAGCTTTTGGCGATTACATGCCCCACACTTTTAATTAATGTGAGGCCTATTTTGTGGATTAAACTCATGGGCTAAATTATATATTAATTTACCTGTTAACCAGCAATTCAAAATATACACCTGTAAATCAGATAATTAAAAACAAACTACAAAAATAGTTTGCAAACTATAAAAATAGTAGTAACTTTAATTAACAACAATATTTAATACATGATGAGAGAACTTACAAAGGCGGAAGAACAGGTAATGCTAATTTTATGGGAAATAAAAGAGGGTTTGGTAAAGGATGTTATAGACAAAATGACCCCACCAAAACCAGCATACAATACAGTATCAACGGTAATCAGAGTATTAGAAGGCAAGGGGTTTATAGATCATAAAGCCGTTGGCAACACTCACATTTACTTCCCAATAATAACTGAAGCCGAATACAAGCACTTTGCATTTGATAAAGTAATGAACAATTACTTCGAAAATTCTTATCAGAGCCTGGTATCCTTCCTTGTAAAAGAGAAAAACATGGACATGGATGAGCTCGACGAATTGATCCAACTTGCCGAAAAACTTAAAAACAAGAAATGATGAACTGGTTGTACTATCTGCTGGAGGCTAATCTATATTTAGCTGCGTTTTACGGCTTCTACCGTTTGCTTTTACATAAGGAAACTTTCTATTCATTAAATAGATACTACCTTATTATTACAAGTATTATAGCTTTTATTATTCCACTTTTGCAGGTAGGATACCTTAATAATTTATTAAACAAGCAACAGGAAGTCAGGGTTTTGTCGGTTCAATTGGCACAAGCAACAGAAAAGACCAGTGCTATTACCCTAAATGAACTGTTGGTATACTGCTACCTCCTTATAGCTTTAACTTTTGCCATAAAAATGGGAATTAGCATCTATAAGATCATTTTACTTTCTATTAATGCTAATAAACAGAGGGCAGGCAGGATTACATATGTAGAACTGGATGAATCTCATGCCGCATTCTCATTCTTTAATCTATTGTTCTTAAACCCGGCTGTACAGGAGAAACACACTGTTCTTAAGCATGAAATGGTGCATATACAGCAGAAACACAGCTTAGACATTATTTTCTTTGAAATTATACAGATAGTATCGTGGTTTAATCCGGTTACTTATTTTATTAAAAAGGAAATTAAGCTGCTGCACGAATACATTGCTGACGACATTACAACAGGTAAGGATATCCAGAAACATCAGTACGCTATGTTTTTGATTCAAAACTCCTTCGGTATTGTGTCTAATCAGCTTACCAATCAAATATTCAATCAATCAATATTAAAAAGGAGAATTAACATGTTAAACAAAGAAAAGTCAACGGGAAGAGCAAGGCTCAAACTCCTGTTTGCATTGCCAATTGCCGGAGGAATGCTCTGTGCATCCACTATGGCGTTCACTAAAGATTATGCGATGATAGACCTGTATCCGGAGAAATACGAGGTCAATCAAACCGTAAAACAGGAAACGCCTAAGAAAAAAGCAAGTGAAGCAAAAGAGTTTAAGACTAAATCAGATGTAAAATCCAAACCAACAAAAAAAGGCGAGGTTGTAGAAGTTAGGATTGCGCCACCGCCACCGCCACCCCCTAAAGTTAAAACCGTCAAATTCCCGCCACCAATCGTAAAACCTGATGCACCCGCGCGACCAAAAAGAGCCAAATCAGGTGAAAAAGTGAAATTTCCGCCACCGATAGTAGTTCCTGATAAACTGGTACCTCCTCCACCACCGCCTGTTGAGCCAGTAAAAGAGGAAGGAAAATCAATAACTATTAAAGAAAATGACGGTATCACTTCAAATAACAAGAATGGAGAACCGGCAAAGGAAATAAAGAGTCAAAGAATCACTTTTACAGGGATAGGGAACTTGGGAACATCTAAAAATGACTCTAAAGAAAAACTAGGAAAACCTACAAAAGATGGTGCCAAAATAATACAAAAAGGTACCGTTACTTTCGAAGCCAACCCAGACAATTAACCTCTACTGCGGGATATAAACCACGAATTTAGTTTCAAAAAACTCTTCTTCAAAGTAATCTGAAAGCGGATACAATTCCGCTTTCAGTCGTGATTCAGAAATCTCTTCCTTCAAATCACCACCTTTTAAGTATAGTATACCATTAGGAATGGCATTTTTAGAGTCTTTATTAAACTTACCTTTAACCCACGGGTAAAAATCTATAAGCCTGGTAACTGCTCTTGACACCACAAAATCGTACTTATCGGTAATCTGTTCAGCTCTTAAATGACTCGCCTTAACATTCTTTAAACCCAGTGCTGAGGCTACCTCAGTAACTACTTTAATTTTTTTACCAATAGAATCTACCAGATGAAAATGGGTTTGGGGGAAAAGAATAGCTAACGGAATACCAGGAAATCCACCTCCGGTACCAACATCCAGTACCCGTTCTCCTGCTTTGAAAGTGCAGAATTTAGCAATTCCCAACGAATGCAGAATATGACGTTCATACAATTCATCAATATCTTTTCTTGAAATTACATTGATCTGGGAGTTCCAAAAACTGTATAATTCATACAATTGATCGAATTGAGCTATCTGCTGATCAGTTAGCCCTTTAAAATATTTCTGTATAAGAGTAGACTTTATTTCCACTGTACTTTTTTAACAAATATAGACAGAATGCCATTAAACACCAGGAAAATGAACAATAGAATATCCAAAACAGGAAACCAAAAGCTCAAATTACCATAACTTAACCGCTTTAACAGACGCGGATAAACAAAACACCTGATTATAATGCTCAGCACAAAAACACCAAGCGATATATATAAGGTAGCTTTAAAAAACAATAAAGCTACAAATAACGCATAAAACAGGAATTGGATAACAATTTGTGAAGAAAGGATAAACTTATGTTTTCCCTTATATAATTTACCTGCTCCAAAATGTCTCTTTTTCTGCCTCAAATAAGCCCCAAAGCTTGTATTAGGCTCACTCCAAACATGAGCATCTTTATTAATAGAAATTGCGGTATTACTTTTTGTGGCATGCGCATTTACGAAGAGATCATCATCGCCCGAAGGAATATGCATGTGTGCGGCAAAGCCCTTTTTCTTAAAAAACAGCGATTTTTTATATGCCATATTGCGTCCAACACCCATATAAGGCATACCTTTTAATGCAAATGAAAGGTAATTTACTGCTGTAAAAAATGTCTCGAAACGAATTAAAGCATTCAATATCCCTCTCTTTTTCATGTATGGCGAGTAGCCTAAAAGGATATCTGTATGCTCATCTGCAGGTTGCTGCATACCCAATAACCAATCTTGCGATGCTGGCAAACAGTCGGCATCTGTAAAAACAAGCCATTCATTTGTGGCTGCCTTAATACCCATCGTTACCGCAAATTTCTTTCCTGCTATAAATTTCTCTCCCTCGCTTATCTGTACAACTTTAAGGTGTTTATACTGTTTTTCAAAAGATTCAAGCAGCTCACGTGTTCCGTCCCACGATCTGTCATTAACTACAATAACCTCATAATCAGGATAATTCTGTTCCAAAACCGACGGCAGATATTCTGTGAGGTTCTTAACTTCGTTACGCGCACAAATTACCACGCTTAACGGTTTTTTACCTGTTTCAGGGATAGGGTCTATTTTAACTAAAGCTAGTTTTAAGTGAACAAAGAGGCTAAAATATAGCTGTACTAAAAAGCAAAAGATTAAAGCGCCGAGCAGGCAGCTCTCAATTAAGGTTAATTCCACGATGTATTTTTGTAACCGGCAAATTTCTCATTTTTAATCTGTAATGTACATTTATGTTGATAAAAAATTTAGCCTGTAAATAGCTGGTTTTTTGCTACTTTTGCCCTGATTTTCTGAAACTGGAGTTTACACACGAACTTCTAAATAATCAAAAATCAATAAACGTACACAGATGAAGTTTAGTTTAGAGGCAAAAGATACACATTCAAAAGCAAGAGCAGGAACAATTACAACAGACCATGGGGAGATACAAACCCCTATTTTCATGCCTGTAGGCACTGCCGGAACAGTTAAAGCGGTACACCAAAGGGAGCTCAAAAATGATATCGATGCTAAAATAATCCTCGGAAATACTTATCATTTATACCTCAGACCAGGTTTAGATGTACTTGAACAAGCCGGCGGATTACACAAATTCATTGGCTGGGACCGCCCGATTTTAACTGATAGTGGTGGCTATCAGGTATATTCTTTAAGCCAGGTAAGAAAGATAAAAGAAGAAGGCGTTACATTTAACTCGCATATTGACGGTTCTAAACACCTGTTTACGCCTGAATATGCAATGGATATACAACGTACCATTGGGGCCGACATTATTATGGCTTTTGATGAATGTACACCTTATCCTTGTGATTATAAATATGCAGCTTCGTCTATTAATATGACCCATCGCTGGCTAAAACGCTGCTGTGCAAGGTTCGATTCAACAGAACCAAAATACGGCTTTAACCAAACCCTTTTCCCTATTGTACAGGGCTCGGTTTATAAGGATCTAAGAAAAAAATCAGCTGAATTTATTGCATCTATGGATCGTGAGGGTAATGCAATAGGTGGTTTATCGGTTGGTGAACCTGCTGAAGAAATGTACGGAATGACTGAGGTTGTATGCGATATTTTACCGTACGAAAAGCCTCGTTATTTAATGGGTGTTGGTACTCCAATCAATATTTTAGAGAATATTGCGTTAGGTGTAGATATGTTCGACTGTGTAATGCCTACAAGAAATGCCAGAAACGGCATGCTTTTCACTAAAAATGGCATCATAAATATTGGCAATAAGAAGTGGGCGAACGACTTCTCGCCTATTGAAGCTGATAGCGATCTGTATGCAGATCAAGTGTATTCTAAAGCTTATTTAAGGCATCTAATGCACTCAAAAGAGATCCTTGGTGCACAAATAGCTACCCTGCACAACCTACATTTTTACCTGTGGTTAGTTAAACAAGCCCGCGAAAAAATCATTACAGGCGAGTTTTATGCATGGAAAAACAAAATGGTAACTATCTTAGGGAATAAATTATAGATGAGTTTCTTTAAAGACAGGATTAAAATCATTGATTGGTACATTATCAGTAAGTATCTGGGCACGTTTTTATACACCCTGACCTTATTTGTAGTGATCATTGTTATTTTTGACTTGTCGGAGAAGCTAGACGATTTTCTAAGCGCAAACCTTACTTTTTGGCAGGTTATAACCCTCTATTACGCAGGTTCAATCCCTTTTTATGTTAATATGCTTTCGCCTCTAATCAACTTTATTGCTGTAATTTTCTTTACAGCGAAGATGGCTGATCAGACCGAAATTGTGCCTATTTTGAGTGGTGGAGTAAGTTTTAACCGCTTCCTTTTGCCTTATTTTATATCAGCATTTATCATATTTTCTGTAAATCTGGCCTCAAATCTGTACATACTGCCTTACACAAATCAGCTTAAAAACAGCTTCGAAAATACCTACGTTAAGAAGAATGCTTCGCCAAGCAAGAACAACATCCACATGAAATTAGATGCAAATACCTACATCTACATGGATAGTTTTGACAATAAAACAAAGAAGGGAAGCAGGTTCTCATTAGATAATTTTAAAGGCGATGTACTAACCAAAAAGCTCGTTGCAGAAGAAATATCGTACGATTCTCTTAAAAGATCATGGAAGCTAACAAACTACTCTGTAAGGTATATTAATGGCCTTAAAGAGACCTTTGTAAGGGAAATGACCAAACCTAAAGACACAGTTCTGGATATGAGGCCTGATGATTTCTCGGCCTACGACAACATATTTGAGAACCTGAGCAACAAAGAGTTATCTGATAAAATCAGAAAGGAAAAAACCAGAGGCACAGGTATCTGGAATGACCTGTTATTTGAGCAGTATAAGCGCTATTTACACCCTCTTTCGGCATTTGTTTTAACTCTTATTGGGGTTGCACTATCCTCCAGAAAGGTGCGCGGAGGCGTTGGCTTACCCCTTGGAATAGGTATTTTATTAAGCTTTGGGTACATTGTAATGAACCAATTTGCCAAAATGTTCTCCCTAAAAGGAGGCACTTCTCCACTATTTGCAGTGCTTGCACCCACACTTTTCTTTGGCCTGCTTGGCTATTATTTACTGCGAAAAGCACCTAAATAATGACTCCGGTTACATAACTCCATTTATCTACTTCACAGTAACCAAAACCAGTATCAGGGTAACTAAAAAGCAGTTTTTACAGTTCTTTTTTACCGGCAGCATAGTAGCTGTACACTGGATACTGTTTTTTCATGCTATTAAGGTGTCAACAGTCTCTGTAGCCCTTGTATGCCTCTCTTCCTTTACCCTTTTTACAGCAATTTTAGAGCCTCTGATAAAGAAACAACGCATACAGATATCCGATGTCATCGTTGGTTTAATCATCATTGCAGGCATATATATGATCTTTAAATTCGAATCGCAATATACTTTGGGTATCATTTTCGGACTTGCTTCAGCTGTTGCATCGAGCCTATTTGCCACCATAAATTCAACTTTAGTCCAAAAAAGCGACCATAAAATTATTGGATTTTATGAGATTTCGGGTGCCTTTTTCTGGATCACAATGTATCGTTTTGCCGACCAAAGCCTGCTTACTGAAGCGTTTAATTTAAGCCTTACCGACTGGATTTACCTTACCGTTTTAGGCACCATTTGTACCGCACTTGCCTATGTTGCCGGCGTGTCTGTGATGCGAACTTTGTCGGCTTTCAGAGTAGCGCTCATCACCAATCTCGAACCTGTTTACGGCATCCTTCTAGCCTTCATTTTCTTCGGAACCAAGGAGGCAATGTCGACTGGATTTTACCTCGGGGCCGGGCTTATTTTAGGCTCAGTTTTCCTTTACCCTATCTACAAAAAAAGAAAGAATTTACAGTAGTAAAATGCGCCTTAAAAGAGCTGGTTTAAGGAGTGATTTAAGGCCTCCAAAATCCCATAACCAACAGATCAATAAAGCGTCTGCAATATAAAAATCAGACGCAAAAAAACGCTCCATTTCTTCTAAAAATACAGCACATTTTGCCAGCATTTTATTGCTTCGGTTTTATCATTTCCGTATACATTATGAAATTTTAACAAAGAATTTTTGTTGTATTTTAAGCTTAATTAGTGTACCTTAACAGCAGATTCCGACAACCTGAAATCAATTAGCGCAAGAAACTCAAAAACCCCAGTTTAAGCGCTAAAAATTCACAAAAATCAGAATTATCAGTTCTTTAATTAATTAATATATTTATTTGAAAATCAGAAAATTAAATTAATATATATAAATTAAAAAATCATCAAAATAAGCCTTCAAAAAAATACAATTACTAATTATTTTAGTAAACAACAAATATGACACTAAATAAAGAGTTAAACAAACTGATAATCAAATTAATAATTACAATAACTTTAAGTATTATTTCACATAGTGCTTTTGCACAGATTTTTGGCAGCGAACAAAACCCACTTAGTGTAAAATGGCGGCAAATAAATGCTTCCGGCTTCAGGATCATCTTTCCGGACGAACTCGAAAAAGAAGCGCAAAGAATGGCCAATACCCTGGGCTACATTTACCCTCGTGTTGGAGGTAGTCTGAGAAGACAAAAAACCACCCTCCCACTCGTCCTTCAAAACCGTGGGGTGATGGCAAACGGCTTCGTTCAGCTGGCTCCAAAAAAGTCTGAATTTTACACCACTCCTCCTCAACAATTCGACAGTCAGGATTGGCTAAATAACCTGGCCGTTCACGAGCTTCGACACGTTGCTCAATTCGACAAATTAACCGGCGGACAGGCCTACCCTTTTCCCGAGTATGTTTACTTCGCCTGGTTTGGAGTTAGCATCCCACTTTGGTTTTTTGAAGGCGATGCAGTAACCATCGAAACTGCACTTACAAATGCCGGTCGCGGAAGGCAGCCTTCATGGATCATGCCTTACCGAACCAGCTTACTCGAAGGCAAAAAATTTTCATACAGCAAAGTCAGCTTTGGATCAGAAAAAGACATCACTCCCGGTTACTACCAACTCGGGTACCTGATGGCATCGAACATCAGAAAAGAATTCGGAAAAAATATTTTCGACAGCCTGCTTACCGACATCCGTAAAAGGCCAATAAGACCTTACCCCTTTTCGAACAGTTTAAAAAAGTTCACCGGCAACGGCACAAAAAAATGGTTTAACAAAACAACCGAAACTTTAAAAAAAGAATGGACTGCGCAGTCAGAAAAATCTGAAACAGAAAATTACCCTTCGCTAAACAAGGATTCAAAATTTGCAACAAACTACTTCCTCCCTGTAAAAATTAAAAGCGGCGAAATTCTGACACTGAAACAAAGCAAGGCAGAGACAGCACATTTCACAATAATCGACAGCGCAAAAAAAGAAAAGAAACTACTAAGCATCGGTTACCAGGAGCAGCCATGGTTTAGTTACGCGAACGATGCTGTGGTTTGGGATGAGATCCGTTACGACCCAAGATATCGCCAGCGCAGCTACAGCGTAATTTGCAGTTACAACCTAAAAACCGGCCAACAAAAAAAACTAACTACCCGAAGCCGGATTTTCTCGCCCACACTCTCTGCCGATGGAAAAAAAATAGTCGCAGTAAAATTCGACCTCAGCAACAAGTGCAACCTGATAGAACTTGATGCAGAAACCGGCAAAATTCTAAACACCATCCCAAATCCGGAAAACCTGATACTGCAAACGCCTTCCTACAACCCAACAGCAAATCTGATCACCTACATCAGCGTTAGCGAAAAAGGAAAGGCTTTATGGGTTACCGACCGGGAGGAAAAAAACGAACAACTGCTAAAAGAAACGCAACAGCAGATAAGCAGACCAATATACATTGGCCGAGGAATAGCTTTTAACGCACACTACAACGGAATCGACAACATTTACAGCATAGATACCATTTCAAAAAAGATAAGCGCTCTGAGCGCTTCTAAATACGGCGCCTTTAACCCAACACAAGCCGACAGCACCACTTCTATCATTTTCAATAACTACACCCTATCGGGCTATGGAATTTCAGAAATGACATTGCAGCCAAAAACTCCGGGCGAAAACAACTTCGCTTATTTCGGAGGCGCAACACAACGACAGGAAAACACTACGAATGTTTTTGACAACATTCCCGACAGCACCTATACTTCAAAACCATACCGTACGTGGGCAAATCTGTTCAACGTACACAGCATAATTCCGATTATAGAAAATGAATACCGCGGCGGACTGCAATTAAATTCCGACAATCTGCTTAACACTTTTGGTTTTTTTGCAGGAGTTGATTATTACCGCGACCTGAAAAAATTTGAGTACAACGCTGGCTTCACCCTAAAAAGTTTTTACCCCATACTGCGGGCAACTTACAGGAACCGACCCCGAAGAACCCTCTACAACACAAAATCAGGCGTTCTGCAAGGCGATTGGAGAGAAAACAACATACAACTCCAGGCATCAGTCCCAATAAGCTTAAACGCGCTAAATGAGAGTTACAATTTTTCGTTCAACGTACTCACCAGCTATACCCAACGGTACCAGCCCGAAAACCTGCCCAAAAATTTCATCAGCAAATTAATTTTTCCGATGGAATACAATTTCACTTTTAACCACAGTACGGCACAAGCAGCCAGAGACATTGCTCCGAAATGGGCTCAGATATTCAGAATTTCTTACATGCACCAACCGTTCGACGAAAATCTTGCGGGCAGTTTATTTGCCTTCGAAGGATTTATGTATTTCCCTGGTGTGCTAAAAAACCACTCCTTCCTTGCCAACTTTAATTACCAAAACACCTCGGGCATCAGGTTGTACAATCAGGAAATCAATACGGTTTATGGCTATAGCAACATCAGGGCAAAAAGTATTCTTAGAAACACCCTGCTTTTCAATTACCGTTTCCCTATCGTTTTTCCTGATGCTGAAATCGGCCCGCTGGCTTATATCAGAAACCTGAGAGCAGGCATGTTTTGCCACTACGAGAACATTGGCTCGGAAACAAATTTAGCAGAACCTAAAACTTTTGGTTTTGAATTGCGTAGTAGTATGAACCTGTTGCGCTATCAGCCAATTGTTGATGTTGGCGCCAGGTGTGTTTTTGTAAACAAAGTATATAATCAAAATCCTATATTAGAATTAATTTTAAACTATAGCTTTTAAGTCATGAAGACCAAAACCATTTTCATCATCGCATTTACCGCCATCATTACTATTTTTTTAATGATAAATACAGACGCTGTAGAATTTAACTTCATTTTTGTAAAGAAGGAAATTTCTAAACTGCTGGTAGTGGGTGTATGTACTTTTGTTGGATTTATACTGGGGTATTGGGCCGGCAGACCTAAAACTACACTAAGCACGTATGACAGGGTTGATACGCCAATAAAACCTGAAGATCGAAAAAGGGCTTTAAGCGATGAGGATCGCGATTACATCAGTTAAGAGATATGGCCGTCATCTCGACTTTAGGAGAGATGACGGGGTTCAGATCAGAGTGACCTTACTGATGAATTTCGTATGTAAAATTCAGCGTAGCTGAACGCTCCAAAATATTAGATACTGAGCAATATTTTTCGAAAGTTAAAGCAAGTGCTCTTTCTACTTTTTGCACATTTAATGCTCCATAAAGATCAAAATGAATGTTTATCACATCAAATATTGGTGGCATCTCCTGATCCTTACGCGTAGCCTTAATATTGATTTTAATATCATCCAGCGGTTCTTTTTGTTTTGTTAAAACGTTCACAACATCAATTCCACTGCAGCCTCCTAAACCAACCAACAGCATCTCCATTGGTCTGAATCCTTTACCTTCTCCCCCAATTTCAGGTTTAGCATCAAGCTCTACAGTTTGACCACCCGGGTTCAGAGCTTCAAAGTTAAATTTATTATTTTTACGTATCAGGTTAATTTCCATTTGTAAATTTCTTTTTTGCTTTTGTAAATATATTTTCAGGCATTAAATGTTATAAAACACCTTATTATCCTTTTCAAGTCCGGGTAATTTAACCCCGTGTTCAAATATTGCAAAAACTGACGAACCACTACCACTCATGGCAGCAAATATTGCTCCCTCATGATAAAGCGCCTGTTTTATTACTGCTATTTCAGGATATTTTAGAAAAACAGTACTTTCAAAATCGTTCTTCAGATTTGATTTCCAATCTCTTAACGGCAATTGAATTAACTCCTTTAGTGATTTGGAGGATCTATGAGGCACAATTCCACTATAAGCATCGGCAGTAGACACATGCACCGGGGGCTTAACCAATATAATCTTGTAGCCAGAAAGATCAACATCGACCTCGCTAAACTCATCGCCCCTTCCCTCTGCAAAAACCGGTCTATTGTTAATGAAAAATGCACAATCGGCACCCAACTGCCTTGCATAATCTTCCATCTGATGGGTATTTAAGCCCAATTGAAATTTATCGTTCAATAACTTGATCAGAAATGCAGCATCAGATGAGCCCCCACCTAAACCAGCTCCTACCGGAATATTTTTAAGCAGTGTGATTTGTTGATCTGGTAAATCGAAATCCTTTTTAAGCAATTCAAATGCTTTTAAGCAAATATTATCCTTGGCACTGCCAGGAATATCTATCCCTTTAATCTGACAAGTTGTCTCTTCTGCATCTGTAATTTCTATAACATCATTTATTTTTACCGGATAAAATACGGTTTCCAGATTATGGTATCCATCAGGTCTTTTTTCAGTTACATACAGACCAAGGTTTATCTTGGCATTAGCAAATGCAAGCATTGATTTTTGCGTTTATTGTTAAGCTGGTAAACTTAGTTAAATCAAAAACATAAGACAATCGTTTAACTACAATTTTTTTAAAGTCCATGTTGAGTCCATGGTAAGTCCATGTCTAGTCCATCTTTTTACGATAAAAATATAGACTCAACGTTCATTACCAGCAGATTCATGTTTTAATTCTATCTTCCTGTAACTAAACTGTTCTGCGCGTTTAATTCTAAACACAAACAAGCGTTGGGAAATTCGACGGCAAGTTTCCAAAAAGATTCTATATAATATGTACTTTTGTATTCAATAGCCTTTTTAAATTAATCAGATGAAACAGTATTTAGATTTGATGCAGCATGTGCTTGATCATGGCACACAAAAACATGACCGTACCGGAACCGGAACCATCAGTGTATTTGGATATCAGATGCGATTTAATTTGCAGGAAGGCTTCCCTATGGTTACCACAAAAAAGCTGCATTTAAAATCAATCATCCATGAATTGATCTGGTTTTTAACCGGCGACACCAATATTAAGTATTTAAAGGATAATGGCGTAAGGATATGGGACGAATGGGCTGATGCTGATGGCAACCTGGGTCCTGTGTACGGATCGCAATGGCGCTCATGGCCTAAGCCCGATGGTGGACACATTGACCAGATTGAGCAGATTATTAATACCATTAAAAACAATCCTGATTCAAGAAGAATTATCGTATCGGCATGGAATGTTGCAGATGTGGAGCATATGGCGCTTCCGCCCTGCCATGCGTTTTTTCAGTTCTACGTTGCCGACGGAAAACTAAGCTGCCAGCTATATCAGCGCAGTGCTGATATATTTTTAGGTGTTCCTTTTAATATTGCTTCTTATGCTTTGCTAACCATGATGGTTGCACAGGTATGTGGCCTGGAGTATGGAGATTTTATTCATACCCTTGGTGATGCCCACTTATACAACAATCATATTGAACAGGCCAAACTGCAATTGAGCAGAGATCCTAAAAAATTGCCTGTAATGGAAATAAACCCAGAGGTTAAAAACATCTTTGATTTTAAATTTGAAGATTTTACTTTGAAGGATTATGAAGCGCACCCTCATATTAAAGGAGTGGTTGCGGTATGATCTTATCAATTGTAGTAGCTATTGCTCAAAATAATGCCATTGGCAAAAACAACCAGTTATTGTGGCATTTACCGGCCGATTTAAAGCATTTTAAACAAATAACCAGCGGGCATACTATTATTATGGGCCGAAAAACCTATGATTCTATTGGCAAGCCGTTGCCAAACAGGCGCAACATCGTAATAACAAGAAATACGGGCCTGACTATTGAAGGCGCTGAGGTAGTAACCACACTTGAGGATGCTTTAGCCCTTTGTGATAACGAAGACGAAGTATTTATTGTTGGCGGTGCCCAAATCTACGAACAGGCGCTTGCTAAGACCCACAGGATCCACCTAACTACCGTACACCAGAACTACGATGGTGACACTTTTTTTCCGGAAATTGATAAACAGGTTTGGAAAGTAATAAATTCTGAAGATCATGCACCGGATGAAAAAAATGTGGTAGCTTACACTTTTTCGACACTTGAGCGGTATTAAACAATCTTTAAAGCAAATAGTTGGAGGCCTATAATAAAAACTTTCATAACGTGGCCTATTAATTAAAAAAATAATTAGATTTGCCGACTTGTTAAAAAAATATATAGCATATAGACTAATAATTACAAACAAATGCAGGGTAAAGGTTTTATAAAATTTATGGCGATCCTTCTGGGTATCGTCTGTGTGTATTCTCTCTCATTCAACTTTGTTACTTCTAAAGTTGAAAAAGACGCAAAAGCTTATGCTAAAGGAGACCTGGATAAGGAAAAAGCTTATTTAGACTCGATGGCAACAGTACCGGTATATCCTCTTTTTGGATTTAATTACCAGTTCTGTAAAGAAAAAGAAATAAACCTTGGTTTAGACTTAAAAGGTGGTATGAACGTAACGATGGAAATTTCGTTATCAGAACTGGTTAAATCTTTAGCCGGAAATCCTGATGATGCTAATTTCAACAAAGCGTTGGTTACTGCTCAAACTCAATTGAACGCTGGTGGTAAAGATTTCATTAACTTGTTTGTTAACGAATTTGAAAAACTTTCTCCTAACACAAAATTAGCTGACTTCTTTTCTAACCAGGACAACTCTAAACTTCTTAAACCTGATGCCAGCAATTCAGAAGTAAAAAGCTTTTTATCAAAAGAAGCTACTAGTGCTATTGACCGTTCATTCGTGATCATCAGAAGTCGTATTGATGGTTTCGGAGTTGTAAGTCCGAACATGCAGAAACAAGAAGGTACTAACCGTATCCTTATTGAGATGCCAGGTGTTCAGGACAAAGAAAGGGTTCACAAATTATTACAAGGTTCTGCCGAATTACAATTCTGGCAAGTATACAACAACGAAGAGGTGTATCCGGTTATGGAGAACATCAACAAAACACTTGCATCTTCTTTAAAAGTTGTTGATACAACTGCAACCGCAAAAACTTCTACTGATACTACTGCTGCTAAATCAGAAAGTAAATTAGCAGGTTTAGCTAAAAATAAAGACACTAAAGATTCGGCCGGAGTTAAAAACGCTGAGCTTGCAAAATCTAATCCTTTATTCTCGGTATTAAACATCCCTACTTACCAAGGTCAGAACGGACAGCCTTCATTACGTCCGGGACCAGTTATTGGTTGGGTTGCTCAAAAAGATACTGCTAAAGTAAACGCTTTCTTTAAAAGACCTGAAATTGCTTCTATCATTCCTCAGAGCTACAAATTCATGTGGAGTGTTAAGCCGATGGACATTGCTCAATCAGGTGGCGCAAAGATTTTTGAATTGTATGCAATCAAATCTCTATCTGCTGATGGTAAACCTGATTTAGGTGGTGAGGCAATTAGTGATGCCCGTCATGATTACGATCAAAAAGGTCGCCCAGAGGTAACCATGTACATGACTGGTGAGGGTGCTGCAAAATGGAAAAAAATTACTGCTGAAGCTTCTGCTGATCCAAACAATAAAAAATCTATTGCTATTGTATTAGATAATACAGTTTACTCTGCACCTACTGTACAAAATGAAATCCCTAACGGTATTTCTTCTATTACAGGAAGTTTCACTGTTAACGATACTCAGGATTTAGCAAACATCTTAAAAGCAGGTAAACTTCCTGCTCCTGCCAGAATTGTTGGTGAATTCGTTGTTGGTCCATCACTTGGTGAGGTTGCTATTCACAACGGTTTATTATCATTCGTACTAGCGTTTGTTGTTATCCTTGTATTTATGGCTTTATATTATAATAAAGCAGGATGGGTTGCTAACCTTGCATTGGTAATCAACTTATTCTTTATCATGGGTATCTTGGTATCACTGGGTGCTGTGTTAACATTGCCTGGTATTGCTGGTATCGTATTGGTAATTGGTTTATCGGTAGATGCGAACATTCTTATATTTGAACGTGTTAGGGAAGAACTTACTTTAGGCAAACCTACTCCGGTAGCTATTAAAGAAGGCTTCAAACATGCAATGTCATCTATCATTGACTCAAACGTTACAGTATTTGTATTAGGTGCTATCCTTTACATCTTTGGTAGTGGCCCGGTTCAAGGTTTTGCTACTACATTATGTATTGGTATTTTATCATCTCTATTCTGTGCGGTATTAATCTCACGCTTAGTTTTTGAATATCTTTTAGATAAAAAATCTAACATCACTTTTGGTAACAAATACACTATTCACGCGTTTAAAAATATTGCCTTCAACTTTGTTGGTCATAGAAAGCTTTACTATTCTATTTCATCAGCAATCATTATTTTAGGTTTTATTTTCTACTTCAAAAATGGTGGTTTAAACCTTGGTATCGACTTTAAAGGTGGTAGAACTTATATCGTTCACTTCGATAAAGGAATGCACACTGAAGAAGTTAAAGCTACTTTAAATTCGTCTTTCCCTGAGTCAGAAACTATTGTTAAAACTGCAGGTGCTGATAATGAACTAAAAATTACAACTACTTACCACATTACTGATCAGGATCAGGGTGCTGATAAATTAGTTGAGAAAGCTTTACATGAAGGTTTAGCAAAAACCGGTGTTAAATACACTATTGAAAGTAATGAGAAGGTAGGTCCTATTATTGCGAGTGATATTGTTTACGGAGCTTACGGAGCAATTCTATTCTCTTGTTTAGTGATGTTCTTCTACATAGTAGTAAGGTTTAAGAAACTAAACTATGGTTTAGGTGCGGTTATCGCATTGTTCCATGATGTGCTTCTGGTACTTTCATTCTACACAATATTAGATGGCGTATTACCATTCTCATTAGAAATTGGACAGGACTTTATTGCAGCGATCTTAACGGTAATGGGTTATACCATGACTGAAACAGTAGTTGTGTTTGACCGTATCCGTGAGAAACTTGCTGAAAGCGGTAAAGAAGATCTTCATGGCGAGGAACGTAATAAATTAATCAACTTTGCATTGAACAGTACTTTAAGTCGTACTATTTTGACTTCATTAACTGTATTCTTCGTATTATTGGTAATCTTCATCTTCGGTGGAGCTAGTATCCGTGGATTTATCTTTGCTTTATTGATTGGTCGTATTATCGGTACATACTCATCATTATGTATCTCTACCCCTATCGTTATTGACCTTGGTAAGAACAAATAAGTAATTACTTACAAATGATAATTAAAGGCACCCTTTTTGGGTGCCTTTTTGTTTGTTATGTATATTTACCAAAATTGATTTTTATGGAACAACGTTTTCCTAAAGGCAACAAACCCAGAATTGTAATTGTAGGCGGTGGCTTTGGCGGCATTGAGCTGGCAAAAAAACTGCGAAATAAGGACGTAGAAGTAATTATGCTAGATAAACATAATTACCATACATTTCAGCCATTATTGTATCAGGTTGCTACGGGAGGCTTAGAGGCCGACTCTATAGCTTTTCCGTTAAGAAAAATCTTTAAGGGTCAAAAAAACCTAACCTTTAGGGTTACTGAAGTGAAAAAGGTTTTACCTCTTGAAAATGCCATAGAAACTACAATTGGTATTTTTGAATATGACCATCTTGTAATTGCTACAGGATCGACCAGTAACTTTTTTGGGCAGGCAGAGATAGAAAGAAATGCCATGCCCATGAAATCGATTCCTGAAGCTCTAAATCTCAGGAGCCTGCTGCTTCAAAATCTGGAAGCTGCACAGATCGCTACGGATAAGCTTACCGAGGCTGAGCTGCTGAATTTTGTTGTTGTTGGCGGTGGACCAACCGGAGTAGAAACTTCGGGTGCAATTGCAGAACTTAAAAAACATGTTTTAAAAAGTGATTATCCTGAGTTAGACCTTAAGAAAGTAAATATCTTTCTGATAGAAGGCTCTCCTGAATTACTTGGAGCCATGTCTGTTCAGGCGCAAAAGAAATCTGAAGAGTTTCTTGGAGAGCTTGGTGTAACCGTTATGACCAATTCCCGCGTTCAATCTTACGACGGAAGGCAGCTGATCCTTGTTGATGGCAGGATTATCCCTACTTCAACTGTAATTTGGTCGGCCGGAGTAAAAGGAGTGGTAATTGACGGCTTAAATCCGCAGTGCGTGGTTAGGGGAAATCGTGTAAAAGTTAATGAGGTGAGCAGAGTTGATGGGCATGACAACATTTATGCTATCGGAGATGTAGCCGCAATGATTACAGAGGAGTTCCCTAATGGTTATCCGGGTGTTGCACCTGCAGCTATACAACAAGGAAAGCAACTTGCCGAAAATCTGATCAATATTATTGGTAACAAACCGACTGAACCTTTTAAATACTTTGATAAAGGTGCAATGGCAACTGTGGGCAGAAACAGGGCGGTTGTAGATATTCATAAAGTTAGGTTTCAGGGCATATTTGCCTGGTTTACCTGGATGTTTGTTCACTTGATGACACTTGTTGGCTTTAGAAATAAACTGGTGGTATTTGTGAATTGGGTATGGAGCTATTTTAGTTACGACAGAGGAACAAGATTAATTATACGCCCATTTTTAAGGGGAAATCCAGAACCGCCTGTAGCTGCCACTCCTGTAGTAGAACCCAAACCTGTAAATGATGAAGCAAAGGTCAATTAAGCTTATAGAGTGTCCGCGTGATGCAATGCAGGGCCTTCATGATTTTATAGCTACTGATGTTAAAGCAGCATATATTAATTTGCTTTTGCAGGTTGGCTTTGATACTATAGATTTTGGGAGTTTTGTGTCTCCAAAGGCAATTCCTCAGTTACGTGACACACGTGAGGTTTTATCAAAGCTTGATTTAACCACTACACGTTCTAAACTTTTGGCTATTGTAGCTAATTTACGTGGCGTTGAAGAAGCAGTTGTACATAATGAGATAACATACCTTGGTTTTCCGTTTTCTATTTCAGAAACATTTCAGCAAAGAAATACCAACTCCAGCATTGCTCAGTCAATGGATACGGTAAAGCAGATGCTTGAGCTCTGTGATAAAAATGGTAAAACAGCGGTTGTTTATTTGTCTATGGGTTTTGGAAATCCCTATGGCGATGAATGGAATATAGAAATAGTTGAAAAATGGGCTGCTGAACTGGTTGCTAATGGAGTAAAGATTCTTTCTTTATCAGACACTACGGGTGTTTCTTCTCCTGAAAAAATCAGGAAGATTTTACCATCTCTGGTTAGAAAATTTGAGAACACGGAGATCGGACTGCATTTACACAGCACCCCCAATACGCGTTTTGAAAAGATTGAGGCTGCTTACGAAAGTGGATGCCGAAGATTTGATAGTGCATTAAAAGGATTTGGCGGCTGCCCTATGGCTACAGACGATCTGACAGGCAATCTGGCCACAGAAGAACTTATTACCTACTTAGAGAGCAGGAATGAGGCCTTAAATCTGAACATGGATAAATGGTGGGAAGCTGTTGAGTATTCTCAAAAGGTTTTCCCGTTATATTAATCTAAACTTATTTACGCATGATGGTGCTTTTTAACCATTCTGTAGTGCTGTATACCGGCTTCTTCAAATTGGTCGCCCTCTGCTATAAAGCCAAATCTCGAATATAACCTCATTGCATCCAGCTGCGCATTTAAATAAATGTAATCTGCATCAGAAGGTAAGTCAGACAAGGCTGCAGCTACCAGGGCCTGTCCTATTCTTTTTCCTCTGAACTTTTTTAGTACAGCAAATCGTTCTAATTTATATCCATTTTCTGTTTTGCGCCAGCGGCATGCGCCACAAGGTTCGTTGTTTAACAATGCCAGAAAATGTTTTGAAACATCTTCATTTTCCCATTCCAGCTCTGGAGGGCAGTTCTGCTCTTCAACAAAAACGGTTTTTCTAATTGCAAATACTTTATCCAAATCTTGCGGATTGTTTACCTTAATTACCTGAAGTGCGTCCATGATTTCTATTTATTTTTAGCTTTAAAATGCAACAAAAAAAGCGCCACAAGTATAATTCCTGTGGCGCTTCGAAACTTTTACCCAAGGATTATAATTTGTCGCTTGCGTCTTTACAATTTAAATCTTCAAATGCTTGTGTTAAACGTTTAACAAAGGCTTCTTCGCCTTTACGTAACCAAACGCGAGGATCGTAATATTTCTTATTAGGTTTATCTTCGCCATCAGGATTTCCGATCTGAGCCTGAAGATATCCTTCATTCGCTTTATAGTAATCTAAAATACCTTCCCACATAGCCCATTGCATATCTGTATCGATATTCATTTTAATAGCTCCGTAAGAAATAGCTTCTCTGATTTCTTCCTGAGAAGAACCTGAACCACCGTGGAATACAAAGTTGATAGGTTTATCAGCAGAAATATTGAATTTTTCTTTGATGAAATCCTGAGAATTCTTAAGAATTACCGGCTGTAATTTTACGTTGCCTGGTTTATAAACACCATGAACGTTACCAAATGCAGCTGCAACAGTAAATTTATCACTTACTTTACTCAACTCTTCGTAAGCATAAGCAACTTCTGAAGGCTGGGTATATAATTTAGAACTATCTACATCGCTGTTATCAACGCCATCTTCTTCACCACCTGTAACACCAAGCTCGATTTCAATGGTCATGCCTAATTTAGCCATACGTGCTAAATATTTAGCAGAGATTTCCATATTCTCTTCGATAGACTCTTCAGATAAGTCAAGCATGTGTGAAGAAAACAATGGTTTTCCAGTCTCAGCAAAGAATTTCTCGCCATGATCTAACAATCCGTCAATCCATGGTAATAATTTTTTAGCAGCATGATCAGTGTGTAATATTACAGCAACACCATAATGTTCAGCCAATAAATGAACGTGTTTAGCTGCAGATACTGCACCTAAAACGCATGCATTTAAATTATCATTATTTAATGTTTTACCTGCGTAGAATTGTGCTCCACCGTTAGAAAGTTGAATGATAACAGGTGAATTAACTGCTTTGGCAGTTTCCATTACTGCATTAATGGTATTTGTACCGGTAACATTTACTGCTGGCAAAGCAAATTGATGTTTTTTAGCCTGTTCAAACAATTCCTGAACGGCATCTCCGTAAATTACGCCTTTGTAGCCTTTTAAACTCATTTTTTATAATTTTATATCTGCCGAAGTTAGGAAAAATATCACTTTGGGCAAACCAATAAGGGGATTATTTTCAATTAAACCGTATTGTTTAGGCTTGGTAATGAAGTGGTCATGAGTTATTTTATATTTTTTTGATGATTTTAATACTCATAATCGTTTAACTAAAGTATCCTTAAACTGTTCTAATTTTTTTTTGTTTCTTTGTAATCGCATTTTTCAAGAAATAACATGGCTTGGTTTAAAAGAGAGAAAAAAGGTATTAGTACGCTTACTGAAGAAAAAAAAGAAGCGCCAGACGGTTTATGGAACAAGTGTCCGAATTGTAAAAAAGCATTACATACTGCCGATCAGATTGAGAATAAATATGTTTGCCAATATTGTGACTATCATTTAAGGATAGGATCTAAAGAATATTTCCAGGTATTATTTGATGATAATAAGTTCACTGAGCTTTTTCCGAATTTAACATCAGGAGATCCGCTGAACTTTACAGACAGTAAGCCTTACACTGAAAGATTAGTGGAAAGCATGACTAAAACCGGATTAAAAGACGCAATTAGAGCTGCTCATGGCAAAATAGAAGGCGAAGATCTGGTTGTAGCTTGTATGGATTTCAGTTTTATTGGCGGATCTATGGGTTCAGTAGTTGGTGAGAAAATTGCCCGCTCTATTGATTATTCTATGAAGCATAAAATTCCGTTTTTAATGATCTCCAAATCTGGAGGCGCACGGATGATGGAAGCAGCATTCTCCTTAATGCAAATGGCTAAAACTTCGGCCAAACTGGCATTGCTAAGTCAGGCTAAAATTCCTTATATATCTTTACTTACAGATCCAACAACAGGTGGTGTTACGGCTTCTTATGCAATGCTTGGTGATATTAACATTGCTGAACCGGGTGCTTTAATTGGTTTTGCCGGCCCAAGGGTTATTAAAGAAACTATAAAGAAAGATCTTCCTAAAGGTTTCCAAACTGCAGAATTTGTTTTAGAACATGGTTTCCTTGATTTCATTGTTGATCGCAGAATGATGAAAGCTAAACTTGCTGCTTTCCTTAAAATGATGAAGAACTAAAAAAATACAATAATAAAAAAAGGCGAGGTAAATATTTACCTCGCCTTTTTTTTGCTTAACTACTGTTATTTACCTGTATCTGTTGAAAGTGAATAAGGGAAATCGGCCTCATTAGAGCCTCTTTCTTTATTCGGAGTTCCAGACATATCAAAATCCAAGGTTGCTCCTTGTAATAAAGTAGAGTGGCTTAACCAGTTTTTAGAATACGGCTTTCCATTGTACTTTAAGGTTTGTACATATTTGTTATCAGCACTGTTTTTTGGCGCGTTGATAGTGATCGTTTTACCGTTCTCTAAATTAAGTGTTACCTTTTTAAATAATGGAGCTCCGATAACATACTGATCTACAGCCGGAGTTACAGGATAAAACCCTAAGGCAGAGAACACATACCATGCAGATGTTTGTCCGTTATCTTCATCTCCGCAATATCCGTCAGGCGTAGCTTTATACATTCTATCCATGGTTTCACGTACCCAGTATTGAGTTTTCCATGGCGCACCACCATAATTGTATAAATAGATCATGTGTTGAATTGGCTGATTACCATGAGCATACTGGCCCATGTTTGCAATTTGCATTTCGCGAATCTCATGGATAACACCACCATAATAGCTATCATCAAATACTGGAGGAAGTGTAAACACTGAATCTAGTTTCTGAACAAATTTCTCTTTTCCACCCATTAGCTTAGATAATCCGTCAATATCCTGGAATACTGACCACGAATAATGCCAGCTGTTTCCTTCTGTAAAGGCATCACCCCATTTAAATGGATTAAATGGAGACTGGAATTTACCATCCTGATTTTTACCGCGCATTAAACCTGTTGATGGGTCAAACAGATTCTTGTAGTTCATACTGCGTTTTTTATAAATATCAATTTCAGAAGCAGGTTTACCTAAGGCTTTACCTAACTGGTAAATCGCAAAATCATCATAAGCATACTCCAATGTTCGTGCAGCATTTTCGTTGATTTTTACATCGTAAGGTACATAACCTAATTCGTTATAGTATTTAACACCACGACGGCCAGTGGCTTCAGGGCCTTCATTATTGGCACCATGTTTTACTGCATCCCATAAAGTATTGATGTCATAACCGCGCATACCTTTAATATAGGCATCAGCGACAACAGAAGCAGAGTTATTTCCGATCATACAATCTGAATAACTAGGGCTTGACCATTCAGGCAACCATCCGCCACCTTTATAATCGTTTACTAAACCTTCCTGCATCTCTTTATTAATTGATGGGTAAACAAGGTTAAGGAAAGGATACAAGGCTCTAAAGGTATCCCAGAAGCCGGTACCAGCAAATCTGTAGCCTGGTGCTGTTTTACCAGTGTACGGGCTGTAGTGTACAACTTTGTTACTTTTATCTACTTCATACATTTTATGAGGGAAGAATAAAGTACGGTACAAACTTGAATAAAAAGTACGAACCTGATCTATAGTTCCACCTTCAACAGAGATTTTGCTGAGTGTTTTGTTCCAAATAGCTTTTCCTTTTTGTTTAGTTGTTTCGAAGCTATCGTTTGATAATTCTCTTGTTAAGTTAATATCCGCCTGCTCAAAACTGATAAATGAAGAAGCAACTTTCATATTAACTGCCTCACCTTTTGCAGTTTTAAAGCCCACAATAGCACCAGAGTGATCACTTTGCAACTCCAGGGTATCCTTTGCAAGATTTTTGCCTCTCCATGCATTTGCAGAAGTAAACGGTTTATCAAAGTAAATAACGAAGTAGTTTTTAAAGTTTTCGAGTTTTCCGCGGCTATATCTTGTACTGTAACCAATTATTTTACGCTCGCCTGGAATTATTTTGATGTAAGATCCTTTATCAAAAGCATCAACAACTACATATGCATCGTTTGTTTTTGGGAAGGTGAAACGGAACTGAGCAGCCCTTTCTGTAGGGGTTATTTCTGTTGTCACATCAGCATCAGCCAAATAAACACTATAATAGTAAGGTTTTGCAATTTCAGATTTATGAGAGTACCAGCTTGCTCTATCATCCTGGTTGAATCTCATTTTACCTGTTACAGGCATTACTGAAAACTGACCGTAATCATTCATCCATGGAGATGGCTGATGAGTTTGTTTAAATCCTCTTATTTTATCGGCGTCGTAGGTATAAGCCCATCCGTCGCCCATCTTACCAGTTTGTGGTGTCCAGAAGTTCATTCCCCATGGCAAGGCTATGGCCGGATAAGTATTTCCATTAGACAAGTCTGGTTTACTTGCAGTACCCATTAGCGGATTAATCCATTCAACTGGATCTGTTACTTTACCCACCGACTGTGCAAACAGTGCAGAGGATGCCAGAACTAATGAGGCGGTTAAAAATTGTTTAATCATGTTTAAAAAATATCAAGTGTGGTTATAATGTTTTAATCGATTTAGCACACAAATAAACATAATAAAATGAAGATTCCCTAGTTGATAATGGTAACAAAGTAATAATAAAAGATGAGAGTACGAAAAAAAGCCATCTTTAGTAAGATGGCTTTTCATAATTTCTATAAAATTGTTAACTAAGCAGTCACATTCTGACTAACGATTTGTTTTACTTTCTCTACTACAAAATCCAATTCTTCTTTGGTATTGTACTTACTAAAGGAGAACCTTACTGATGGGCGATTAGGATCAGCAGCTATACCTGTAAGTACATGTGAGCCAATATTAGAACCTGATGAACAGGCGCTTCCTCCAGATGCAGAAATCCCATTAATATCAAGATTAAACAGCAGCATATCTGCCATGTCCATAGCTGGGAAAGAAACATTTAAAACAGTATACAAGCTTTTTTCAGGGGCTGTTTCCCCGTTAAAAAACAGATCTGGCACTTCATTTTGAAGCCTATCCATTAAATATGTCTTTAATTCCTGAATATGATTTTGGTGCTGTTCCATTTCGGAATATGCTATTTGCAAAGCCTTTGCTAAACCTACAATGCCATAAACATTTTCTGTTCCACCGCGCATATTACGTTCCTGAGCCCCTCCAAAAATCATAGGACTGATTTTTATAGAATGATTAACATACAGGAAACCAACACCTTTTGGACCATGTAATTTATGAGCAGCACATACTATAAAATGAGCTTTGAGCTTTCTTACATCATGTACGTAATGCCCCATGGTTTGTACAGTATCACAATGATAAATGGCATTATATTGTTCACAAATATCACCTACCCTTTCTATATCTGTTAATGTACCCAATTCGTTATTTGCGTGCATTAAGGATACAAAGGAACGCTCATTGTTTTTAAGCAGCTCTTCAAGATGATTATAATCAATATTACCTTTTTCATCTACATTAACAAAACTCAACTTATCAATTACGCCTTGCTGTAAAAGCATATTAAGGGTATGCTCTACTGCATGATGCTCAATTTTAGAGGTAATGGCATGCTTAATATTGAAGGCTGCAATACCACAGCGAATGGCTGTATTATCGGCTTCTGTACCTCCTGAAGTAAAAAAAATCTCTGCAGGCGTTGCATTTAAAAGTCCGGCAACTGTTTTTCTGGCCTTTTCAATTAATGTGCGCACCTCACGTCCCTGGGCATGTATGGAGGATGGATTACCATAATAAGAATTCATCACATTAACCATTTCCTCTATCACTGCTGCATCCAGGGGTGTAGTTGCAGCATTATCTAAATAAATTCTTTCCATTTTTGTATTAACTCAGTTTTAATATTTCTTTGATGTCGGAAATGATTTTTGTAGCTAAACCCTCGGCTACAGTTTCTGATCCTGCTTCGCTATAAATACGGATAATTGGTTCTGTATTTGATTTACGCAGATGTACCCATTCCTTATCAAATTCAATTTTTAAGCCGTCAATTGTGCTGTTTGGCTGATCTTTATATTTCTCCTGAACTTTAACCAATAGGGCATCAATGTCCATTTCAGGAGTTAATGTTATCTTATTTTTAGAAATATAATACTCAGGGTAGCTTTTACGCAAAACAGAAATGGACTTACCAAATTTAGCCAAATGAGTTAAAAATAAAGCTATTCCAACTAAAGCATCACGACCATAGTGTAATTCAGGATATATAATTCCTCCGTTACCCTCTCCACCAATAACTGCATTTGTAGCCTTCATTTTGTTAACTACATTAACTTCGCCAACTGCTGATGCGTTGTATGTTCCGCCAGCATTTTCAGTAACATCTCTAAGCGCTCTTGTAGAAGAAAGGTTAGAAACTGAATTACCTGGTGTGTTTTTAAGAATATAATCGGCAACTGCTACTAAAGTATATTCTTCGCCAAACATAGAACCATCTTCGCAAACAAAGCACAAACGGTCTACATCAGGATCAACAACAATACCCAGATCAGCATTTTTGCTCTGTACAACTTTAGCAATCTCTGTTAAGTTTTCAGGAAGCGGTTCAGGGTTGTGAGGGAAATGACCATCAGGTTCACAATATAGCTCATAAACAGTTTCAACGCCCAAAGCTTTTAACAAAGCAGGTACAAATATGCCTCCTGTTGAGTTAACACAGTCGATTGCTATTTTAAAATTAGCTGCTTTTATAGCGTCAACATCTACTAATGGAAGCGCAAGGATTACATCGATATGTTTTTGCAGATAAGTGTTATTGCTTACTACTTTGCCTAAATCATCAACATCAGCAAATGCAAACTCAGATTTCTCTGCAATTTCCAAAACTTCCTTTCCGTCTGCATCGCTAATAAATTCACCTTTGTCATTAAGGAGTTTCAGCGCATTCCATTGTTTTGGATTATGGCTTGCAGTTAAGATTATGCCACCGCCGGCATTTTCCATTGGAACGGCAATTTCAACAGTTGGAGTGGTAGAAAGACCAAGATCTATTACCTCAATACCCAAACCTTGCAAGGTACCAATAACAAGATTATTAACCATTTCGCCAGATATCCTGGCATCTCGGCCTAAAACAATTCTTTTGTTATTGGTTTTGCTGATTACCCATGAGCCATAGGCTGCAGTGAATTTTACAATATCGATTGGGGTTAAACCATTACCGGCAATACCACCGATTGTCCCCCTTATTCCAGAAATAGATTTTATTAGTGTCAATTTGTTGATTGTTTTTTTTCCAAAAATAACAAAAATTAGGCAAAGCAGGTTAACCCAGTACCATGCATTAGTAAAATTATACCAGACTTAAAATTGTTTTATGATAACAATTTTATCTAAGTTTGTTTTTTTTCTAAAACATCAAAATACAGGCTCTATGCAGCGAAAATGGTTTCAATATTGGTTCAACTCTCCTTTCTATCATATACTTTACAGTCAGCGTAATGATGCCGAAGCCGAGTTTTTAATTGACAACCTTTCTGCTTATCTGAAACCTGCTGCAAATTCCAGAATCTTAGATATTGCCTGTGGAAGAGGCCGGCATTCAATTTACCTTAATAAGAAAGGATATGATGTAACCGGAATTGACCTATCTGAACAAAGTATTAAATACGCTCAGCAATTTGAACAAAAGAACCTTCATTTCTTTGTTCATGACATGCGTAAGCTATCTTTTATCAACTATTTTGATATAGCAATGAACCTTTTTACCAGTTTTGGTTATTTTGAAACGGAAAAAGAGCATGTAAATGCGATAAAGGCTTTCAGAAAGAGTATAAAAGACGATGGTACTCTGGTAATAGACTACTTTAACACGCAAAAGATCCTTAAAAATCTTACTCAGCAAGAGATAAAAACCGTTGAGGGGATAGAGTTTCACCTACATAAATTTATAGCTGATGGTAAAATCATTAAACATATAAATTTTGAGCACAGAGACAAACCTTATGCATTTGAAGAACGTGTACAAGCCTTTACATTGAAGGATTTTGAACGTATGTTTGAAAAAAGCGGCCTAAAAATAGCAGCTACATTTGGTAGCTATGGATTAGAACCATTTGATGAAACCAAATCTGACAGGTTAATACTAATTTGCAAAAAAGCATGATAGAAAGTTTACAACAATTTGATGTAGAACTTTTTCTTAAAATCCATAGAGGGTTGGCTAATCCATTTTTTGATTGGTTACTTCCTTTAATGCGTAATCGTTTTTTTTGGGCACCATTGTACCTGTTCATTATTGTATTCTCTTTTATTGAATACAAAAAGAAAGGCTGGTACATTATTGGAATGTTACTGGTAACTTTTGCTATTGGTGATTTAGTTTCATCAAGAATTATTAAGCCAACAGTAGCCAGAGTAAGGCCATGCAATGAAATAACGCTGGCTAATGATATCATTCATCGTGTGCCATGCGGAAGTGGGTATAGCTTCCCTTCTGCGCATGCTACAAATCATTTTGCAATAGCTGTTTTTCTTATCTTTGTATTTTACGACAGGTGGAAACTGATATTGCCAATTGGGCTCTTCTGGGCATTTATTATTTCGTTTTCTCAGATTTACGTAGGTGTTCATTACCCTATTGATACTATGGCAGGCGCAATACTCGGTATGCTTATAGGCTTATTGACATCAAAAATTTATAAAAAATTACAACCACAGTTATAATGGAAATCTGGAAGGTATTAATCCTATTTTTTAGTGCATTTTTAGGCGGATCGGCCATTTTTTTAGTAAAAAGTGATAAATCTCAGCTTTTAAAACTAATCCTCTCTTTTAGTGGTGCCTATTTGTTTGCTATTACTGTTTTACACTTAATTCCGGATGCATATAGTGGTTCTGATCCGCAAGAAATAGGAATTTTTATACTTATAGGTTTCTTATTACAAATCTTTTTAGAACAGTTTTCGGAAGGTGTTGAGCATGGACACATCCACAAACACCATGAAACACAAGTATTTCCATATGGAATTATGATCAGTCTTTGTTTGCATGCATTTCTGGAAGGAATGCCTTTAGCAAAAGATCAACATAATGCTTTGATATTTGGAATCTCGCTACATCATATTCCTGCTGCCTTTGCATTAGCTAGTATTTTAGTGCAAAACCAATTCAAAAAGAGTAACGTAATCATTTACATCGCAATTTTTGCTATAATGGCACCTCTTGGGTTTTATGTAAGCAATGGGTTGAGCAATGGAACTATCGGTGGTATAGAGAATTATTTTAATAGAATTATGGGAATAGTAATAGGTATATTTTTACATATTTCTACCACCATATTATTCGAATCAAGCGTAGACCATAAGGTATCAAAACGTAAAATGATTGCTGTTTTATGTGGTATCGGTATTGCGTTAATTGGATATTTTAGCTCAGGCCATTCGCACTAAGGAGATCTGCTAACCTCTCATTTTATCAAGCAGGTTGTTTAGCGTAATAGCTTCCTGCTCTGTTAAGTTTGATGAAATAAGTACTGAAAGGCTGACTTCTTTGTCCATCAGCTCCAGTAATTCCAAACCTTTATCACTAATTTTAATATCTACAGCACGTTTATCGATAGCATTTGCCTCTTTTACAACAAGCTCTTTTTGCACAAGCCGGTCTACTATTCTTGAGGTATCACTCATTTTATCCAGCATTCTTGATTTCAGAAGATTTATGGTAGCTGGATTAGGATTTTGTCCACGTAAAATTCTTAAAATATTAAATTGCTGAGTAGTTACCTCAAAAGGCGCTATAGTTTGTTTTAGTCTCTCTGTACACCAATTGCCGGTATGCCAAACATTTACAATGGCTTGGTGATGAATACTTTCAAATCGAGTGGTAAGCGTTTCTTTCTGCAACTGCATCTTTTCGTTCTTTATTTGTTTGGTGGCGTAGCTTTTGTTTTTTGCTTCCCAAATCCCCACGGGCAATGTTTGCATTTATTTTTACAGCAGTATCCACGTTTTAAGTGATAAGCTTCTGTAAAAACCATAAACCCATTTTCATTGAAGTAGTAATCTACACCTTCTTTCATCAGTTAAGCAATTTCACTACCAAACTTTTTTCGTAGTGTTTCTTTAAATGTTGCCCGTTGCCATGATTTGTCCAAACTTGTTGGGGTTTAACCTTTTCTATAGTTAAAATAATATCATTCCAATCGGCATGATCTGAAATGTACAACTGGATTTCCTGACCAGTTTGAAGGTGTTTCCAGCCTGTAGCAAATATCCTTACCACGTTAATTGCCTTGAAATAGCTTTTGAAAACCAGTGGTGGAACCATATAAACCATATTGGTTTGATTGTTTTTCATAACCTTCCGATCATAGATTTCATACTTGCCTAAATCTATACCCATTTGTTCATATATTTTCACGAAAGGCAACATACTATAGTGAACAAGTATCCTTTTTTCTGTACAGTATTCATTCATCAAGCTGATGAGGCGTTGGCATTTTCCTAAGGCATAAGCGCCAAGCATAATATTACTCTGTGTTGAGTTCAACTTAAGTATTTCAGCCTCTGCAACGGGATGTTGTGTTTGCGGATCAGCAAATGTAGTTTCCGTTATCAACACATCAGCTTCTACAAATTCTACTGGCTCACAAGTTTTATCAGGTTGCAGCTTATAATCTCCGGTATAGAGGTATTTTATACCCATATATTCCATCAATATCATTGCTGACCCTAAGATATGTCCGGCTGGAATAAATTGTACCTTAACATCATTTACATCAAAAGTTTGATGATAATCTATTATATTGAACTCCCCTCCTGCAAACTTTCTGTATCTGTGAAGCATAAATAAAGAGGTTGCTTCTGTACAATACACATTAAGATTACCCCCAACAGCATGGTCGCCATGAGCATGTGAAATAACTGCATTTTTAACTGCTTCTTTAGGATCGAGATAAAAATTGCCGTACTTGCAAAACAGACCGATTTTATCGATCACTATAAAATCTTCTAATATCATTAAAGTCCGTTATTAAGAAACAGTTGGTGTAACTCCATTACCTGATTGATAAGGGAATCTGTTTCGTTATTATTGATCAGATAATCAGCCATCTTTATCTTCTTTTCGTCAGTAAACTGTTTATCCATTCTGGCTTTTACCTGATCCGCAGTTACCCCATCTCGGTTCATCACGCGTTCCAATTTCAGTTCCATTGGAGCGGTTACCAAAATATTTTTATTGCACATTTTGTAGGAGCCGCTTTCAAACAATAACGCTGCTTCTTTAAGTATGTAAGGGGTGTCTTTTGGTAACTGAGCAGCCCAATTGTCAAATGCTCTAAAAACTGCAGGATGAACCATAGCATTTAATTTTGCTAGTTCCTGCTCATTATTAAATACAATACCAGCTATATGCTTATTATTTAATATACCTCCGGGCAGATAACTTTCTTCACCAAAAGAGTCTTTAACTCCCTGAATCAGAATAGTATCATTTACCATAATTTCTTTGGCAACCGTATCGGCATAGAATACCGGAATACCCAGTGTTTCAAAAATTCTGCATATAGTAGTCTTACCACTACCAATTCCTCCTGTAATCCCTACTTTTAACATTATTTCTCTATTATAAAATCAATCTTATCAGGAACAACATCTATTAGCTTGCAATAATCCGGAAAACGGGTTATTTTAACTCTTAACTGATTGTGTTTTAAATCTCTCCACTCATCCAAATCTACCACTGCATCTATAAAGTTTTCATTAGTTTGCTGGTATTTTGATAAGGCAACCAAAATGGTAACCTTAATTTTTTTAGGGTATAGTTTAACGTTATAGTACTCTTTGTTATTTATGATTCTAAGCGACAAATCAATCGTCTTTTCTGTGTATTCATCAACAGGTACTTTTACTTCTGCACTGGTAGGAAAAATACTCACATTCTTCATTTTATTCTGCATCATTGCTATTCTTGAAACAGTTGTATTTTGAACATTTGAGAGCTTTAAAGAATCTGTTGGCCATTCTTTAATCTTTTTAATTTCTTCTTCGGGCCCAGATAGGGTTACATATTTAGGAATAATTTCGATATCATCTGAAACTCCATACTGCTTAACAAATTCAAAATTAGAAACTAGTTTTACGGGAACTCTTTTAACAGTTCGTTCAGAAAAATCAAAATAAAGTGTATCAGGCCTTACAGAGATTATCTTTTGCGAGGTCTCCAGCTGCCTGTTTACGTTAAATAATTGTTCGGAAAAAAGGATGAAATTGCGATTATTTAATTTATCCAAACTAATGGCTATTGATTGGGGCTTAACTCTTAAACGGGCAAACAACAATTGCCAGCCTGTTCCCTCGACCTGCAAATCAACTGTATCTGACTGAAGAGCATGAAAGGCCCTTTTTTGGGGGAAATTCTTATAAACCAATACTGTTTTTGCCGTATAAACATACTTATTATTTAACGCCATTAGTAACCATGCTCCAATTGCCAATAATAAACAGGTAATCAAAACCAGGAAACGTTTGCGTTCTATTTTTGTAAGCTTTATAAACGGCATAATTGTAAAGTAAACAAACTTAGATAAAAATAAAACAAAAAAGCCGCTTCTAAACAGAAGCGGCTGTAAAAACATTATTTAAGTTATGCCTTAGGTGCTTCGACAGCTTTTGGGGCCGCAGCCTTTGTTGCATCCAAAGAGATTGCAGTTTTATCGAAACGAATTTTTGTCCCTCCTTCAACTTCGATAAGGAAAGTAGTATCGTTCATATCTACAATTCTACCGTGTATTCCGGCAGTAGTAACTATTTTATCTCCTTTTTTCAACTCTTCAACCAATTTTTTATGGTCTTTAGCTTTTTTTACCTGAGGTCTGATCATGAAGAAATAAAATACTACCATAATTAGAACCATCGGTACTAAAGTACTTAACATACTGCCACCACCTGCTGCCTGTAATATTATTGTTGATATCATACTGTTATTTTATAAATTTATTATTCTTTAATTTCACCTGTTAAGTGTAGCTCAATTGCGCTGTTTAATGCATTAGATCTAACTGAAACTATCTTATCTTGTCTGCCAGTTTTACCTGCACTATTGAACACAACATTAAGTTCTCCTGCTTGTCCCGGTTTAATAGGCTCTTTTGGCACCTCTGGTACTGTGCAGCCACAAGTTGCAATTGCCTCCTTAATTATCAATGGCATTTTACCTGTATTTCTGAACTTAAAACTGTAAGAAACTTTCTCTCCCTTTTCAATTTTACCAAAATAATAATTGCTGGTTTCAAAGGTTAATACTGGTCCGTCTACACGACGAACTGCCTCAGCTTTAGCAGAATCGGCTTTTGATGCAATTGCCGCACTATCAGTTTCAGCTGATACAGTGTTAACATTTTTGTCAGTTTTTGATTGGCAGGATGCTAATGTCAAAGCAACTGCTGCCAGTAACAAAATTTTCTTCATAAATTTTTATTCTTCTATAAGTCCGCGACCAATTTTCTTGATGCTGTTTGTTCTCTTAAGATCGCCCATAATTTTATCCAAGATACCGTTAATAAATGAATTACTTTTCGGCGTACTGTAATCTTTTGATAAATCAAGGTATTCGTTGATAGTTACCTTCACTGGAATTGAAGGAAAATTTAGCAATTCACAGATTGCCATTTTCATCAATATAGTATCCATAAGTGCTATACGTTCAGACTCCCAGTTCTTTGTACGTTCGGCTATAAATGCCTGATAATCTTTATCATTCTTAAGTGTATAGGCAAACAAATCTTCAACAAATTTCTTATCCTCATCCCAATCCTGGCTTATAGGTGTGAGCTTGTTTGCGAACGCATCCTCGGAAGTAAAATTTTTGATAGTTTTAGCTACCATACCTTGCATCACTTCCTTATCTACAGTCCAATTGATAAATTTATCTTCAAAAGCCTGTATAATGTTGTGACTTTTAAGAATGATTTTTCTAAAGATATATTTGATTATCGTTTTAGATTCTTCCAGATCATTTACTTCATCAGCAAGATAAGCAGCATATTCTGGAGTAACTTTTAAAGAATTGAAAATGGCTTTAACAAATTCAGGATCCGACATCCAGTTAATCTTGTATTTATTTACAGCCGCAATAAAATCCGGATTATTCTTTAAGGTAACAGCAAATTTATTGTTTAGTAGTTTTAAATTAGGATTAAGATCCTCTGCTGTAGGTAAATGCTTATTGGCACGTTCCGTTGCATCAATATCTGTATATTCTGTAACCTCTACTAAAAGAGAAAGCATCCATATGTACATTTCATATACATTATCAATACTATGCATAAGAGCCTTCTTAGAAGAAGTTAAATCTCTTTTGTCTGTCATGTGCCAAGCAAATATATTTTGCAAAGCTTTAATTCTTAAGTGCCTTCTATTTAACATGAATGTAAGAACGAGTGGTAAATTACCTGTTTATTAAAATGATGATTTTATTTTCTTAATGTCTATTATTCTTTGTTCTGCAATGCGATTAGCTGCCCATATTGTTGGAATATTATCCTTTTTGGACATCTTAATTACATCACGTGTAGCGTTATAAATGTTCTCTGTTAGCTGCATTGTACGTTTTTTTCCATACCCTGTTAGCTCAGAATAGCAGCTAATTAAGCCTCCAGCATTAATCAGATAATCTGGTGCAAACAGAATTCCTTTATCTAATAAAAGTTTGCCATGTAATTGTTCATCTGCTAATTGGTTATTGGCCGAACCAGCAATAATGGCAAATTTCATTTTTTCGATGGTTTTTGAATTTACTGTAGCTCCAAGTGCACATGGAGCGTAAATATCAGCATTGATTCCAAAAATCTTGTCTGCCGAGATTGGTTTGGCTTTATAAGTACGAGCCACATGTTGCAAACGATCTTCATTGATATCACTAATGTACACCTCTACATTTTCAGCTCGCAACAATTCTACCAAATGCTCTCCAACATTTCCAATTCCTTGTACAACAACCGAACGGCCTGCAAGCATATCAGTACCAAAAACCTCTTTAACACAAGCTTTAATACCGAGAAAAACTCCCTTAGCTGTTGTTGGTGCCGGATTCCCTGCTCCCCCTAACGATTCTGGAACTCCTGTAACGTGTTTGGTTTCCATTTGGATATATTCCATATCACGAGTATTGGTCCCCACATCTTCAGCAGTAATAAATTCTCCGTTAAGATTTTTGATAAACCTGCCATAACTACGCATCATGGCTTCTGATTTTCCTTTATAAGAGTCGCCGATAATTACAGCATTACCCCCGCCTAAGTTAAGGCCTGTAATAGCCGCTTTATATGTCATTGCCCTTGATAACCTTAACACATCTTCCAGTGCCTCAGCTTCGGTAGCATAATTCCACATTCGTGTTCCACCTATTGCAGGGCCCAACGTAGTATCATGAATAGCAATAATCGCTTTTAAACCGGTATCTGGATCATTACAATAAACAACCTTCTTATGCCCGGAGGCACCAATTTGATCTAAAACTGAATTTACGATAGAACTATTACCAGACATATAATTTTGTTTATCAGATAAGCCGCAAAACTAGTCAAAAAAACATTATTTACATTGTTTTAACTAAAGTCTTTAAAAAAATTATCTTCATTTGGCTAACTTTACCTCCTCATGAAACATCTCCGGTTTTTAAACAAGTACTTTTATAAATATAAATGGTGGATTATTCCAGGAGTTTTCTTTGTAATTATATCGAATATTTTTGGCGTAATCCCAGCTCAGGTTATAGGCCACGCATTCAATTTAATTACTGAGAATATCCAGATATATGGCTTGTTTTCTGGATTTGAACGTCGTGAGATTATTTATGACATTTTTTCTTACAGTTTACTATACTTTGGCGCACTTGTTTTGGTGTTGTACCTTTTAAGAGGCCTGTTTCTATTCTTTATGAGGCAAACGATCATACTTATGTCGAGACATATAGAGTATGATATGAAAAATGAGATTTATGCCCATTACCAGGAACTAAGCCTGGGCTTTTATAGAAGAAATAATACTGGCGACTTAATGAACAGGGCTACTGAAGACGTGAACAGAGTAAGGATGTACGTGGGGCCCGCTATTATGTATGCTATAAATACCGGGGTTTTATTCTTACTGGTAATTTATGCCATGTTTTCTGTTAATACTACACTGGCAATTTTTTGTTTATTACCACTTCCTGTATTGGTAGTCATAATTTATTTTGTAAATACTATGATTAATCAGAAAAGCGAGCAGATACAGGAGCAACTTTCAAAACTGTCGAGCTTTGTACAAGAAAGGTTTTCGGGCATACGTGTTATAAAATCATACGTTCGCGAGCCCTATACAAAAAAAGTGTTTGCTGAAGAAAGCGAGGGCTATAAACAAAGTGCTATGAGCCTTGTTAAAGTGCAGGCTTTATTTTACCCGACCATGCTTCTTCTTGTTGGTTTAAGTACCATACTTACTATATATGTTGGCGGAAAACAAGTGATTAACGGATCGATTACTCCCGGAAATATTGCCGAATTTATTGTATATGTGAACCAACTAACCTTTCCAGTTTCTATGCTTGGCTGGGTAACTACACTTATCCAAAGGGCTTCTGCTTCGCAAAAAAGGATTAATGAATTTTTACAACTTAAGCCTGAAATTATTTCTGGCAAACAGGAAAAAAGAGCAATAAATGGAAATATCAAGTTTGAGAATGTAAGCTTTACCTATCCTGACACAGGCATTAAAGCTTTACGAAACGTAAACTTTGAAATTAAACAAGGTCAGTTCGTTGCAATTATTGGCAGAACGGGCTCTGGGAAATCAACTTTGGCAAACTTAATAATGCGGATGTATGATGTAGAAGCTGGCAGGATAATAATTGATAACACGTACCTAAAAGAGCTTAATTTACAGGATTATCGCAATCAGATTGGTTTTGTTCCACAGGAAGTATTCTTATTTTCTGACACCATTAAAAACAACATAGCTTTTGGTCTCGATACTGTTAATGATAATGAAGTTGAAGCAGCAGCTAAGAATGCTGCAGTGTATAACAACATTATAGATTTCGAGCTTAAATTTGAAACCATGCTGGGTGAAAGAGGTATCACCCTATCAGGTGGACAGAAACAACGTGTTTCTATTGCGAGAGCTTTAATTAAAGAGCCTAAGATTCTGATTTTTGATGACTGTCTTTCTGCCGTTGACACCAGAACTGAGGAAGAGATTTTGAATAACCTTGGCAGAATAATGAATAATAAAACAAGCATTCTTATTGCTCATCGAATTTCAACAATAAAGAATGCAGATAAAATTCTGGTTCTTGATGATGGACAGATCATTGAAGAGGGCACTCATAATGAGTTATTGCAAAAAGGAGGTGCTTATGCAGAAATGTATCAAAACCAATTACTTGAAGAAGAAAGTCAATCTGTGTAATTTCTATTTTGAACTTTAGTAATTATTCCTTTATATTTACCCGAACCAAAACCAAGAGCTAAAGCAACCATGGGAGAATTTGACAACAAAGAGAGAGAAGAGGTTTTTTCAAAGAAAGTAAGAGCTGGCAAAAGAACTTATTTTTTCGACGTAAAAGCAACAAGATCAGGAGATTACTACTTAACCTTAACCGAAAGTAAAAAAAGACTGGAAGATGGTGTTTTTGTAAAACACAAAATCTTTTTATACAAAGAGGATTTCGAGAAATTTGCTGAAGGACTAAATGAAACTGTTGATTATATTAAAAGTCATCAGGAAGTAGTAGAAAAACGTTATGAATATTCTGAGAACCACGAAGGAGCTGGAACAAGAGTTCAAAACGACGACTTTTCATTTTAAAAAAATAATAAAGAAGCGCCCTGTTTGTAAATTGCAAACAGGGCGTTTTTTATTAACAGAACCCTAATAAAATGAGTTTAGGAAAACAGATCCATTACAGGCTTACCTAAACCATCAGGCGTAGTATAAAACGGTCGTTTCTCAACAAGATAATTCGTATCCGGAGCTATCCCAAGTGCATGATAAATACTTTGATGAACCTGATCAATAACTATAGGATTTTCAATCGTTTTACATGGCCTTTCATCAGCAGTTTTTCCGTATACCCCGCCCTTTTTTATACCGCCACCAAACATTAGCATTGAACATCCATCAGTAAAATGACGGTGCATACCATAATTTTTAATATCCTGGATAATATCTGGCTGATCTACCTGCTCCTGTACTTTTGCGTCGGGACGCCCCTCCACCATCATATCCCTACTAAATTCGCTAGCCAAAATAACCAATGTCCTATCTAACCTTCCACTCTTCTCTAAGTCTTTGATTAGCTGTGCTACAGGGCCATCTATCTGCTTTTTCATCTCTATTAGTCTGGTATAACCGTTGTCATGCGTATCCCAACCTTTAAATGGCTCATATTCGGTAGTTACACTAATAAATCGTGCCCCCTGTTCTGTAAGTCTGCGTGCCATAAGGCAGCCTAATCCAAACTTGCCTGTGTTGTAAATATCATATATTTCTTTAGGCTCCTGGCTTAAATCAAAAGCTTTGGCCTCTGGAGATTTCAAGAGTATGTATGCTTGCTCCATTGATCTTTTTAATGATTCTTTTTGATAATCACTACCATACTCTCCCATTGGACTTTTACTTATTAGATCATAATAAAGCTTATTCCGTTTTTCGAACCTACTTGAAGACATTCCCACTGGAGGCTGTACACTTTCTAATCCTCCTGAAGGATCCGGTATTAAAAAGGGACCAAATTCATTACCTAAAAAGCCTGCTGTATGAAAAGCTTTGAGTTCTTCTGCTTCACCAAGGGTAAACCGTTGTCCTATATCAATAAATGCAGGTATTACAGGATTTAATGGCCCTAATTCTTTTGCAATCCAGGATCCAATATGTGGGGCCAAAACGGATTGCGGTGGTTTATAACAGGTATGCCAGTGATATTGATGTCGTGAATGTAAAATATGTCCCATATCAGCAGCTACATACGATCGGATTAACGTTCCTTTATCCATCACTTTACCAATAGATTCCAACCCTTCAGAAAAATTAATTCCATCCAGAATAGTTGGTACAGATTTAAAGGTACTTAATACACTATTTGCCTGCATACCTTTAGTAAAAGGCGTATACTTCTTTGGATCGAAGGTATCAGTATGTGCCATACCACCTGCCATCCATAATAAAATAACAGTATCTGCCGTTGCATTGTTACTTTTTGTATTGCAGGAAGACAGCAAATTAGTAAGCGGAATTCCGGCAGCCATAGCAGCTAAAGTTGCTGCACTTGTATTCTTCAAAAAGTCTCTTCTGTTCCAACTCATCGTTATATGGGTATAGTTAATTTAAGCATAATTTGTGTTAATAGATAATTTGAAATTCGGGCAATAGTACAATGGCCCAAAATAAATCCTGAATGGCATCAACCCCCGGAGATTTACCAAGTGCCTGCTTCGCAATTTTCAATTCTGAATCGACCGGCGCTCTTCCTAAAGTTTTTAAATAAATATCCCTTATTAGCAAATCAGTATTTTTAAAATTTGCTTTCCAATGCTCAGCTCCGCTTTTTAATACAGAATTGAACCTCCAGCCGTTGGTCAGTTCAAGAGCTTGCAGCAAATTGGCTTGCGAATCTCTACTGGTGGCAACTGTTTCCCTATTTGGCCTGCCTAATGCAGTAAGGAAGCTGTTGTTTGCCACCATAGATGCCCGTATAAAAGACGGCTGAATTTGAGGTCTGTATCTAATATTTGAATCAGCAAAAACCGGGGTTACAACACTACTAACAGCATCAGTAAACTGCTCGGCCGACATCCTTTTGCGTACCATGCCTTTAAATTTATAGTTTGGATTGCTAACCTGAGCTACCTCTTTGAAACCTACTGAAGGCAGTTGATAAGTTTTGGAGGTTGTGATCTGATAAATGAGTTCTTTTAAATCTGATTTATTAGCAACAAAATTAAAAGCCATCCAATCTAACAAATCCTGGCTCCAGGGCTCATTATCCATAACATCAACAGGTTCAACCAGACCACGGCCCATTAGCTGCGCCCAAATCCGGTTTACTATTGTACGATAAAGCCGTCCGTCTTCAGGTTTTACCAGATTTTCGGCCAGTTGTTTTCGTTTCTCTTTAATTGGAGCTTTACTATCTATTGTACCAAGTTCTTTCCAAAGCATCCTCGCATCTACATACTTTCCTGTTGGCTTATCACAACGGTTAATTTCCAGAGTAGTGTCGGCAAAGATATTAGCAAACGCATAAGCATCCTCCAATTTTAAATCGCTAATAAAACTATTGTGACAAGAAGCACACTTTAAATTAAGGCCTAAAAAGACCTGTGAAACATTTTGAGCCGCCTGCATCTCCGTTCTCTGACTCGCATTTACAACACCACGCCATTTTATCCCCTCTATGAATCCCTTGGATTCTTCGGAAGGACTAATTAGCTCTTTAACAAACTGATTATATGGTTTATTCTCCTTTAAAGATTTGTATAACCAATCTGTGATATTAAAGCGTCCACCAGTAATATATCCTGTTCCAGAATAATCATTTCTTAATGCATCATTCCAAAAACTTAACCAATGTAACGCATAATCGTTATCAAGGCTTAAAAGTTTTTTAACCCATAAGGCTCTTTTATCTGGTCGGGTGTCTTTTAAGAATGATTCCAGCTCAGTTGTGCTGGGTAATAAGCCGACTATATCAAGGTAGATTCTCCTTAAGTAAGTACGATCATCCACCAATGAAGGCCATTTGGTATTGTTTTTAGCAAAATACTGGTTTGTCCATAAATCAACAGGGTTAGATAAATTATTTGATAGTGCTGGGAGAACAGGGTTACGTGGTTCCAGTTTGGCAACTCTAAAAACATTTTCCTTAGTCCCATCATCTGGCCATGGGGCTCCCTTTTCAATCCAAAAGCGAACAATTTGAATATCTTTTTCAGCTAGCTTTTTCCCTTTGGATGGCATCACATCCTTATGGTCAGCAGGTAATGTTATACGTTTGAATATTTCACTTTCCAGCGGATTTCCAGGCACTATTACTGGTCCATTTTCGCCACCTTTAAAAGCAACATGTTTCCCGTCAAGTCTTAAATCTCCTTTTACTTTCTCAGCACCATGACATTTGTAGCAGTTATGTGCAAGTATAGCCCTTACCTCAGTATTTAACTCTATTTCTTGTTTTTTAGTCAGTTTAGTAGTATCACTTTCTAAAGCAGCCAGATTAAAATTATCTGAGCCACCTGTTTTGTAGTCCTTGCTCCATGGCAGTGTACTAGTCAGGAAATCACCGCCATGCGTTAAATTAGCGCCAAAGTGTCCTGCAACAGAAATACCGATGGCAGTTGAGAACAACAATCCCCTGTAAACTTTAACTTGTCCAAACTTTGCTCTGTTGCGAATTTGATAAAGAAAGAAAAGAGTTAAAAGACTAAGCGCTGCAGTTGCTACTCCAATCCACTGGTGCAGTACTAAAACACTACCACTATAATCGCCATCCAAAGATAACAACCATCCGAAAGCAGCTGAAATTACAGCACCCAATGCCCCTGCAGCAAGAAGCGCATCAATACCTGAACGTAGTTTTGAGTTAAAGTTTTTTAATGTAAACAACTCCAGTACAGCAGCAAATAGAAGTAATGCCACTGGAAAATGCACTGCTAAGGGATGCAAATGACCTAAAAAATCCCAAAGCCAGAATGCCATGTATTGGAACATAATTCGATATATATTTGGTTTCAAAAAAGAGACTATGCTATAATAAGAATACTTATTGATCTCATTCTGATTATAGCACAGTTCTCTATGTGTTAAATAAATATCTAACTATATTCTATTCCAAGCAACCCGTACTGTCCTGCTTATTTAATTATTATGAATTTTAACAGAACGTCCTGATCTTCCGTTGTTATTAAATACTTTAAATATAATATCTCCTTTAGTACTTAGGGGCGCCAAATATGCAGCGCTATTAACAGTAGGCTCCGTTCCATCTGTAGTATACCTAATTATAAAACCGGGTAACTGTAAATTGGCCATCACTTTACCGTTTGCTACAACCACACCTGGTGTAGGGATACGATAATTATAACCCCCTGCGTAATGATTTAATCGCGGCATTTCTCTTTTACCAATGATATTGACAAATTCAGACCAATTTTGATTGTATATTGAAGCACTTTTTACTGTATCAGTTTCTGTGGCCCATTCAGGATTTTTTGCCCAGGCCCTTTCGGCCACACCAAACAATTTTGGCAAAAGCATATATTCAAATCTTTCGGGAGTTTTAATGATTTCACTCCACAAAGGTGCCTGTATACCTACAATGTTTGATTTTCCAAATTCAGTTAGTGTGGTTTTTCCCTCGAGGGTCTTTTTATCAATAGGATTGCCACCTTCATCTTCCTTTAAATTTTTGAACAGTTCATAAGGAACAAAATAATAAGGCTTATCAACATCTACATAACCTCCCCAATACTGCCCTGTTTCATTAAAACTCTTGTTGATAGCCAGATCCAGATAAAGATTTGTAACACAAGTTAGCACAACTTTATAACCAGCATTAGCTAATTTATAGGCAAGATCTTCATTACCACTTAAATTATTCCAAACATCAGCATGGAAATTTTCTTTAGCAAACCGTTCATCAAGTACCATCTTCTTTTCTCCATTTACCAGTGCTTTCCGCAGCCCAATTTCTTCCCATCCCGATAGATATAATTGCTTTGCTTTAAGCATATTATTAATCTTATTGAAGTAGTAATACCACATCTCATCAACACCACTCACAGAAGCATCAGCTTTTAGCAAATTTGCTACTGCAGGAGATCTTTCCCAAACTCCGGCAGGGACTTCATCTCCACCAAAGTGTATCGTTGCTAATGGGGCCTTAGCTTCTGTATACATAAAGCGTATTTCATCAACCACTTTTTCAAGAAAATTGTATGCTGACGGTAATGCTACATTGATTACGTTATCATTCCAGCCCTGAACAGATTCGTATATGGATTTATCATTCAAATCTCTTAATAAATACTGCTCAGCCTCCTCTTTTTTACCAGCTTTCATTAACCGCTTATATCTGGCATCCATAGACTTAATAGCGGCTCTGGCATGACCTGGGGTTTCAATCTCTGGTATAACGCGGATATGCCTGGCAGCTGCATATTTAAGAATTTCTATAAAATCTGAACGAGTATAAAACCCACTTCCTGAATTTACACCGATATCAGATCCGGATCCATACGATGGAACAATATTATCCCCGTCATCAATGGTATGTCCGCGCTGTGAGCCTACTGTGGTAAGTTCTGGCAAGTCCTGGATTTCTAATCGCCATCCTTCATCATCATTTAAATGAAAATGAAGAACATTCATTTTATAAAGCGCCATCACATCCAGAACTTTCAGCACTTCCTTTTTGGATTGAAAATTTCTTGCCACATCCATCATAAATCCTCTGAATCCAAACCGGGGAGCATCTTCAATTTCAACCGCTGGTATTGCGATTTCTTTTTGAATAACTCCCCAAGATGTGGAAGGGAGTAAGGTCTTTAAAGATTGTATACCATAAAATGCACCCGCCGGTTCGGCAGCTGTTATAAGTATTCGTTCTGGTGTAACACTTAGTTTATAAGATTCAGGGCCACTTACATTTCCTCTTTTAATTACAATTACATTTTTAGCGGGTGGCTGAACAAAAGCAGGCCTTTTACCTAATATTGTTGATAATTCATCAGCAAATAGCCTGGCTTCTTTATCAAACTCAATTTCAGTTATAATCGAAACTTCGGGGGTTAATTTAAATGTCCCATCTCCTTCTACATAAGATAAAGGTGTTGGAAAAACCTTTGGTAATTTCTCTAAAGGAATATCCTTTATTTGTTTGTTCTGATTAAATACATGAGCTGCCACATCAGTTTCTATTCTTCCAACATGCTGAATCGGATATACATCTTTATGACTAATATTATATCCTTTTGAAGGATTATTATCCCAGACGAGATAGAAGCCTGATGAGAGATCCGTAATATTTTTAACCTCCGTTGATAATACCTGAATCTTCATTGATCTACCCGATTTTAAATCCGAAAAACCTTTTATAGGATACAAACGAAATAGATCTCCATTTACATGTTTTATCCGTGCACTTAGACTATCCGAACCGGCAACTTCCATAGGCCTTGAATTAAAGTAAATACTCCATCCTTTACCTGGCAATGCTTGCTTTCCATTATTAGTAATTGTTAATACTGATAAAGTTTTATCCTCAGCATTACTCAATACCTCTCTGGTAATATACAGGTTACGAACGTTAAACGGCGATGACCGTTGTGCATAAGAATTTATTAAACCGCTAAAAAGCAGTGCAATTAAAATACAGAATTTCTTCATTTTGTTTGATAACTAAACGCGTATGTATATTTTCCTTTTATCGAGTATATATCCTACCAGCCAACAGATAAGCATAAAACATATTGCAAAAAGCAATGAACCAACAGGGCCAGGCGCTATAACCTGAAAAAACTTAGTACTAATCCATTCGTTAAAATTTAAACCAGGAATGACTACACCAATAATTGTTAACAGCACTTCTGAAACTATGTAAATGAACAATGGGTTTTTTCCAAAAACTGTAAAAAACCCTGTCCACTTTGTATAGGATTTTACTTCTATCACATAAATCAAAGCACCGATAATTACCAGATCCAGGCCACAGGTGACCAGAACAAAAGAACTTGTCCACAGCTTTTTATTTACAGGAAATACGGGGTTTAAGCAGATAGCTATTAATATTAACAGCCCCCAACAAGTAATAGTTTTGAAATTGTTTCAAATCCCTTTCCTTTTTCTTGTATGAATTTACCTGCAAAATATCCAATTATTACGTTTACACACGAAGGTATAGTACTCAATATTCCTTCAGGATCAAAAGCTATGCCCTCGCCATGATACATATGATTATCTCCCAACACATATAAATCCAGGTATTGACCGGCATTGCCTGTCATGCTAAAAGGATCTGTTGCATCTCCAAATAACAACAAGGCACCCCAATATCCAATCAGAAACAATACGCTGATAATTATTACACTTCTGGCACTTAGATAATGAATTAGCAATGAAGCAATTCCATAGCAAAGTGCTATCCGCTGCAGTACACCTAAAATACGGGTATTTGCTATTGGTGAAAAACTAATACCCCCACCTTCATTATAACTAAAAAAAGGAAACCAATACATTAAATACCCAATAAGAAATATAAGCAGAGTACGTTTAAATATTTTTGCCAGTACAGCTGAATTTTCCATTTGAGCAAATTTTTTCATGGAGAAACTCATGGCATTTCCTACAGCAAATAAGAAAGATGGGAATACAAGGTCTGTTGGTGTAAAACCATGCCATGCTGCATGATTCAGCATAGCAAAAGATTCAGCTCCTCGACCTGGTGTGTTCACGATGATCATGAAGCAGACAGTCATACCCCGAAATACATCGAGTGATAAAAAACGTTGTGGTTGGTTCATTGTTTTAGGTTATGTTCAGATTAATTATATCCTGGATTCTGTTTTAAAACCGGAGCACCATTAGATTGACTTAAATCGATCTGGCGCTGTGGTATTGGGTAATAATCATTCTTTCCCTTAACAAACTTACCATTCCTCACATCAGAAGTAATCTTTCCCTGATAGCTAAAATAGGCATTTAATTCCTGATCAGCTATACCCCAACGCACCAAATCAAAGAAACGATGTCCTTCCATTGCCAATTCTATTTTTCTCTCATAATAGATCGCTTTTAAAGCATAGTCTTTACCCTGGCTTGTGAAATTCCCAGCCGGATATTCGTTAATTTTGTAATTAGCTGCTGGTTCATCAGAAAATCCGGCAGATGGGTCTTGATCATCTTTATATTTAAAAAGCCAGCTTTCATGATCTGCAGCTCTTGCCCTAACCCTGTTTACATATTCTTGGGCCTTACTTAAACTCCCGATCTGCGCTTCGCATTCTGCAGCCATTAAAAGTACATCTGCAAAGCGGATAATTGAATAATTAACGGCAGTTCCCGGGGCCCAGGTACCCTGATCTCCATCACTATCTGCAGTTTCACTCCAGTACACATTCTTTTTAGGGCCATATGGCCCGCCATAACTTTGATCTCTTGCCCATGGTTTACCAGGATAAATTCCCCAGTCATGATAAGGTATACCACGTCGACCAGCTGTCCAATCCAAACGAGGATCTAGTGTTCCCTGATCTGGTGTAAAGGCTTGCCCCGCTTCTACTCCCATATCTGTTTTTATAGGAAAACTATTAAAGTTTGTTAAATAAGGAAGTCCTGTAGCTGGATTTGTTCTGAAATGATTTACCAAATCTATTGATGGCTGAAAGAATCCGCAGCAACTAAAAGGGCTACCATCCCCATAAGGAAAATTCAACATGTCTCCATTATTCGCATTTGAGGGACCTGTTGGATCTGCATTTGCAGCCATTTGGATTACAAAAACTGCTTCCGGATTATTTTCCCTGCTAGGCAACCAGTTGTCTTCAAAACTCTTGTTCAGATCGTATTTTAAACCTGAACTTGTTTGCCCTTGTGTAATAACTGCATCAAATACAGGTTTGGCAAGTTCATACTTATGTTGGTACAAGTAAGCTTTTGCAAGATATGCGCCAGCAGCCCATTTATTTGCCCTGCCTATTTCTGATTGAGCTGGAAGTAAATTATCATATGCATATTTCAGATCTTCAGTAATTTGTGGCCATATATCAACACTATTAGGTTGATTAAAGTTGGTTGTGGTTTCATCAATCCATGGAACCATATTCCACATCTTTTTTAATTCAAAATAATAATGACCTCGTAAAAAACGAGCCTGAGCACTAATGCTTTTTTGTTCGGCCTCACTCAGATCAGTAGCTTTTGCCATCAGCTTTAAAACATTATTTGTACGTGTTACGCCTTCATACAGTGCCTTCCATTTCCCATCATAAAAGGCATTAGTTGCTCCTGAATAAAAATTGGCAATTGGATCAATAGCCGGTTGATCTGCTCCATCACTTCCTTTAGAAGCATCACCCCCCACTACTGAACCAAAAACCCAGTTCGTAGGTGAGGCTTGCCAGGCATCGCCTCCACCAAGTGCAACATCCCCACCCTGCATACCATCTAAAGCGGCATAAGCCCCAATTAACAACCCATTAACGCCATTTTTGTTAGCAACGAGCTCTTCTGATAATGAGCCAAGAGGCGGCTGTTTTAGAGCCTTTTTACAAGAATAAAATAATTGCCCTGTAAACAACAGCACAACTATTAATATATATGTTGATCTTTTCATTTCCTTAAACCGTTAAGTAATTAAAACTGTAAATTTAAACCCAGCAAGAAAGTCCGCTGACTTGGATAAGAACCATCATCAACCCCATAAGCTGTCTGCTGTCCGGTTTCACTTGAAGTTCCAACCTCCGGATCCACTCCTGAATATTTTGTTACTGTAAACAAATTGGCAGCAGAGATATAAACTCTTAGCCTGTTAACACCTATCTTTTGAAGTGTATTAGTAGGAAGTGTGTAACCAATTTGTACATTTTTGAGTCTCAGGTACGAACCTTTCTCTACGAAATAAGAATTAGGGACGCTATTTGTACTAAAAGACTGGGTTGTTTCCTGTATTGGTGCTTTTGCGTTCTGATGTGAGGGAGTCCATGAATCATAAAGAGCCGTATGACTTTTTGCTCCTCCAAAAGAAGGCACAAAATCAGTCCACCATTTTACCTGGTTCCAAATTGAATTGCCTTGAACCCCATAAAAGAAAGCACTAAAGTCGAAATTTTTAAAGCTGGCACCAAGATTAAGTCCATAACTGAAATCTGGATTTGCATTACCTAAAAAGGTTCTGTCATCAGCAGTGATCAGTCCATCTCCATTTACATCTGCATATTTAAACCTGCCAACTTTAACATCATCCTGATATACGGTATTTGGATCGCCGGTAACGACCTGAGCTTTAGCATTTGCTGCTTCAATCTCAGTATCTGAATTCCAGAAACCTGCTATTTTATAACCAAAGAATTCACTAACAGAATGACCTACCGCATTACGAATGATACGACTTCCATCAAATCTTCTTGAATCTACGTCGTAATAATCAACATCCCCGGATACTTTTTTTATCTCATTCCGATAGGTTGTAATGGTAGCAGTAGCATTAAGCTTAAGATCACTGCCTACATCCTTATGTCCTGTTAAAGATATATCGAAACCATCATTTTTCATTTGGGCAATGTTAACAAATGGCACAGTAGCAGCACCTACTGTTGCAATCATCTCTGGGTTGTACAAAAGATCACGAACATTCTTCTGATAATAATCAGCAGAGATCTCTATGCCACCACCAAATAATGTTGCATCAAAACCAAAGTTTGAGTTTACATTTTTCTCCCATTTGGCATCGGGATTTCCTGTTTGATTTTGATAGAACCCTGCAACTACAGCATTCCCACCACCTATTGCATAGTAAGATTGGCCAATAGAGCTGCCAAATGTTGTAAAGGAGTTGGCGCCTGAAACATTTACCTGGTTACCCATAATACCCCAACCACCTCTTATTTTAAGATCAGTAATCCATTTTACATCAGACAAAAAACTCTCTTTAGAAATTCTCCAGGCAGCACTTACAGCAGGAAAAACTCCATAAGTATTTTTTAGAAATTTGGATGAACCATCTCTACGAATCGTAGCTCCGATAAGATATTTATCATTAAAAGCATAATCAACACGGCCTATTAGCGAAAATAAAGCATCGGCGGTTCTTTCACTAACAGTTTCCATTGGTCCACTGCCATTTGAAAGGTTTGTGTAATCAGGATCAAATGAAAAATATCCTTTGTTACTACCACTCATGGTGCTATACCGATTCTTATTATATTCAGTACCTACCAATACCTTTAAGCTATGCAAATTAAAAGTTTTGTTAAATGACAAGGTATTTGTCCAGGTATACTCTAGCCCTGTATTTGAAGATTCTGCATAACTATTACTGGTTGTATTCTCGGCATTTTCATATTGAGGAAAAACAAATGACCTTGATGCTCCTGAAAATGAATCGGCACCAAATGCAGTCCTAAGTGTTAGAAAAGGCAAAATATCAGCTTCTGCAAATATATTTCCAAATAACCTATTGTCTGTTGCTTTATTATCTTTAGTACGATACAACATGGCTACCGGATTATAGGCATCACCCAATTTCCCACCATACCCCCCGGCAAAATTACCCATAATATCATATACAGGAATTATTGGCTGTTCTCTAAAAGCATGCCCTATGGCGTTATCGCCGCTAAGTCCATCTATTTTAGGATTATTTGTAACGGTATAAGCTAAGTTCTCGCCAACTCTAACATATTTTCCAATGTTATATTGAGTATTAGAACGTACCGTGTATCTCTTTAGATAAGTTCTATCCAGAGTTCCTTTCTGATTAAAGTAATTTGCAGAAAAAAGATAACTCCCCTGGTCTGAACCGCCACTTACAGAAATATTCTGACTAGTTATTGGTGCAGGATTAAATATTTCATCATACCAATTCGTCCCTGATTTGTTTGCTTTGTTAATTCTATAAAAGCTATTATATTCTTCATCAGAAGTAAATAAGGGCTTTACGTTATACAATGATGGATTTACAGAAGGATCTCCTTCTTTAGCTCCAAGTGGATAGATATAGTCTGGCAATACATAGGTTGGCCCATTTCCATATAGTGGATCATCAAACTCCGTTTCTCCAGTATTTGTTTCTGCAAGTCTTTTCAGGTTTGCCATCTCCTGAGGCGACAGAATGTTCCAGACATTTCCTGTTTTAGGTCGCTGGCTACCATAATAAGCATCATACTGCACCTTTACTTTATCTTTCCCTTTTTTAGTGCTGATTACAATAACTCCATTTGCCGCACGTGATCCATATATTGAAGCAGATCCTGCATCTTTTAATACCTGCATCGACTCTATGTCATTTGGATTAATATCAGCCACATTGAGCGTTGGGACCCCATCAACTACGTAAAGCGGATTGTTATTACCAAAAGTATTTACACCCCTGATTCGTACCTGCGGTTCTTCACCTGGTTGTCCGGACCCCAAAATAGTAACACCGGATGCCTGCCCTTGTAAAAGGTTGTTTATAGATGGGCTAGGTTGCTTAATCATATCTGCAACGTTCACTACTGAGACAGCTCCCGTAAGGTCCTTTTTCTTTTGTGTAGAATAACCCAGAACAACAACTTCACCTAATGAAGTTTCTTCTTCGACAAGCTGAACATTTAAAGTGCTCTGGCCATTAACCGGAACTTCTTTTGACGTAAAACCGATATAAGAAAAAACTAAAACGGAATTGGCATCAGGTGCATTAATGACATAATTTCCATTTATATCTGTAATAGCAGCAGTTGTAGTACCCTTTATTTTCACACTCACACCTGGTAATGTTTCACCCTTTGTTGACGTTACCTTACCTTTAATTGGGAGAGGCGGCTTGCTAGTGTTTGGTTCATTAATTTTCTTAGAAACATCTTTATCGTAAAGAATAATTCGGTTGTCAATTACCCTGTAAAAGATACTTAATGGATATAATGTTTCATTTAAAATATCTCCAAGCCGCTTTTTGGTATAATTTGCTGATGTTTTACGGTCAGTTTTAATAACCGATGGACTATAAATAAATTTAACTTTTGTCTGGTCTTGAATTTCATTTAATAGCTCACTTATCTTAGCATTATTAATGCTGATGGAAACTTCTTTATTCAGTATCTCCTGAGCGCCTGCATTTTTTGCTGCTGCACCACAAGTGAATAGAACTACAAGAAATATTTGGGCTATAGATATCCTCATTGCTGTTTTTATTAAAGCAACAAATCGCTTTTTTTTCATAACTTTAGGAGTTTTGTTCGTTAATGTGAAACTTTTCGTACAGAATTCTTAACTGGCAATGTCCCGCAACATTGTCAGTTTTTTTTGATCATTTGGTTAGTAAAATTCTCTTTTCTTCATAAGCTGGTCTGGTTAGGTTTTTAGTTCTGGTTGATTTTTAGGTTTTACTTTTTTTCTTTGATTATTATTTTGGTTTCTTTTACCTGATAGGTTGCCTGAATTGATTCGCATAGAAAATCTAACTGACTGAATAAGTTTTGTTCTGAGAGGTCGCCTGTAAATGTATAATTGTACAATTCCTTGTCTTCTACCACAAATTCAACCCCATAAGATTTTTGAAGTTGATTTAATACATCAGCAACACGGCTATCATTAAAGGAATAATTCTCTTTTGAAGGCTGTTTACTATTTTTTGCTATTGGCAAAGGTTTATCTACAAGCGTGGTTGCGAAGGTATTTTCAGATGCACTATAAACAGTTTTTTGATTGGGTGTAAGCACTACCCCTTTTGCTGATTTTAAAATCTCATCAATTTTAAACGAAAGACTACCTGAATTTGGAGAAACAATTACTTTACCTGTTTTAACGGTTACTTCTGTTTCATTTGCTATTTCATTTGTTTTTACAATAAAGCTTGTACCTACAACCCTTGTGATTACATTGCTATTGTATACCAAAAATGGTCTGGATGGATTTTTGCTTATTTCAAAAAAACCTTCACCCTTAAGTGTTACTTCTCGAATGGTTTTTGAAAAATGCTTAGGATATTTCAATAAAGATTTTGGTTGCAGGATAACAGTACTGCCATCTTCCAAATTAACTAACATAGGTTGTAAAGTATTATTTGCAATAGAATTAATATCATCTGCAACTGCAGCCGCTAAGAATTCGGGCTTTTTACTATCTCCGGTAAAAAATATATATGCTGTAATAATAACAAAGCCTGCAACTATAGCGGCTACTGAAGCTACTAATGCTCTTGAAGGCCTATTGTGAGACTTAAGTTGACGAACTGGCACCTCACCTTCTGCTACTATGGCACTTTCATGTATTCTATCCCATAGTTTCTGCTCCAATGCATTTACCTGGGTAGAATCTACATCCTCCATGTCATGCTTGTCAAGCATTCCATACCATTTTTCAATAATTTCTTTTTCTTCATCTGTACATCTGTTCTGCAAGTACCTTTCTAACAATAGATGAAATGCTTCTCTGCTCATTTTTATAGCTTTTAAACTATATGTAAGCTAAGTAGCCCTTATCCCTAAAATAATTTTCAAAAAAATTGATTCCTATAGAAAAATAATAAAAGTAACCAGCAGAAACAGGTACTCTTTAAGATAAAATCGAATTGATTTAAGAGACTGGGTAATATGATATTCAACTGCCTTTTCTGATATATTCAGCTGTTCAGATATATCTTTAACTGATCGGTGCTCAATACGACTCATTCTAAACACTTGGGCTGTTTTTTTAGGGAGTAATGCAATACCCCTGGTCAGCGCATCAGAGAGTTCATTAAGCATCAATAAATAATCGGCATTGTTTACTACGCCATAATTTGCAGAAGCCTTTACATAATTATGGTAATTTTCCTGAACTAATAATGATTTATAGTGATTGATTATGCAATATTTTAAACTTCCGAAAAGATAAGCACTTAATGAGTTTATTGTAACCGTTTCCCTTCGCCTCCACAGCTCTACAAAGAGATTTTGAGTTAATTCTTCTGCAAGCTCCTTATGATGCACTTTCTTATAAGCGACCTGATACACCTTTTGCCAGTATCGCAAATACATTTCCTTAAAGGCATGCTGGCAACTTCCTCTGAAAAGAACAATTAATTCGTCGTCAGATAATTGCCTGCAATTCATGAATTTAATGTCTGCTTAAAACAAATTTAACAATATAATTCAAACAGTAACACGAAATTTTACTAATATATTGCTATCCGGTGCGATCTAAGCATGTATGGGCTTACTTCTGACTTACCTGCCTGTTGAAAGCTAATTACCTTTGAGGGTTTTAAAGGCATATGGCAATCAATGCAATTGGTTTTTACCATAGCACTTTCCAATGTTTTCTGTGTATGCTCTATGGTAGAGTGGCAACTTATACATTTTTTTGAATACAATGTTAAACTTCCTTTGTTCTGATCATGAGGACTATGACACGTTGAGCACTCTAGTGAATTACTTTTGGTGAAGCATTTGCTCCCCTCAAGCATCTGATTCTGTTGCCCATGAACATCTGGTTGAGACTCTTGTGAAGATGAAATATGAGCATAATATTCCTTAATATCCTCTCCCGGTTTAAATGAAAATGTAGATTTCAGCAATTCCGCATCATTGCCTGAATGACAAACACCGCATGCATCAACTCTCTGTTTCCTGGTAAGCGTTTTGTAAAGAGCAATAAATTTAGCGTCCTTCTTATCTGGATTTTTTAAATGGAATTCAACATGTTTACCTGCTGGTCCATGACACCGTTCGCAATCAATTCCATAAACTAAAGAAGATTTCAACATTTCGTGAGAAACAATTAAACTTCCATTGCTTTCCTTTTTACTTTCAATAAAAGAGCTATGGCACTCTAAACATCTTGAGTCTATTATCCTTCCAAAATCCGGGCTGCTTGTTCGCATACCAGGACTGTTGGCCCAGCCATTTATTTGCTTAAAAAAAGACAATGGAAGCTGGCTTAATATATTTCCTCGCCATGAGGCATAGGTATAAGCATTTTTACCCGAACCAATAGCAATATCAAATCTTCTTGCAAGTTTTTCATGGCCATTAAAATACACAACCTGAAAGGTACCACTATCTCTTTTTTCTATAGCAACTTTTAAATTTTTATCATATTCATAAACATAATCAGTGCCCAGATTAATCTGATTATTATTCTCAATTGGAGTTGAAGCAGCAAAATGAGCATTGTTTAGATATGAATTGGAAATATCTTTATGGCACTGCACACATGTTTTTGCCCCTGCAATGCTTGTTTCTGTTGCTTTCATTTTAGAGGCATCCATACATTGAGAAAACAGAATAACTAAAACAGCAATAATACTGAGAACAAGGAATAAACGCCCTTTACGCTTCATAGTTTGATCTGAGATTACATTTATCTAATAAATTGAAGGTAATTAAAATTAAAATAACCTGTATCTGCCAAAACCTTTATCCTTTGTTTTCCGGCATTTAATGCAATATTCTTTATTTCTATTGTTTTAAAGGTTTTCATATTCCCTGTATTTGGTACCTTAACCTCTTTAGCAATTAAAACACCGTTAGAAGTTAAAGAAATTCTTCCTCTGGAATTATCTGAAGCAATATTTAGTTTAATAGTATATACTCCTTTTTTCTCTATATCAACAGTATACTGAAGCCATTCTCCTGATTCGATATTGTTAACATAATAAGATTCATACTTAATATCGTCTTTTACGATATCTACTCCATCATTTCTATAAATCCTCCCCCTGTTTCCTGCAGTATATTTGCCTGTTGAGACATGGTAGTCTGCCGTATCCTTGTCAAAATACGCAATTCCATTTCTACCCAAATCATAGTCAACTGCATGTATTAAGGAATTGCTTCCAATAAAATGCTTTTTAAAAGGTTTGGTTTCGGCAGAAAAAGGTTGGCGTATCATCGCATCAATCACATCATAATGAATAATTGTATTTTCGAGTCTTGCATATGTAGCAAGTTCCATTAAGCCACTATAAACATTACTTTCTTTAGGCTTATTTCCATTGCCATTTATATAATTTACAACATCATTGTAGTTCAGGTTAGATTTTATTTCCATCGGATTATTAGCGCCAACCTTCTTTAACGGCCACCATGCCCAACCGATATTATTGGCTTCAAACAAACGAATAGCCTCTGTAAACCAAACGTTAGAATTCTCTCCTGTCTCGCCCAACCAAACAGGAATATTGTACTGATCTCTTGTTTTAATCATATTTTCAGCCGACGGTTGATCATTATAGCTCCAGTATTTATGAAAGCTTAAGACCATATTCTTATCCCATTGTGGAAGAATGCCATTATAGTTATTGCCCCAACCATTGCCCTCAATGATAACAATGTGTTTGTTATCTACCTCTCTTATTGCATTTGTAATATCAATCATCAATTTCCTTAATGGAGCATTCTTTTTTTCATTTATTCCATTTTTATCATTAGAAAGGTCTTCAAATCCCCAGTTTGGCTCATTTATAATATCGTATCCTCCAATCCACGGTTCATTGGCGTATCGTTCAGCCAATTTCCGCCATAATGCTATTGTTTTTTCCTGATTAGCCTGGCTATCCCATAATGAAGGTTTGGAAGGGTCACGATCTGAAATATTTAAATCATTGCCCTGACCTCCAGGTGCAGCATGAAGATCCAGAATTAAATACATCTGATTAGCCCTGCACCATGCAAGCAAAGAATCAGTCATAGCGAATCCTTTTTCAAGCCAGGTGTTTTGCTCCTTAACAGGTTCTTTTTCTATTGGTAAAGTGTATAGATTATAATGCATAGGTAACCTGATTGAGTTAAAACCCCATGCCTTCATTGAATCAACATCAATCTTTCTGGTATGATTAGCAAGCCACAGATCATAAAACTCCTGGGTTTGTTTCTCACCCATAAGTTCCTCAATTCTTTCACGGATACGATATTGTTGCCCCTCATTGTTTATTTTTAACATATAACCTTCCTGAAGCATCCAACCACCCAGGCCAATACCTCTTAACAATACATTTTCACCCCTTTCATTTACTATCTTCTTTCCATCTGCCCTTAAAAAACCTTGTGCAAAACCAGAACTGGAATACAAAACGGATACAGCTATTATAGAAAATAGCCTTATTAGTATTAATTTTTGAAACATAAAGTAAAAGTTAAATGTGTGTTAAAGTTGTTTTGAGGATGGCTTACCAAATATAAGTAGCCACATCATCACTCCCAATTGTATCGCTTACTAATTTTCCCATGAAGCTAATATTAAAAGTTTGTGCCTTCTCTCTACTGTTGGCTACAATAAGTACTTTCTTACCATCATGTGTTTTAAATGCAACATTAGGAAGACCTTGCGGTTCATTAGAAGCAATGCGTTGGGAACCGGGGCGAACAAACTTAGAGGCATGTGCCACAGAGTAATAAGCCAGGTTTCTTGTTACTTTGTCTTTATCAATAGTAACCGCACCCTGGCACATCGGGCATCCTCCTCTATCTGTAAAAGGCTTATTTTCAGGATCCGCAGCTAAATTCCATTCCAGAACATTTCTGCTCCAGTTTCTTGTTGCGCCTATAATGAGTCTTTTAATAGGCGATACAATATTGATCCTGCTTTCATTTGGATCTTCAATAACCATTTGCTCGGTAAAATAAATACTCTTGTCTGGATGGGCATTATGTACATCTGTTAACGCTTCAATTTTTCCGCCATAAAGATGAAAAGCCGAGCCATCTATGTATTTCCTCGCATCTGGATCATTTAAAATCGTAATTGGATAATCCGGACGATCTGCATTATGATCATAAATTATAATCTTCGTATTTATACCAGCCTTTTGGAAAGCAGGCCCCAGATTGTTCTTAATAAAGATTGCCTGATCAGGAGCTGTCATAAGCAGGCTTGGATTATTACCAGGATGAAGGGGCTCATTCTGAATGGTAACCGCATCTATGTGAATTCCTTCCTTCCCCATATCCTGAATATATCTTACAAAGTATTTTGCATAAGCTGCATAAAATTCCGGTCTTAACATTCCTCCCCTTGCATCGTAAGATGTTTTCATCCAAAGAGGAGGAGACCAAGGCGATCCCATTATTTTAATATTTGGATTAATAGCCAGTATTTCTTTCATTACTGGAATTACATCTATCCTATCAGGACCTAATTCAAATCTTTTCTGTTCCAGATCTGTTTCTCCTTCAGCTAAATCATTATACGAAAATACTTTTTCGTTCAGATCTGAGGCTCCAATAGTTAATCTTATATAGCTGACTCCAATATTATTACCATCAGTAGCAAATAATTCTTTTAACAAAGCAGTTCTTGCTTTTGGGCTCATTTTAATAATGTGCTGGGCACTTCCACCTGTTAGTGCGTATCCAAACCCATCAATTGATTGGAAAGACTCTTTTTCATTAACTATAATAGTTGGATTATTATTCTGTGCTCCAACAAATTTTAATGACATTTTCTGCTTTGTAAATAAAACCGTTTTATCTGCTTTTGTAAGCCATTTACTTACATCACTTTGAGCACTTGTAGTAAATGAAATTAATACAATAACTAGCCACAGAATTGCACAGAACCTTTTTGATCTCATAATTATTAAATGATATATTAAGAAATAAGAGGTGGATGAAATCATCCACCTCAAGGAGTATTATTTAGTACCGCCCCACTCTTTACTCTGAATTATTTTTGTATTATTTAGTTCAGCATTAGGAATAGGAAGTGTTTCATTTTTTCCTGCAGTAAAACCCTTAAAAGCTAATTTGGCCGGAGCAAGTCCCCACCGTACCAAATCAAACCAACGTTGTCCTTCGGCTGCAAGCTCTATTCGTCTTTCTTTCATTATATTATCCATCGTAACGTCAACGGGTTTCAATCCAACCCTAGCCCTTACAGCATTTAAAGCTGCATAAGCCCTGCTTCCCGCTCCAACGGCACCCCCGCTTTTCAAGACAGCCTCAGCTTCCATTAAGTAAGTATCTGCCAAACGTATTTCATAAAGATTATAAGGAAAGTTAAGTTCAAGCTGCCCACTGTTGGCTTTTGTTGATACTCTACCTGCATACTTTTCAACAAAGTAACCCGTATTATCGTTGGCGTGTTTATAAGTTACAATGCCTGCCTTTTCAAGACTATCTAAATTAGCAACTGTTGCCTTATTACGGGGATCAAAATGAATAAGATCAAAAAATTCTTTGGTGAATGGCATAACGCTCCAGCCGGAAACGTAATCGGGAGCTTTATCAGGAATTAGAATATTATAATTTCTTGGCCCCGACATAATGCCAGCAACATTACCTTCTCCACTCCCAACATTCCCCCAGCCCATATTTGAAGTACTGTTATAAGAAATCTCGAGAATAGACTCAGTATTGAATTTATTGGCTAGTTTATACAAATCTTCAAACTTACTCATTAGAGCATACCCATATTTACTAGGGGTAGTACCCGGCGAAGGGCCATTTACATCTGCAAACTCCGTAGCTGCTTCAGCAAATTTTTCCTGCCAAAGATATACCTTGCCAAGCAAAGCATGAGCCGCTCCCTGAGTCAGCCTTCCACCTTCCGTAGTTCTTGGCACTGTTACCGGAAGATTAGGTATAGCTTCCTTTAAATCTTGTTCAATTTGTTTGTACACATCAGCAGGTGGGACTTGCAAAACATTATACCAATCATTAGCTTCAACTGGCTTCAAAATAAGAGGTATATTCTTAAAAATTCGAACTAAATCAAAATAAAAGATAGCCCTTAGGGCTTTTGCTTCAGCAATATATCGGTTTTTAGTGCTCGCATCCATTTGTATCTCTGCTACTTTTTGCAAAAATACATTTGCTCTGTATGCTCCTGTAAATCCCTTACTCCAAAGGTAACTTGGAGCACCTGACAATGAACTTACCGTATAATTATTCATCGCCTGAAGATCACCAAGATCAGAGGGGAGTCTCCACCTGCATAATGATCATCAGATCCTGAAGAAAAAATATTTAGCTTGGTTAGATATCCTCCTGACTGATTCCCGAACTGATCATAAACAGAAATCAAACTGCTAAAGGCCTGTTCTGGAGTTTTATAATAATTAGATTCAAGTATTCTTTCTCTCGGATTTACATCCAAATCCTTTTTACATGCTCCCATGAACTGTGCTCCAATAAAAAGAGCGGCAATATATGTTAATCTATTTTTCATTTTGATACTTATTAAAATCCAACATTTAATCCAACCATAAACGAACGCGCTTGTGGATAAATACCCTTATCAACTCCAAATACAGTTCCTCCAATTTCAGGATCATAGCCAGTATATTTAGTTATAGTAAAGAGGTTTTCGCTCATCAAATAAACACGCACTCTTTGTGCACCTATCTTTTGAATTACACTTTTAGGAATGTTGTACCCAAGTTGTAATGTTTTTAACCTGAAATAATCTCCTTTTTCAAGATATCTTCTGGTGAAATTGGTGTTATTCTTATTATCATCCTTTTCAACAACTCTTGGTATTGTTGTTGAAGGATTAGTTGGTGTCCAGCGATTTAAAATTTCAGTTTGCCAGTTTGCAAATGTTACATCTAAACGGCGCAAACCCTGGAATATCATATTGCCGCCAGCTCCACTGCCAAATGCCACAAAATCAAAATTCTTATAAGCCATGTTTATCGTTAAGCCATAAGTATATTTTGGAATTGGGCTTCCCAGGTAAGTTCTGTCAGCCGCCTCGATTTGATTATCACCATTTAAATTAGCGAATTTAACATCTCCAGGTTTTGCGTTGGGCTGCAACTTAGTTCCACCTGGCCCAACATAACTATCAATTTCTGCTTGAGTTTGAAAAATACCAAGCGTTTCATAACCGTAAAATTCATTAAAGGAATGGCCTATACCTGTTCTGGTAATATTTCCCATCCCCTGGAAACTTTGTGCCTCATCTTCAATAAACAGTTTACCAGTAGCAAGTTTAGTAACCTTGTTTTTTAAGAAGGAAACATTCCCATTTACTCCCAGATTAAATTCTCCGAACGTTTTACGGTACCCCAGTTCTAGTTCCAATCCTTTATTTTCCATATCACCAATGTTCTGGGCCGGAGCTCCAGCTACCCCCAGATAATTGGGAAGTGTAGGATATTGAAGTACTCCAACTGTTTTCTTCTTGTAAACATCAAAAGCAATAGTAAAATTGGTAAATACAGTCGCATCAAATCCTAATGTAGTCTGTCGTGTTTCTTCCCATTTCAAATCCGGATTGGAAGGTGCCGCCGGACTCCATCCTATAGAACTTACATCTGTTGTTCCGAAAGTATAATTACGTCCGCTGGAAACCAATGCATTATATGCAAAATTTGAAATTTGATCATTACCGGTTACACCATAACCACCACGGATTTTAAAGAAATTAATAACACTATTTTCCTTCCAGAAATCCTCTTTAGTAGGTACCCATCCTAATGAAAATGAAGGGAAGTATCCAAACTTGTTATTATTACCAAAACGTGATGAACCATCGCGTCTGATAATACCTGTAAAAAGGTATTTTTCGTCGTAATTGTAAGATACGCGAGAAAACAACGAATTAACTTTATGAACGGTTCCATCATTTCCATCCGCACTACGATCAGCAGTAACTGGCTTGTAATTTAGGTTTGCTTGTTCAAAGTTAGTTGCAATAATATTATTGAATGTTACATTTAATGTTTTAACATTTTCATCCAGGTATATCCCTTGTCCAACTATAATATTCGCATTATGCTTTCCAAATGTTTTTGAATAACTCAGCGTATTTTCAAAATTGTAATTCAGCACATTATTCCAATTACGTACAAATGAATTTTTAGTTCTGATATTAGATGAATTTAAATAGGCCACCGGATTAAATGCATCATCACCATAAAATGCGATCTTAGTTCCTAATGTGGATCTAAATACCAGGTCTTTAATGGGTTGAACTTCTGCAAAGGCATTTCCAATTATGTTGTGATCCCATCCATAATTCCCAAGTTTAGTTTGAATGTAAGCCAATGGATTAATTAGCTCCTGACCTACCCATGGTGATAATCCGAATGGATTACCATTTTTATCTTTTAAAACATTTGCTATCGTGTAAGGTGGTTTTCCAATAAGATCAGCATTAGTTTCTACAGCAGGAGTAGTTGGATCTAAACCTATTGCGGAGCTTAAAGGCCCTCCAAATTCATTATTTGTATTTCCTAAGCTACTGTTTATAGAATGACTATATCCCAGGTTCTCTCCCACTGTTATCCATTTTGCTAATTTATGGGTAGAGTTTAAACGAATATTAGCTCTGTTCCACTTAGAGATGGGACTTGCCACTATACCCTCTTGCTTAATGTAACCAAAAGATGAATAAAAGGTAGATTTATCTCCTCCACCGGCTATGCTAAATTCATGAGTTTGTCTTCTTGCATCATTGTTGAATATAACATCTTGCCAATCGGTTCCCTTTCCCAATGCGTCAGGATTTGCGAATGGTAAAGTTGCATTAGGGTTTGTGTTTCTTGCTGCTTCATTTCTAAGTGTAGCATATTCCGATGCATTTAACAGGTCTAATTTTTTGGCTGCAGCAGAAGTACCATAAAATCCATTGTAATTAATTTGAAGAACCCCGGCTTTACCCCGCTTCGTTGTTACAATAATAACCCCATTTGCAGCCCGGGCTCCATAAATAGCTTGTGATGCGGCATCCTTTAAAACCTCAATTGATTCAATATCAGATTGATTTAGATAACCTATTCCCCCATTGTCTACAATTACCCCATCAACTACCCATAAAGGATTATTGTTTCCGTCTTTCGCAAAAGTAGTATACCCCCTAACCCGTACTGTAGCTGCACTTCCTGGTTGCCCATTGTTTGTTGCTATAGTTACTCCAGAAGTTCTCCCCTGTAAGGCTTGTTCAACCCTATTTATGGGCATACTTTCTAAATCTTTAGCCTTTACACTCGAAATTGAGCCTGTTACATTGCTCTTTTTCTGTGTTCCATAGCCTACTACTACCACTTCTCCTAATGCAGTAACATCTGTTTCCATAGTGATATTTAAAGGCGCATTACTAGCTATAGTTATTGTTTGCGGAATCATCCCCAGTTGGCTTATAACTATTTTTGAACCTACAGATGGAACTGCGATCCTAAAATTCCCACCTGCGTCTGTGAGCGTTGCTTTTGATGTGCCTTGTAATGTTACGGTAACTCCTGGCAATGGCTTTCCATCACTCTTGTCTGTTACCTTACCCGTTGCTATTACTTCTTGTGCCAATGTGGCAAATGGAGAAATAAGAAGACAGCAAACGAAGAAAATAAGTGTAAGACTTCTTTTCATACAATAAGATTTAGTTTAGTTTATAATTGGTTAATTTGGCTTCAACCTGGCGGTTTCAGCTAAGTCAAATCTATACCTGGAAATGGTTATTGTAACATTTCCATACCACTACACTACCCCTACAAAAAGAAATTCAAAGGTATTATTACAATAGTACTACCACTACATCGCCACTACAAAACAACCATAAAAACCTGATAAACAGAATGATTACCAATACACCTATTCAACAGATCTCGATATTTGTATAAGAAAATCATACAGATTAGTTTCTGACTGAATATGCAGCTTTTTTCTAAGGCGATACCTTCCTACCTCTACTGCTTTTATTGTAATATTCATGAGCTGAGCTATTTCCTTTGTAGAAAGATTCATCTTTAGGAAAGCACATAACTTAAGTTCATTAGGTGTGAGTTCGGGGAACTGATCTTTTAATTTATTGAAGAAATTTGTATTGACAGTATTAAAGTGAATTGAAAAATTGTCCCAATCCTGGTCACTCTTTTCCACATCTCTTATCAGACGGATCAAATGTCGGAAACTTGGCGAACTATCATTTATATCATTATTTTTAATCACAGCCGAAATCACTTCTTTTATTTTAGCCAATACCTTACCCCTTTGCACCAAATGCATAGTCATATTAGATAATTCTCTGTTTTTATAATTCACGTCGGCTTCAAGTTTTTCGTATTCCAACCGTACAATTTCCTTTTCACTTCGATCCATTTCGAGCTGGTGAAGGTAGCTTAACCTGGTTTGAGCTTTAATATGTTTCTTTTTCTGCCACTTAAAGAACATATAGATGCTTATTACCAAAAGCAATACATATAATATATACATCCATATTGTTTGATACCAGGCCGGTAAAACCTCAAAGGTGTAGCCTACAACTTCAGATTCATTACCAAAACTATTTCTGGCCCTAACGTTAAATGTATACTTTCCTGCAGGGAGATTAGTATAATCTTTTTCACTCTTTTGCGTCCAGGATGACCACCCCTTATCAAAACCGACAAGCTGATAACTGAATTCAATATTTGCCTGGTGTTCAAATAAAGTAGATGAATATTCGAAATGAAGAGAATTAAATACGTTATCGAGTTTTAAAACTGAAGATGGATCCTGAGTTTTCACTATATTCTCTTTATTAAGGAAATACCCGCCAAAAATTGCACTATCTTTCTTACCAAAAAGTTTTACTGAGCCTAGTAAAACATTAGGTTTTGGAATATTTTCCAGGTATTTAGCATAATTTAAATGGTAAGCACCTTTGTTTGCTCCAATAAATACATTCTCATCGTTCAAATAATAAATAGACTCAAACCCGCCCACAATTTTACCATCTAATTGGGGAAAATAATGTATGGAAAAGGTTTTTGTACCAGAAGGGCGACTAAAATCTAATATCCCAACCTTTTTATCCGAAACAAACCATAAATTTCCCTTAGTATCTTCCTTCAGATATTGGATGCGTATTTGCCTTAATGCTTCACTAAGTAATGGAAAAGCTTTGAATTTATCTTTTGCTGCATCATACTCATATACTCCATTTTTAGTTGCAACTACAACACGATTCTTTATTTTAAAAATGTAATTATATAAACGTGAAGGCAATCCCTGTTTATCTGTATAGACAGTATATTTCTTTATCTTCTTAAAATCTTCAGATAGTTCAATTTTGTATACTCCATGATAGGGGTGTGAAGCCCATAAATTATTATTCGCATCAAAAGCAATAAACCTTAAGGATTCTGTACGTCCTTCGATTTTACCATCATTAGTGAAACTTCCGTTTTTATAACTAATTTTTTGAAGTCCCAAGTAAGTGCCAGCGATGATACTGGCAGAAGGATAAACCTCTGAAGTTGGCTCAAACAACCATGTTCCAGGTCTATTATATATTTGATGGGCAACATCTTTGTCAATTTCAAAAAAGCCATCCTCATGCCCCATTAAAAGTTTATTATTGATTTCATCAAGATTCCAAACCTGCCCCTTAGAGTTTCTAACTTCTTTAAATACTCCCGTCGATAGACTTAAATCAGTGATTCCTGTTTCAATTTCGGTTACATAAAGGCCATTAGATGTTCCAATGTATAAATTCCCATTGAAATTGCGTATTGCATAACTTGTTATTTGCTTGTTTTTATCAGGAAATATGCTTTTTATAGCACTGTTAATCGCTACATAATCAATTCCGTCATTCAGTGCCAGCCAAAGATTTTTACTGCTATCCGTTATAAATCCCCTTACATTATTATTCTGCAAACCATCCTTGTAGGTGTATTTCTGTAAAACCTTTCCCTCTCTGTTAATTATAAGAACTCCTGCCGAGGTAGTTCCGATAACATATTTATCCCTGTCTATTTTGTCTGCACTATAAATTCTGTCATTATAAAATATCTGATCCAGTTTTGTCGGTTTAGGTGTAACCTTACCATTATGCATTAAAAACAGCCCGTTCTTTAAGGTAGCTACAAGCATTGTATCCTTGTTGTATTCCATAATAGACGTCACAGCCGATTTTAATAATACCGGGTCAGAGCAATATGGTTTCCAGATCTCTCCATCATAAACCATCAATCCATGTCCTTTAGAATGGGCAAAAAACTGATGATTACTTTTGCCTGCAAACTGCCACTCTATATCAGGCTTATACGTTTTTACAACACCATCCTTGTAATAAAGAATAACACTTGTAGTTCTGAAAATTACAGCATCGTCAATAATAGCTACATTCCATATATCAGCAAAGCTTCGGTACTTTTCGGGGATAAGGGGGATAATGGAATGATACTTCAATATTCCATCTTTTTCAGGATAAAAATATCCAGCCTCATCTTGCCCCCCTATAAAAATCCTATCATGCGAATCTATTTCAACAGATCTGACAGATGTAAAATTGGGTAATTTAATAAGGTTCCAAAATCTACCGTCAAAGGTTAGGAGGCCCTCATTATTACCAAAATATAGAATGCCATTTTTATCCTGAGCAACATCCCAATTTTGCATTCCGGCCTTATACTGATCATTATTATAGCTAAGTATTTGAGGAGTACCGATTTGGCCCCGGCCTTTAAAAGAGATAAAACAAAATAGAGTTAGGATGATTAATAAAGTTTTTCTCATAAGTAAGAACGAACAAAAAATCCGTATTTGGTTAGTTTCCCAAAGTACGGATTTTTGATCAGATCTTACATGAAGCTTCCGTCACCCCGTCGCATAATGCCTCTACCACCACGCCCTTGGGCCCCAGACCATTTTTGTAATCTCATACTCAGTTTAAGCATAAAATACCGGCTTATAGGATTTACTCTTGTATTTATATAACCGCCATCATCAGGCTGTTGCGTCCTCAGAAAATTATTCTGATTTAAAATGTCAAATGCCTGAAACGTGATCTGGCCTCTACGATTAAATAGCTGCCGTTCCAAACTTGCATTTATCACTAAAGGGCTATTATTTGTATTCCCAACTATACCATTTATGAATTGTTTACTTCCATTGTATCCAAACATCCATACATCCCATAAATATACTCTTCCATCTAAATTAAGAGAAAGGGTATTGATTTCGTTATTACCGGAACGAAGCGTTGAATTGGATTTTTCATTTTTGTATCCGATGTTCGGATTAATTTCGAACCATTCTGTAGGATTAATTTTTGGACCAAAGCGCTGATCTAAAGTGGTAATATTAGTAGTATTCAATATACCGTCCCTCATGCTCAAGCTGTGATTATAACTCACTGTACCGTTAAGTTGCAAATTATACTTTCTATTGTTCAGTTGTTTACTAATATTGTAATTACCCGTCAGTCTATATACCCCACTAACATTCAAAAAGTGTGTTTCATTAATTTTACTACCAGGAAGGTTTGGATCTGGATTATCTACGGTCTCCACATTTCTGATAACAGCATTTTTTGTATATGCCCCATTTAAATTTAGTGAAAGATTGAGCTTTGAGTTTGCAATATAATTATTGTAATCACCTCTTAAAGTGTGCACAAAAGTGGCAATCAGATCCGGATTACCAATAACAGGATTATTTGGATTTGTAACATCCCTAACTGGTTGTATCTGATCAAATGTTGGTTCTACTGCATTCCCTGAGTAGTTTAAAGATACTCTTTGCTGCCTGCTCCAGCGGTATTCAAATCTTGCAATAGGAATCAGGTTAAAGCTACTCCGGTTTGTTGTTGTACCAAGACTTACCTTAGTACCGGATAGTAATGCCGGCACACCTGTTAACCCAACAGAAAAACGAACTTTAGAAGTATTGGCCATTCCGTATCTAAAATTCAATGCAACGCGGCCCTGTGTAAAGGAATAGTTATAAATGTTACTTAATGAGTCTATAATACCACCAGAAACACCCTCCCCTAAAATATCTCTTGTAGTTGCAGTATTATCATACCCATTATAATTTACCTGGGCATTCACTTCAAATTGAGTATTTACTCCGAGAGGTTCCACATAAGTCATGCTTCCACGATAATTATCACGTCGATTCTTACGCGCTATGATCTGATTAATTATAGAATCTTTACCATCTTGTGCCGCTTCAGTATAAAAAGTTGTGAAATTATATCTTTCCTGCTCGTTATCCTGATTATTTTTATTCAAATCTATCTGTGCTGAAAAATTCCTTCTGTATTTTTTAAATAGATGCTGATAAAAAGTAGAGATACCAAATTGAGGTGCCGTGCTAGAATTTGAATTTGTTATGCGGCGATCCTGATCCAGCCCCATTGAAAGACTACTCCCCCTTTGACTTAAAGTAGAGGAACCATTATTAGTGGTAGAATTAGATTGGAAGGTGGGGACAACTTTAAGATAATTACTTGAATCCAGATTCACTTCAAATTCAAGCTTAAGATTATGATTATTCGACTTTTGCAGACCTGTGTTCGAACTATTGGAATGTAATTGTCCATTATTTAAAATACTTAGAGATTCGGTTTCATTTAAATTATCGCCATTGGAATTTTGAAATTGATAACCCAAATTATACTCTATTTTTTTCCCGATTTTATCACGCAAACTAAATCTCGCATTTGCATTCTTTGTTGAGCCGCTTAGTGCATTAAGATTAATTGCATCATTATAATTCCCGTTTAGCCCAATCTGTTGATTTCCGTTAATCCGCGTAGCAAACAATCCGGCTTCTTTTCTTTCGTTACTTCCTCCAGCGGTGTGCAGATTCATCATATTTCCAACAGATTTATCTGTTCTTGTAGTGATATTCAGTATCTTTTGAGGGTCACCATCCTTTACCCCTGTACGAGCTGCCTGATCACCATAGTCATCAACGATCTGAATTTTATCAACAATCTCAGCTGGAAGATTCTTAATTGCATTCGCAATGTCACCTCCAAGATATTCCTTTCCATTCAATTTGGCCTTAGTCACTGCCTCTCCCTGGTGCACTAAACTTCCATCATTACCTACCTCCATACCCTCCATCTTTTTCAGAAGCTCATCTACAGTTGCATTCTTTCTTACAATGTAATCACTGGCCTTATATTCAACAGTATCCGTTTTATAGGTAATAGACGGAGTTCCATTAATAACAACTTCATTTAAAGTGTTCCGTTCTTCTTTCAGAACTATTGGGTCCATTACAATTCTTGGGCTTGTATCGTTTTGTTTAAAGCGCATTGCCGGCGTTTTAATATAACCAATACTCTGTACCACTATAACATAGGTAGCCGACTTAACATTCCTGAATACGAATATCCCATCAGTATTAGTGCTTGTTTTTAGCGTGTCCTTATCTGAGGTTAAACTAACAGTAGCCCCAATTACTCCTAGATCAGTAGAATCCTTTACAATTCCACTTATTTCTCTTGTAGGCAATGGGGGTGGAGGGTTTTGTTCCTTTGTTTGGACCTGAGCATAAAGTACACCAGAACTGAATATCAATACAAGTAATACAATACCAGATTTCAATGCATTATATAAATAATTCATTTTTGTTTGTGTGGTTTATTTTGTGTGTGAATAGTATCTATGTAAAAGCTTATTTAAGGATATACTTTCCCCAAAAATCTGTTGGACTGGTTAATTCCTGAAAATCTATTCCAGAACCTCTTGGGCCGAAGTTTCCACCACCACCTCCACCACCACCTCTATTGCCCCCAAAGCCACCTCTTCCACCCCCATCTAGTCCCTGTAATTGCAAACCATTCACCTTAATATTATATGCAAATTCTTTTGGGGTATCTTTCGAAATTCCAAGCTCATCTAAAGGAATTGCCAATTCATAAAAGAATGCTTTGTCATTTCCAATACTAGAATATGCTTTAATCCCTAAATCGTTATAAATAGAAATAAGGGTATCAGTGGTTTTTTTAAATCCGTTAATCTTAATCTCTTTCACCTGGCTAAGTTGCCTTTTTTGCATCACAGCCATCATAGAATCTCTTTGTTCAGGTGTTTGAGTACTACCACTGCCCCCTCTACCAATTGCAAAACCTGCTACAGCTCCCATTTGGCGTCTTCCACCTCCCTGTCCACCACCTTGAGCAGGTCGGTTAATTAAAGGGTATGTAAGTGTAATACTTTCCTTTTCTCTTTTTTTACCTTCAGTATTTATTGCTAACGTAATGCCTCCGGCAAGAATTTTTGTATTATTTGCCACATCAGTAGACTTAATAACCAAGTATAAATTCTTATCATCGTTACTTATAGTATAAAAAATACCTGTTCTTTTATTTTCAGCCTGAAAAGTATCGTTCCACTCAGTGTTTCTACCGTCAACCTTTATGTTTGCCGGAGCACTTATACTTACCTCCTGCACATCTTTAAGTTTCTGAGCCTGCACAGTCATACAAAAACCTGCAATTAATAAAGTATTTACTGTAATTTTTAAGAATATTGATCTCATATTTGGTGAAAGTTTTGTCATTAACTATAGCTTTGAAACTATGACTCACCAAACTTGCTTAGGTTTAATCCTAATAAGCAGGTTTATTTGTTAATATTCTTGTTACAATTAACTTTCCCTTTCAACAAAAACTATTACCCTATAACAATTCTATAAAAAGAGAATTATTGAGTTTCCGGCAATTTCTTTTTTTGTTGAAATATATAGATCAGATAAACAAGGGCAGGCAAAATGAATATACTGCCAATTAATAAAGCATAACCTAATGTATCTATCGCTTTTGCTTGTCCCTGATGAATCAGCAGCGATAGATTGGTTCCATTTTTAAGCAATACAATATCGGGAAAATGGCTGTAAGTAGCTGCAAATAGGATCATGGTAACCTGAAACCCCGCAAGAACACGAAGAAATCTTGGCTTCTTACGCTGAAGTAAGAAAAACATTATAACTAACGAAATACTAGCTGCAATAATAGCAATCAAACCTAAAGTATCTCCAAAAATCCAGTTGGCTAATGGAATATTTTCTTGATATGCTGCAACAAAAACTAGTGCTCCGCAAAACATTACAGTATAAATTGTGCGTCGTGCCTTTCTTACAAAGAAATTCCTGTCATCATCATTAGCTGCCTGTCCTATTATAAAAATTGTTGCCAAAAAGCCGCAAATACTAACTGTAAAGATACCAACAGAAACAGAGAACCAGTTTAACCAGCTAAAAACATAGGCTGACAGAAAATCTTTAGCTTGTACATCTATCTGGCCAGATACTGAACTAGCAGCAATTATTCCTAGAAAAAATGGAGTAATTAAGCTTGAGTAAACAAAAATTGGGGTATACAGCTTCTGCATATCATCCTTTACAGCATCGTAGTTCCTAAATACAAATGCTGTTCCTCGTGCAATAATACCAAGCAACATACACACTAGTGGTATATGCAGATAAATTGAAACAGTAGTATAAATTTTAGGAAAACCTACAAAAAGGATAACAATAGCAATAATTAACCACATATGGTTTGCTTCCCAGATTGGGCCGATTGCATCATACATAGTTTTACGTGTTTTAGAGCGATTACCTTTCGAAGTAAACAACTCTATAATACCCGCTCCAAAATCTGCCCCACCTAATAGAATATATAATAAAATTGAAGTCCACAAGAAAACAATAACAACATAGATCATAGCATTAATTTTTAGGTAGTTTGGAAGTAGAGTCATATAATTTGCCAACCATAGTAATCTGACGATACAGCAGTAAACTCACTATAATAGCTAATGAAATGTATACCGCAGTAAAGAGATAAAATGAATAAGCGATTCCTGGCATTGGAGTTACTGCATCCGAAGTCCGCATAACCCCATTGATAATCCAGGGTTGTCTACCAACTTCTGTTACTGTCCACCCGGCTTCCAGCGCTATGAATCCCATGGGTGTTGCGATAACAAAAAGCTTCAACAGCCATCTGCTCTTAAGCCACTGCTTCTTTTTATAAAGTGCTAAAAAGTACAATAAAGCAATTAATACCATCGCCACACCAAGTCCAACCATAACTTGAAATGCATAATGCGTTACTGCTACAGGAGGGTGATCTTCTTTTGGAATAACATCAAGGCCCTTAACTTCACCATTAAAATCTCCAGTAGTCATAAAGCTTAGTAATCCTGGAATTTTAATGGCATAATCAACCTTTTTATTCGCAGTATCAGGTATCCCACCAATAATTAATGGTGCATTTCTTTCAGTATGAAAATGGGCCTCCATAGCTGCAAGCTTAGCAGGTTGACGATGAGCAACATCTTTTGCAGAAATATCACCACTTATAGGTTGCAAGCAAGCAGCAACGGTTCCAAACACAGCAGCTATTTTAAAAGCTTTGCTGTGAAAGAGTACATTTTTTCCCCTGAGAATCATTACAGCATGTACCCCTGCTACGGCAAACCCAGTTGACACAAATGCGGCTACCGACATATGTAGCGCCTGAGAAAACCAGGCTTCATTAAACATTGCCTTTATTGGATCAATATTTATATACTTTCCATCAACAAAATCGAATCCTGCCGGGCTGTTCATCCAGGCATTTGCCGCTACTACTAAGATTCCCGAAAGTAATCCACTTATTCCTACAACCACACCGGTAAACCAATGAAACCATTTATTGAGCTTGTCCCAACCATATAAATAAAAGCCCAGGGCTATTGCTTCAATAAAAAATGCCGTCCCCTCTAAAGAAAACGGCATTCCAAATATAGGACCTGCGTGCTCCATAAAAGTCGGCCACAAGAGCCCCAGTTCAAATGACAATACCGTTCCGGAAACAGCCCCTGTAGCAAAAAAAATTGCTACTCCCTTACTCCAGGCTTTTGTAACGTCTTTATAGACGACCTTTTTCGTTTTTAGCCAATAAAAATGGGCAACTGACATAAAAAAAGGCATTACCATACCAATACAAGCAAAAACAATGTGAAAGCCAAGAGAGAAGGCCATCTGGAGTCGGGCAGCTAAAAAATCGTCCATAGTTAGGATGTAATAAACGTTAGTCGCTAAAAGAAATAGTTAAGCAAAAGTACGTGTTTTAAGTGCAGGAACCCAACTTTAGAACATATTTCCATCAATACTTTTATCATTATTTCAATCCAGTTACAATTCTGTAAAAATAATTATATTTCTTTAAAAGAATTTAATACAAAACTATAAAGAAATTTAATTTGTTTTAAACGATATTTATAAATATGTTTGACGCTTATTATTAGCTAACATTTAAGATAACTGATGACTACATTAAAGTTTAAATACACACTTGCAGCGATTGGACTTATATTTTTAATCGTTTCTTGTAAAAAGAGAAAAATTCGCAAAGAGGAAAAACCTGTAGAAACAGATAAACCGGTCATTACAGACCCTGTCAAAAAACAATTGATCCCTATAAAATTTGAATCAGAAAACCTGAGCATTAACCTCAAATACATTGAGAACACAGCTTTTATTTCTGAAGTTAATAGTTCCAACGGCTACAGTGTCAAAGTCACTTATGAAAGCCAATTACCATATATATTTAAGCACAAAAACAATATCGTTTTTGAAGCGATTTATTTCACAAAGACAACTTCTCAAGATATAAAAGCTACGTTTTTTGATGTAGATGGCCGGGTAAGCTCCCCTACTGGTTCCTTAATATTAAAACGAGATATTAATGAACAGCTCGTCTCTATTTTAGCATCTGGCAATGGTCCTTCATATCCTTATAAAGAAAGTTCCTGGTCATATACCATAGCAGGAAATCTTTCAGACATAGTTGTGAAAAATGGCGCTGCTGAAACGACCCCTATTAAATATACCCATGATCAAAAAAATGGGATCTTCAAGAATGTAAAACATGCCCAGCTTTTATTTCTTGAAATGGGGTACAGTTTTTTCTGCGCAGATAAAAACAATAGATTAAGCTATTTAAATACAGATAAGCCATCTGAGGATACTGATTTCAATTATCAATACAATACTGATGATTATCCTAAACAGCTTACAATAACCCAAAGCAAACAAACTTTTAAAATAACTTATGCTGAACTTAAAGAATGATGCTATTCATTTAATAATTTCCGTGCTCTGAACAAGTTATCAGAGCATTGCAGAATTTTAGCTTTCAACTTTGGATTATATCGTGGATTTTTTTCTAAAAACTCTTGAACAACCTTTGCAGCTTCAGCACTCTGATAATAACCAAACGTAGCCTGTAGCCAATTTTGAGGAAAAAAGATATCTCCGGTTCGCTGTATTTCCAGCAACATATCTAAACTCTTTTTGAGGTATTTAAAAGAACTAGCTTGCCTTAAAGGATGATGAAGATAATATAAAGCAGCACCAACATTTGATTCCTTTTCTCTATTTGATTTTAGTTCAAGGCTCTTAAAGAAGGCGTCCCTCTTTGTTTCTGATGGAGATACAGCTGGCATAATAAATTCAAATCTTTTTCTTCTGTCAATATTACTTATTCGCTTAAGCTGTTTATCTAAAATTGAACTATCACCGCCTCTTAGAACAAGAGAAAAAGCCAATGATGTATAATCGTCTTCGGTAAGCTTTAATCCCACCGGAACTTTTTGGCTTTTCCAAATTGTATTTAACCGGTCCCCTCCCTTAACTGATAAATATACGTCCTGGTATGTCTTAAAAAGCACTTTCTTATTATTAGGTAAACTTTGTTTTTGCATAGCACTCCACAAGCTATTTTCCAACAGAGAAGATAAGGCCGAACGCTCTGAGTTAGAAATAAATCCCCAATAAATACTAATGATATAATTGGTTATCAATTTCAGATTTAGCTCCTCTTTTTCCTGGTCCAAGCCTTTTAGAAACAAATTCAATAAATCAGATGGTTTAATATACCTTCTATTTAACATATTCTCATATAGGGAGATGTATGCAGAGGCCCTGTCCAATGGTTTATCAATCAAATATATTCCACCAAACATTGCCTTATCTAATGGCCAGACACCATATCCTTGCCCCGACGAGTTAAACAGAACGTAGGATGGAATTTCCATACCTTCTGCTTCTTTTAATTCTACTTCTTTGCTATTTAGGTTAATTGTTAAATCTTTACTACGATCAGGGTAATATAGAGTAACTTCTATTATTTGAGGCCAAATCCTGTTTGTTCCATACTCTGGAGCTTGTTTAATTATGAATTCGCTAATTTTATTATTATTTCCTTTAATTGTATAATCTATTAAAGGTCTTCCTGTTTCGTTTACCCAAACCTTATTCCATTTAATTAAATCATCATCCGAATACTTATCAAGAATTGCTATAAGATCCGGCCATGATGCATTTTTATTTGCAAATTTTTTCAGGTATTCCTGTACGCCCAATTGAAATTTCTCCTTTCCCATTAAGCGTTCAAGTTGCCTCATCATAATTGGGGCTTTATGGTAAATGATATTTCCGTAAAGTGTTCCTGCATCCTTTAAATTATCCAAGTCCTGCCTTATTGGATTTGATCCTGTTGTTCGGTCCACTCCGTAAGCCGCAGGGAAATGATCTATCAAAAACTTAAGGTCAAAAGCTTCCTTTCCAGTAATACCCTCACTGCTTTTATCGGCCATAAAATTTGCAAAAACCTCTTTCATCCATACATCAGTAAACCAATTCATCGTAACCAGATCTCCAAACCACATATGAGCGGTTTCATGAGCTATCAGGTTATTACGCCCATTCAACTGATCTTTAGTTGCTCCTTCGTCTAAAAATAAGGCCGACGATTTATACTGAATTGCGCCTACATGTTCCATTCCTCCAAATTGAAAATCCGGAATAGCTACAAAACCGAACTTTTGAAAAGGATAAGGAATCCCGGTCCACTTCTCCAAATACTCCAATGATTTTGTATGGATATTAAACACTTCATCCAGGCTATTTTTTATTGTCAGTGAGTCCGTTTCTCTATATAAAAAATCGCTCAGCATAGATCCCACCTTCCCTTTTGCAAGTGTAAATTTTCCTGCTGCAAAAGCAAACAAATAGGTGCTTAGAGTATCTGAAGTATTAAACCGATAAGTTTTACGATTATCATTAACAACCGAATCTTTTAATGTAGCATTAGCCAATGCTTTCCAATCTGCAGGAATTTTTAAGGTTAAATTATATGTTGCCTTTAAATCGGGCTGATCGAAGCAAGGAAAAACAGTCCTTGCCCTATCCGGAACAAACAAAGTATACAGATAATCACTATTTCTGTTCAGTGCAGCCTCACCTGCTTCAAAGTTTAAACTTATTAAATTCTCACCCTGGTTTAAATATTTGGCATCAATAATTAAATGTTCATCCTTATAATTAACTATAACAGATGCTCCATTTACATGCAAACTCTTGATCTTTTTTGCATCCTCTCTAAAATCCAACTGTAATGGATATTGATTAGTACCAAGCTGAAATACAATTTCTTCAACAGCGTTTATTACCTCACTCCTTTCCTTAGGAATATCCAGCTCAAGCTTATAATTAATATTACTTAAAACTGATTTACGATAAATAGCCAGCTTTTTAGAAACTCCAGTCTCCAACACCGGTTTTGAGGCATATTTTGCGCCTGAACATGAGATAAGAAAGAGCGTTAAAACAGCTATTAAAATGCGCAAATTAACCATAGCAGCGAATTTAAGATTTTGTTGAATTAAAGCATTAAATAAGTGGTAATTTAGCGACAACAAAACTTAGATCAGTTTAAATTGACTGATCACCTAAAACAAATTTATGATCATGAAAAAGACATTAACGACAGTACTGTTTATTGCCCTGGCGGTATCATTACAATCTGAGCTTAAAGCGCAAGGCTTAAAAATGCCTCAACCAAGCTCAGGACAAACCATTTCTCAGGATTTTGGTTTGGGTAAAGTAACAATCAGTTATTCTCGCCCAAACACTAAAGGACGCAAAATCTTTGGTGGACTAGAACCATATGGCTCCGTATGGCGAACTGGTGCCAACTCTGCAACTACCATTGCTTTTACTGAAGCAGTTAAAATTGGGGGCAAAGATCTTGCTGCAGGAGAATATGAATTATTTACAATTCCCGGTGAAAGTGAATGGACTGTAATCATAAATAAAGGATCAAAACAATGGGGTGCTTACGAGTATAAAGAAAGTGATGATTTTTTACGTATAAAGGTTAAGCCAACTAAGCTTAAAGAAAAAGTAGAAACATTTACTATTCAATTTGCAGATGTTTATCCAGCTACTGCCAAATTACAGTTAATGTGGGAGAACACGGCTTTGACTATTGATCTAACTACCGATTTCGATGCCAAAGTTATGGCGGGTATTGATGAAGCAATGAAAGGTGACAAAAAACCCTACTTCCAGGCCGCGTACTATTATCTTGAATCTGGGAAAGACCTAAGTAAGGCTCTTGAATGGGCTACAGCTGCCGAAACTGCAGATCCTAAAGCTCCTTGGGTTAAATTATTAAAAGGTCGAGTTCAATTAAAATCAGGAGATAAAAAAGGTGCTGCCGCTACAGCAGAAGAAGGAATAAAATTAGCTACTGAAATCAAAAACCCTGAGTATATCAGATTACATACAGGCTTATTAGCTGAAGCAAAAAAATAGTAATTTAAATCACAGAAACTAAGTCTGTAAAATAAAAAACCGGATGCCATATATCAGCATCCGGTTTTTTATTTTTTTACCTGCTGGAGTACTACGTGCTTAATATTCCTCCTATCAAAAGTATAAGTAATATGAACTTTTCCGTCTTTAGATTGGATAATTGCCGGATAACTAAACTCTTTCTTTGTATCACCATCTTCAAGTTTCAAAATATCAGCCCAGTTTTTCCCATCTTCTGATAAGGCCACATTTAGTTTATAGCGTCCATTAAACCATTCCTTTCCTGGAACAGTTGGGTTATAAACAATCATGTGCGTGCCGTTTTTTAACGTTTGCGCATCAGTTCCTGAATTAGGATTCATTAAAGTGGTCGCATTTAATTTACCCCATGTTTTTCCATTATCATCAGACCATGACTCAACCACTGCTCCCTGCTTACTGCGGCATAGTATCTGTAACTTCTTACCTCCATATACCAATATGCTTGGTTGAATCACATCAAATTTACTATCTGGATCAACAGGAATAATTACCCATGTTTTACCTCCATCCGTGGATTTTTCAATGTGAACGCTCCATTTTTCATCCGTCTCAGTACTTGATGGAGATAAAATTGTTCCATCAGCTAACTCAATGGGTTTATTTTTTATTGGCCCTAACACTCCTTCTGGCAACCTGCTTTTAGCTGACCACGTCTTTCCGTTGTCATCTGAAGTTTGCACCATTCCCCACCATTCTCTAGGCGAAGGTCCCTCTTTATAAAATAAAAAAATCCTCCCCTTCTTTGTCTTAAACAATACCGGATTCCATAATGGATATGACCATTCACCATTAACTTTGCCATCTGCAACAGCAACCGGACTAGTCCATTTTCCATGTTCATTCACAGACAACCAGATCCTTACATCTTTACTTCCTTCATGGCTTCCCCCAAACCATGCAGCCATTAGTTTTCCTCCATCAATTTCAACTAATGTAGATGCATGGCATTGTTCAAATGGAGGATTATTAAATATCAACTCATCTGTCGTTTTCTTCCATACTTGCTGGCCAAATGCTATAGCTACAGAAATTGTCCAGATAAAAACAGTTAAAAAACTTCTTACCATATTAAATACTATTTTTCTCATTGGCAATTTCAGGTTTCTTCATTAAACTTTGAATAATTACAGACAAAAGAACTACTAACAAACAGCCTATCACGTTCAACCATAAGTAAGCTACCAGATCAAGTTTACCAATAATTACAATCACTGCTTCAGTTGCTAAGGCTGCAAAAAACACAGCTTTCCCATTCACATGCCTTACATAAAAAGCCACTAAAAACACACCTAGTATAGTACCATAAACATATGACCCAAGTATATTTACCGCCTCCAGCAAATTCCCTATCTTACTAGCATAAAGTGCCATAACAATACAAATCACTCCCCAAAACACAGTTGCAAGTCTCGAAGCTTGCAAATATTCATGATCTGACGCATCCTTTTTAATTAATCGCTTATAAATATCAATTACTGTTGTTGATGCCAAAGAATTTAAAGCACTTGCAGTAGACCCCATCGAAGCAAGAAATATAATTGCGATTAACAATCCGATTAAACCTTGTGGTAAATACTGAGTTACAAAACTTAGAAATATATAATTGTTATCTTTTGTATTTGCATGCTCATCATTTTTAACCATTAAATCAGTAGCCTGTTGCCTTATTTGCTTCTCATTTTCATCCGCTTGCTGCAATGCCTTTCTCTGTTGGTCAATTAATAATTGATCAGCCTGATCCAGAACAACATTCATTTTGTTAACTTCAATCTGCTTTTCCTTAAAAGCTTTATCATAATCAGCTTTAATTCTATCAAGTTCTGGGCTATACTTACTGTTTTCAAGTTTATTCAGTTCAAAGCTGTTGAAAAAGATTGGTGGTTTATTATATTGATAGAATGTAAACACCAGCACCCCAATTAATAATATAAGGAACTGCATAGGTATTTTAACAAGACCATTCATTAACAATCCCAATCTACTCTGACTAACAGATGCGCCTGATAAATATCGTCCTACCTGACTTTGATCTGTACCAAAATAAGATAATTGTAAAAAGAAGCCTCCAAGCAATCCGGTCCAAACGGTATACTGGTTGTTAAGATCAAAAGTAAAATCTATTGCATTAGCCCTACCCATTTTACCCGCTATACTTATCGCTTTCATAAAACCAATATCAGCTGGAAGCAAATGGACCACCATAACACCTGCCGCAAATAAACCACAAAATATGATGCTCATTTGCAGCATCTGTGTGTAGGAAACTGCCTTTGTACCTCCATAAACTGTATAAAACACTACCAGACTTCCAATAAACAATGTTGTATAAGTAGTATTTATATTTAAAATGGTAGAAAGAATAATTGAAGGAGCATAAATGGTAATACCTGTTGAAAGCCCTCTTTGTACAAGAAAAAGAAACGCTGTTAATGCCCTAGTTTTAAGATCAAACCGCTGTTCAAGATATTCATAAGCTGTATACACCTTTAAACGATGAAATATAGGTACAAAAGTGATACACAAAACAATCATTGCCAGAGGCACACCAAAATAAAACTGCACAAAACTCATCCCCGAAGAGTAAGCCAATCCTGGTGCTGATAAGAAAGTAATAGCACTTGCCTGGGTAGCCATAACAGAAAGACATACATGATACCATGGTAATGACTGATTACCAAGTAAATACCCTTGAATATTTTGAGCCCCTCGACTTTTATAAATACCGTAAGCTACAATTACAACAAGTGTAAGAATTAATACCGCCCAATCTATAATACTCATTCGAAATATTTTGTAAATGCGTAAAAGATTAGGATAAGAAATATAAGCCAGCCAATTAGCAACCGGTAAAACTGTTTCCAGGTTTTAACAAAAGGGGGTAACTCTTGTTCTGGGTTTTCTGGTACCGGGTTGTCATGCTCTGCCATGCTGTTTTATATTATTTCTTAACTGATATTAAATTCACAAACAATCTGTATGCTCCAGGAACGCCTGCTGGTAATTGTCTAAAAAACGAAAGGCCGGTATAAACAAATCTGCCTTTACCATAATCCGCGATAATTAATGAGCCTGTTTTCTCACTTTCACCATTATCATGCATCCCCAATAACGCCCTGTACTTTTGATCAGCATCTGTAACAAAATACAATCCTCGCTCTTGTACCCATCCTTCAAAGTCTTTATCTGTAATTTTGTTAGGATAATTTAAAACAGGGTCGTCAGACTTCAGTATCGTCACCTTGGCATCTTCTTCGGTTACCCTATCACGTGACAGACTAAAAGGATATGGCCCTAAATTATTGATTTTTAATGGCCCATTTACGTTATATTGAACAAGCAAAGTACCACCATCATTTACGTACTTCATCAATTTAGGCTGCATGCCCTTCATTTGTTCGTTTACGTTATATAACCTTACTCCAGCAATAATAGCATCAAACCCCGACAAATCACCATTTATAACCTGTCCGGCAGTTAAATTTATAACATCGTAGCCAATCTGCTTTAATGACTCCGGAACTAAATCTCCCGCTCCTGCAATGTAACCTATTCGCTTTCCGGCCAATTTTAAATCAACTTTATCCACTTTTGCTTCAGCAAATGGAAAAAGTGTTTGCGTAGGTATATGCTCATAATCTATTACGTGTAAACCGCGGTTATATGCTTTCCCTTCAACAACAACATTCAAAGCCAAATTACCGCTAATCGTATTTCCAGACGGGATAATTGTAAATTCCACCGCCTGTTCCTCACCTTTTTTAGCAATGTTAAAACTAATATCTTCCGGAGTAACCTTCCATCCAACAGGCACTTCAGGCTTCAATACCCCTGAAGCGTTTTCCTTAAAGCTTTTTAATTGAACAATTATTCTTTTAGGCTCATTATTAATAAACATAAATGCCTTTTCGCTCATAGTTGCTGTAACCGGCGGACCAATTACCAGTGGCTGATAAATTTCTCCACGAACCTGATCTGTATATTTATAAACTACAGACCGTTTCTTTTCAATCACCTCATCTCCAATTTTAATCCGGAACAGACCACTTAAGCCAATTGGATTTTCTGCCAATCCTATCTTTGATAATGAATCAACTACATATGAACCTAAAGTATGTTTCTTTTCAAGCCAATAGGGCTGAGTAATCCCCGTACCAGCAGTAGCTATTGTTTTGTCCTCCGAAACGAACTGATTAAGTGGCAAATCAAAAGAAGCTTTACTGTTAATTTCTTCAATGCTAATCTTTAAAGGAAAACCCTGTTTAGCCCTCGCAATAGCCTGTATCCTAACATCTACAGGGGAATTTATAGCATAGAATGAATTTACCGCAGCACTTTCAAACCATATACCTGCACAAGCTAAAATCAGATCATCCAGCAAACTCTGCTTAAAAGGTTTACCTTTAACCAATTGCCTAAGCTTCAAAAGTTTTATTACCGATTTAGATGGATCAGCTATATCATACTCAGCGTTAATTTCAGATACAAGCTTTTGTACTTCTCCATTTCCAGGGAAACGATTAAGTGTAAAATCTATCCCCTCAAATATATCTTTCGAAGCCTTTTCACCTGCTACATAGCTAAAAAATTCAATTGCTGATCCACGTTGTCTGGAGGAACCAAATCCCTGACTTCTATGATTAGATCTGCTTTCGGCAGCAATTTCTCCATAACTTTTACCTAATAAAGCATTATAGCCACCAACATCAATTTTCAGCTGATCATCTGAAGTAGTATTGTTACCACCAAAATTAAAAGTATTCCAAAGGATGCGTTTCGCCTTCCATGGTTTTACATAAGCAAGCTGTTCAGGAAATTGTTTTGGATCTGCAGCTGCCAAAAATGCTTCATGGGCAAGTATTGCAGATCCTGAATGATGGCCATGACCAGCACGCGAATCTTCGGGAAAGCGTGTAATGATCACATCAGGTTGAAACTTTCGGATCACCCAAACAACATCTGCAAGTATCTTCGACTTATCCCAGATCTTGAAACTCTCTTCAGGATTCTTAGAGAAGCCAAAGTCATTTGCTCTTGTAAAAAACTGCTCGGCACCATCTGTGCGTCTGGCTGCCAGCAATTCCTGGGTCCGTATCAACCCTAGCAATTCTGCCTGTTCATTACCAATAAGATTTTGCCCTCCATCGCCTCTTGTCAGCGACAAATAACCGGCTCTAACCTTTTTTTCTTTTGCCAGATAACCCAACAACCTGGTATTTTCATCATCAGGATGAGCAGCAACATATAAAACACTGCCAGCAACATTCAAACCTTCAAGACCCTGCTTTATCTCCGCAGCATTAAGCTGCTGCATATTCTGGGCCTTAATTAACGAAGGAATCAGCACCGTAATCAGGAGCGAACATAAACGTAACTTCATATAAACATCTTAGATTACATTTTATGTAAACTCTAGATAGCCCGAAAATAATTAAAAAACATTAATCCCAAGTGTTATTGAAAACTTAAATCCGTAACAATCCTGCAAAAATACTACGGTTCTTATAGGAGAATCTTACTGCTAACTTCCTTATCAATAGTAATAAAGCCTGGATACTTCACTAATCCTCCGGCAACTTTAATACTTGGTCTGATTTTAAGTGTAAGTATCCCTTTCTTTTCAGGTCCATTTTTCCCTGACTGAACAAAATCAGTGATCTCTCTCATTACTTTGCTGTCAGAAATAAACGGATAAACATTCACCTCCATATCAACGGGCACTACAGTAGCTTGTCCTGCAGTTACATTTACTTCCTGATTTACAAAACCTGTGGCAAGCTCCTGTCTGTTTATTAATATTTTATACTCAAACTGATTAATTGAAGCATCATTGCCAGTAGGATTTTTCACTTCCAGGTTCAAGCGCGCTCTTAATGGAATATCCCTTCTCAACAATCCAAGAGCAAGCCCCGGAAGGCTACCCAGATTAATATCCTGGTTATTGATCATCTTTTTTACATCAGCACCAGCCAAACTGATCTCATCAGCCGAAGTGATCCTGTATTTACATCTTTCAAGAGCTTTTATCTGTTGAGCCTGCTTATTTATGCCACAACCAGCTATCCCCATCGCCATCAGGCAAATTAATAATATCTTTTTCATAACAGCTATAACGGATTATTCAGAAAAATTATACAAATCGATTTTTCATTATCGTCTACGGCTATTACTATTACGGCTTATTAAATGATCTACACTATACTTACCTGAACCGGCAACAAGTAAAAACAAGTAGGTAACCAGAAAATGTAATCCAAGCTCTTTTTTCTCAAATGCATCTGGTGCATGAATAATAAGAACAGCAACAAGCATGAGTATTATCAAAGGTATTACTGCAAGTCTGGTTCCCAACCCTAATAAAATCAAAACAGAACATACAACTTCTGCAAATACAGTTAATACAAGAGATGTAGCCTGACCAAGACCTATAGGATCTGCAAACTGAATCTCACCCCCGGCTAAAAGCCACGGTAATTTCTGAAGGCCATGGGTAAGCATAAACGCAGCAACGGCAATACGGGTAATAAGAAGCATAAAATGTACGCCTTCATTGTTAAAATTAGTGTTAAATAGTTTTCTCATGTTTAAACTTTCAGTTTTCAGTTAACGATAAATATAGAAATTTTAGAAATTAATTATTTGTAAATGATTTAATAAATCCAGAAATCGCATCCTGAAGGATCAATTTCTTCTCTGGATCAGGTTTTCCAACCTTCTGAATCATCTCTATTGAAACCAAACCATGCAAAATGGAAAGGTAGGTATGATATTTTAAAAAATAGTTGATTTCGGTATTGCCACCTAAAGCAATTGCCTCTTGAATAGTAGTTATCATAATACCTGTCATATGTTTCATTTCGGCAATTTGATTTACCATTTCACATGCAGGTATCCCAAGACCAAACATCAACTGATAGTACTCCTTGTGTTCAAAAGCAAAATCCCAGTAAGCATGCGCCATAGCCTCTAGTTGTTCCGATGGTTTAGTGTGCTTGTTCTTCACTTCAACAAGCGCATCTGCCAATTTTTGAAAGCCCTCTTTAGTAAATTCCAAAAGAATAGCTTCTTTATTTTCAAAATGATTGTAAATAACCGGAATACTGTATTCAATGGCATCCGCAATTTTACGAATAGATAAAGATTGCCAGCCGTCAGTTAGCACCTGTAGCCATGCAGCTTCCAGAATACTCGATCTGAATTCTTCTCTTTGTCTGATTTTACGTTCTGCAATTCCCATACTGGTTTAATTTTAGTTAACAGTGTTAACAAAAGTAATGGGTTTAAGATACAATTAAAATTTCAAATACTTTTCTGACTTAATTCCAACAAACATTTCGCTTTCTTCTATTAACAAATACCAGATCCTATGATTTAATCATTCTAAAAGTCAAATTAATTCTTGGTTGAGTTTCAACTACCGTTTTAGGGAGTCTGTGCTCCCAATAATGCTGGGTCTCCCCTTTCATTATCAACAAGCTTCCATGGGTCAACTCAATAGAAACAATTGGCAATTTATCTTTATAATTCCTAAATTGAAAAATCCTTGAAGCTCCAAAACTTACTGAGGCAATTACAGGAAATTTACCCAGGTTTCGCTCATTATCTCTATGCCAGCCCATATAATCCTTACCGTCTCGATAATGATTCAACAGGCAGGCGTTAAATTTAGTTTCAAAAGTAGTTTCAATACTTTCTTTTATTCGTTGTAAGGTAGTT